>NZ_JBSGBG010000009.1:0-222445 GCF_053601135.1 Actinosynnema sp. NPDC004786 | reverse complement strand
GGCGGTGCCGCTGGTGGTCGTGCTCGGGCACGCCAAGTGCGGCGCGGTCTCGGCGGCCGCCGCCGGGCCTGCCGGCTTTGGCCTGCCCCGGGTACCCGTAAGGGCCCCATGTCAAATCGAGCCGGACCCGAGCGCTGAACTCACCGCCCCCGAACGTAGGACTCTCGCACCCTCAACGTAGGACTCACACGCTCCGAACGTAGGACTCTCGCGCTCTCAACGTTCGACACACGAGTCCTGAACGTTCGACACGCGCGTTCTGAACGTAGGACACGGGTGACGCGAACGTAGGACACGCCGAGGTCAGGTGTTTTGGGGGAAGCCCAGGTTCACGCCGCCGTGCGACGGGTCCAGCCACCGACCCGTCACCACCTTGGTCCGGGTGAAGAAGTGCACCCCCTCGGGCCCATAAGCGTGCGAGTCGCCGAACAGCGAGTCCTTCCACCCGCCGAACGAGTAGTACGCCACCGGCACCGGGATGGGCACGTTCACCCCGACCATCCCGACCTCGACCTCGTTCTGGAACCGCCGCGCCGCCCCGCCGTCGTTGGTGAAGATCGCCGTGCCGTTCCCGTACGGGTTCGCGTTCACCACCTCCAACGCGTCGTCGTACGTCCCCACCCGCAGCACCGACAGCACCGGCCCGAAGATCTCGTCCCGGTACAGCGCCATGTCCGTCCCCACGTGGTCGAACAACGTCGGCCCGAGCCAGAACCCCGCCGCGTCACCGTCGATCGCGTGCGACCGGCCGTCCACGACCAGCGACGCGCCCTCCGCCGCTCCACCATCCACATAGGACAACACCCGGTCCCGGTGCGCCCCCGTCACCAACGGCCCCATCTCGCAGCCGGGACGACGACCGTCACCGACGTGGAGGTCCCGCATCCGGTCCACGATCTTCGACACCAGTTCGTCGCCCACCGGGTCCACCGCGACCACGACCGAGATCGCCATGCACCGCTCCCCCGCCGAACCGAACCCGGCCGACACCGCCGCGTCCGCCGCCAGGTCCAGGTCGGCGTCGGGCAGCACGACCATGTGGTTCTTCGCGCCGCCCAACGCCTGCACGCGCTTGCCGTGCCGCGTGCCGGTCTCGTAGACGTACCGCGCGATCGGTGTCGAGCCCACGAACGACACCGCCTTCACGTCCGGGTGCTCCAGCACCCGGTCGACCGCGACCTTGTCGCCGTGCACCACGTTCAGCACGCCGTCGGGCAACCCGGCCTCGGCGAACAGCTCCGCGATGAAGTTCGCCGCCGAGGGGTCCTTCTCCGACGGCTTGAGCACCACCGCGTTGCCGCACGCGATCGCGTTGGGCACGAACCACAGCGGCACCATGGCCGGGAAGTTGAACGGCGAGATCACGCCGACCACGCCCAGCGGCTGCTGGATCGAGTACACGTCCACCCGCGTGGACGCGTTCTCGCTGAACCCGCCCTTGAGCAGGTGCGGGATGCCGCACGCGAACTCGACCGCCTCCAACGCGCGCTGCACCTCCCCCGCCGCGTCGGACAGCACCTTCCCGTGCTCGGCGGTGACGATCGCGGCCAGCTCGCCCTTGCGCGCGTTCAGCAGCTCCCGGAACGCGAACATCACGGTCGACCGCTGCGCCAGCGAGGCGTTGCGCCACGACGCGAACGCCTCCCGCGCGGCGGCCACCGCCTCGTCCACGGTGGCCTCGTCGGCGAAGTCCACCCGAGCGGCCACCCGCCCGGTCGCCGGGTCGTACACGTCCCCGGAACGCGCGCTCTCCCCGCTCCACGGCTTGCCGCCGATCCAGTGCCCGATCCGCTTCGGCCCGGCAGCGCCCACCGCGCCCACCGCGCCCCCGTCCACGACGCCCGCGCCCACCGCGCCCCCGCTCACCACGCCCGCGTCCACCGCGTCCCCGTCCACCGCGTCCCCGTTCACAGCACGTCCTCCAGGATGCCCAGCGCCTCTTCGACCTCGTCCTCGGTCAACGTCATGGGCGGCGCGAGGCGGATCACGTTCCCGTACAGGCCGCCCTTGCCCACCAGCAGCCCGCGCTCCCGCGTGCCCTCCAGCACCTCGACCGCCTTGGCCGCGTCCGGCGCGCCGTCCGGGCCGACCAGCTCGATGCCGACCATCAGCCCCTTGCCGCGCACGTCGCCCACCGCGGGCCGGTCCGCCGCGATGTCGCGCAGCCCGTCGATCAGCCGTTCGCCGAGCTTGGCCGCGTTGGCCTGGAGGTCGTGGTCGAGCAGGTAGTTCAACGTGGCCAGCGCGCCGGTGGTGGCCACCGGGTTGCCGCCGAACGTGGACAGCGAGTTGGCCGTGAGGCAGTCCATCAGGTCGCCCCGCGCGACCACCCCGCCGATGGCCAGGCCGTTGCCCAGGCCCTTGGCGAACGTCATCGCGTCCGGCGTCACGCCGTGCGCCTGGATGCCCCAGAAGTGCTCGCCGGTGCGGCCCCACCCGGTCTGCACCTCGTCGGAGATCAGCAGGATGCCGTACTCGTCCAGCACCTCCTTGAACGCGGCGAACAGCCCGTCCGGCGGCGAGGAGAACCCGCCGACGCCCTGGATCGGCTCGGCGATCAGGCACGCCACGTCGCCGGCGGTCGCCGTCTCGATCACCTCGCGCAGGTCCGCCACGCACGCCTTGACGTAGTCGGCGTCGGACAGGTCGCGGAACGGGCTGCGGTACCGGTAGCCGCCGTGCACCCAGCTCACCTTGACCGGGCTGAGCGAGGACGCCGACCAGCCCCGGTTGCCGGTGATGGCGACGGTGGCGAACGCGCGACCGTGGTAGGAGTTGCGCAGCGCGAGGACCTGGTCGCTGCGGCGGTACTGGGTGGCCAGCATGAGCGCCGTCTCGTTGGCCTCGGTGCCGGAGTTGGTGAAGAACACCTTCGCGTCCGGGATGCCGGACAGCTCGGCGATCTTCTCCGCCAGCTCGACCTGCGAGCGGATCAGGTAGAGCGTGGAGCTGTGCAGCACGCCGGTCGCGAGCTGGGACCGGATCGCGTCGGAGATCTCGGCCACGTCGTAGCCGACCGCGTTGGTCAGGATGCCGGCGAAGAAGTCCAGGTAGGTGCGGCCCTCGCGGTCGGTGACGCGGCGTCCGCTCGCGCTGGCCAGCTCGATCGGCTGCTCGTAGTAGAGGGCCATCCAGTGGGGCATCACCGCGCGGTGCCGGGCCAGCAGCTCCTCGTGTGCCATCGCGTCCTCCGGTCGTAGGTCCCTGAAGGAGGAGTGTGGTCGGCGGTGCCGGGGGCCGCCATGGACAACCTGTACCCCTTTCCGGCGTCGCGCATTACGTTGTGTCCATGTACCCCACGGTCGCCGAAGCGCTCGCCCTCCCCGTGGTCCGGCGCGGCGAGCCGGCCGTGGTCGCGGGCGCGGCCGGGATGGGTCGCCGGGTGCGGTGGGTGCACGCCGCCGAGGTCGCCGACATCGCGCACCTGCTGCGCGGGGGCGAGCTGGTGCTGACCACCGGCATCGCGCTGCCCGACGACCCCGACGGCCTGGCCCGCTACGTCGCCGACCTCGCCGCCGTGGGCGCGGCCGGCCTGGTCGTGGAGCTGGTGCGGCGGTGGAGCGACGAGGTGCCGGGCGCGCTGGTGGCCGCCGCCGAGCGGCACGAGCTGCCGTTGATCACGCTGGCCCGCGAGACCCGGTTCGTGTCCGTGACCGAGGCCGTGGTGTCGCTGATCGTGGACGCGCAGCTGGCCGAGCTGCGGGCGGCCGAGCAGGTGCACGAGGCGTTCACCGCGCTCACCGTGGCCGGCGCGGAGCCCGCCGAGGTGCTGCGCGAGGTGGCCCGGACGTCGGGGTTGCCGGTGGTGCTGGAGACGTTGGGGCACGAGGTGCTGGCCTACGACGCGGCGGGGCAGGACCCGACCGCGCTGCTCGCCGACTGGGGTCAGCGGTCGCGCGCGGTGGCCGTGTCCGAGCGCACGGCCTACGACGAGCGGGCCGGGTGGCTGGTGACGGTGGTCGGCGCGCGGGGCGCGGACTGGGGGCGGCTGGTGCTGGTGACGCCGGAAGCGCCGCCGCACCGGCACGTCGTGGTGGCCGAGCGGGCCGCGTCGGCGTTGGCCGTGCACCGGCTCGTGGCGCGGGACCGCGAGTCGCTGGAGCGGCAGACCCACCGGACGCTGCTCACCCAGCTGCTCGGGCAGCCGCCGCACGACCTGCCGGCGCGGGCGGCTGCGCTCGGCGTTCCGCTGGACCGGCGGCAGCTCGTCGGGGTGGCGATCCGGCCCGGCACCTCGACCGCGCCCGCGCAGGCGTTGGCGTCGCAGGAGGTGCTGCGGGACCTCGCCGAGGCAACGGCGCTGGCGGCCCGGCGGGTGACGGTGCCCGCGCTGGTCGGCGTGGTGGACGACACGAGCGTGCGGGCGCTGCTCTCCCTGCCGCCGCAGGCGGGGCTGGACGGCGTGCTGCGGCGGCTGGCCCGGGAGGTGCACCGCCGGGCGGCGGCGACGCAGCACGCGCTGCCCGTGGTGGTGGCCGTCGGCACGACCGTGACCGCGGTGCCGGAGGTGCGGCGGTCGTTGGGCGAGGCGGCGCACGTGGCGGGCGCGGCGCTGCGCTCCTCCGGCAGCCGGCTCTACCACCGGCTGGACGACGTGCGGTTGCGCGGGTTGCTGCACCTGCTGCGCGAGGACGAGCGGGTGCTGGCGTTCGCCGACCGCGAGCTGGGCCCGCTGCTGGCGCGAGACGCCAACCAGGGCACCCGGCTGGTGGAACTGCTGCGGAGCTTCTGCGAGCACGGCGGCAACAAGTCCGCCGCCGCAGCCGCCGCGCACCTCTCCCGGACCGCGTACTACCAGCAGTTGAGCCGGATCGAGCAGGTGCTCGGGGTGTCCCTGGAGGACCCGGAGTCGGTGCTCTCGCTGTACGTGGCGCTGCTGGTGCAGGAAATGGGCGAGCGGGACCCTCAGCTGCCCCGCCCGCCCACGACGCCGGCCTAGCCGAGCGGCAGCGGCAGCTTGCTCAGGTCGGAGAGGTCGGGCGCCTCGGCCGGGCCCGAGATGGGCGGGGCGAGCAGCGGCAGCTCCGGGGTGGCGGGCAGGGCGCGGGGCTGCCCGGCGAGCGCCTGGTCCAGCTGCGGCACGGCCGGGACGGCGGGCGCCTGCACCGCGGCGGGGGCCGCGACGTGCGGCACCTGGACGTCCGACGTGCCGCCCGGCAGCGGCGCGGGCAGCTTCACGGGCTGGCCGCCGAGCACGTCGGCGACGGGCTTGGCGGCGTCCGCGCCCACCTCGGGGGCGGTGCCGAGCTTGCCGTCCATGATGTCGGTGGGGGCCTCGCTGGCCGACGCGGCGGACGCGAGCAGCGGGGAGGTACCGACGGCGAGCAGGGCGGCGGCACGCAGGAGGCCGCGCGTGCGATTTCCGGACACGGTTTTCCTAACCTGGTTGGGGACCTGCACAGTTACCCCCTCCGCATCGACCAGGCCGCACCGGTTCCTTGACAACTCGATCGGGTGACTGACGCTCCGTGCCGCGCCCACTCGATCAGGTCAAACCGAAAGGGTGATCCCGGGGAGGGCCCCGCGGGTCCGGGTTCGGGGCTCCGGGAACCCGCGGGGCCGCCCGCCCCCGATGGCGGATCGTGGCGTCGCGAGCCCGTGTCGGGGAGACGGTGGAACGACACGGGCCCGCGACGGTCTTCACCCGGCGCTAGGGGTTCGTGACCCCGAGCGTGTAGGCGCCGGACCCGCTGTACGCGTGCACGCGGTAGCGGTAGTAGCCCGGTGTGCCGTTGTAGTTCACGGTCTCGCTCGCGGCAGGGCTGTCGCCCTTGGCCACCACGGCCCACGAGCTGCCGTTCCACTTCTCCAGGTACAGGTCGTAGTCGGCCCCGCCCGGACCGGCCAGGCAGCCGACGTGCGCGCCGGACACCGTGGACTGGTAGTAGCTGTTGTTGGGCTGGTACGCCTGCCCGCCCGCCGCCAGGGAGCCGGTGTAGGTGGTCTCCGCGTTCTGGCAGCCGGTCGGCGGGTCGGGGTTGCCGCCGCCGCCGGTGACCAGGGTGAGGCCGTAGGTCTGCAGGATCTCGTTGACCGGCTGGAAGTACGTGGTGCCGCCGGAGCGGCAGTTGCCGGAGCCGCCGGAGGTGACGCCCTGCGCCTGCGTGCCGGCCAGCAGCGAGCCGCCCGAGTCGCCGGGCTCGGCGCAGACCGTGGTCTGGATCAGGCCGGTGACCGTGCCCTGCGGGTAGGTCACCGAGGAGTTGCGGGCCTGGATGGTGCCGCAGTGCCAGCCGGTGGTCGACCCGGACCGGCACACCGTCGCGCCGACGGGCGCGTCCTGCGAGCCGGCGACCGAGACCGTGCCGCCGGAGTAGTTGTTGACCAGCCCGCGCGGCGTGTTGCCCGCCGCGACCTGGACCCACGCGTAGTCGTTGCCGGGGAAGCTGGACCCCCGGAACGTGCCGCTCGGGTTGGCGGTGGACGCGCCGGTCGAGCCGCAGTGCCCGGCGGTGACGAACCCGCCGTTGACGGAGAAGCCGACCGAGCACCGGGTGCCGCTGCCGATGGTGTAGGCGTTGCCGCCGATCACGTCGATCAGCGGGCGGGGCGCTTCGGTGGTCGTGACGTACCGGACGGCCGAGGCGGCGACGCCGGACGACGCGACGAAGGCCCGCGCGGCGGCCAGCCGGCCGGGCTGGGACTTGACCACGACGGTGTTGGTGGGCAGGTCGACGTACCAGCCGGGGACGGAGCGCGGCGCGGCGGCGACGTGCGCGTCCAGTGCCGCCTTGACCGCGTCCAGGTCGTTCTCGCTGCGCTGCACCAGCTTCGTGCGCACGCCGCCCTGGTCGGTGTCGGCGGCCCGGGTCACGCCCACGGTCAGCGTGCCGGAGGAGTCGATCCACGCGCCGCCGAACCGGCCGTCCAGGCGCTTGCGCAGGGCGTGCGCCGTGCCGGCGGAGCGCTCGTCGGCGGCGAGGCGGGCGCGGGCCTGGTCGGCGTCGAGCCCGAGGTCGCGCTGGAGCGCGGAGAGGATCTCGGCTTCCTGGCCGGCGGGCGCGGCCTGGGCGGTCGGGGCGGCCACCGTGGTCAGGGCGGTGGCCGCCACGAGCGCCGCGGTCAGCGCCAGTGGTCTCAAACGTGGTGACATGGGGAATTCTCCTCGAGGGAGGGCAGGGATTCCCCGTGAAAGCTAGGTCGGCGGGTCCGCTCGCGGTAATACCGCTTCGGTCATAAGACCGGTTGATGGCCCCACCACCGACACGCCACGACGACCACCCACCACCGCACCGGACCACCGCCAACCACGCCCGCCCCCAACCACGCCCGTCCGCCACCACCCGCGCCACCCGCCACGCCCGCCCACCAGCCGCCGCCCACGCAGCCCCGCGCCTGCGGGCACCCACCGCCGTCACCCGCAGCGCGCACCACCCCCAGCCGCCGGCCGCAACCGCCCGCCACGCCCGCCCACCAGCCGCCGCCCACGCAGCCCCGCGCCTGCGGGCACCCACCGCCGTCACCCGCAGCGCGCACCACCCGCAGCCACCAGCCGCAACCGCCCGCCACGCCCGCCCGCCACGGCCACCCCCATCGCCGCCGGCCGAAACCCCTCGCCGTCGCGCGGCTTCGAACCGCCACCGCCCGCGCCGGCCGGGCGGAGGCGCGGCCCGGCGCAGCGCGATCAAGCGGCAGGGCAATCAAGCGGCAGGGTGATCCGCGAGAGCGGCCCGGCGGCAGCCCGATCCAGCAGCAGCGCGATCGACGAGCGCGATCCGGCGGCAGTGGCGGTCGGGCTCCACCGCGGTTCCCCCGTCAGCCGGCCGCGAGGTGCGGCACCGCGCCGTACTCCGGGTGTCCGGGCAGCCAGCCCGCGTAGCGCGGGTTGCGCTCGGCCGTCTCCCGGTACGCCTCGGCGGCGTACCGCAGCACCTGCGGGCCGAACGCGGCGGCCGGGCCCTCCGGGTCCCAGCCGATCAGGTGCCGCCACCGCAGGGGCGCGCCGGCGAGCGGCATCGCGACCAGGCCCGGCGTGCGGCGGAAGGTCGGCTGGCACAGCGCCACCGCGTCGCCCGACGCGGCCAGGTCGACGCAGCTGTTGACGTCCACTTCGTACATCGTGCGCGGGGTGAAGCCGGCTCGGCTGCACGCGGCCACGAAGCAGTCGCCGAAGCACCCGTCGCCGGGCGTCACCGCCCACTGCATGTCCTTCAGCGCCCCGAGTTCCACCTCCTCCAGCAACGTGAACGGGTGGTCCTCGGGCATCAGCACGAACACCGGGTCGACCGCGATCACCTGCCACGTCAGCCCGTGCTCCGACGGCGGTGGGGCGTCGCCGCACACGCCCACCAGCACGTAGTCCAGCCGTCCGGCGGCCACCATGGCGGACAGCTCCGAGCCCGACCACGACACCTGCGTGGACACGTGCGAGCCGGGGTGGGCCTCGGTGAGCCGGTGCACCAGCCCGCCCAGCATCGGGCCGTTCACCGCGCCCACCCGGTAGCGCTCGGCGGGCGCGTCGTCGTCCACGAGCCGCAGCGCGTCCTCCTGCAACCGGGAGAACGCGGGCAGCAGCACGCGCGCCCGTTCCAGCACCAGCTCGCCCAGCGCGGTCGGCCGGGCCCCCTTGTGGTCGCGCTCGAACAGCTTGCCGCCGAGCAGTCCTTCGATCCGGTGGAGCTGGGCCGTCAGGGCGGGCTGGGCGAGCCCCAGGACGGAGGACGCCTTCGACAGGCTGCCCGCGTCTGCGATCGCGCAGACGACCCGCAGGTGCCGCAGTTCGAGCTTCATCCGTCGGACGTTAGGTCACGCTCCCGGTCCAGTCGACCACTCACCGAACAGCACCCGATCGTGACTGCGGTGCCCGCAGTTTTACGTGCCCGCCCGACCACTGCCGGTAGTACCTTCGGCACTCTTCGTGGACAGGCAGGAGCACGTGATGACCTTCCACCCGCCCGTGCCGCGCCACCTCGGCCGCCGCTGGACCGCGCGACTGGTCGACTGGGTCCTGGTGCTGGCGGTCACCTCGCCGGTCTGGCTGCTGACGCTGGGGCACGTCAAGCACAGCGCCGCGCTGGAGACGGCCTCCGTCGCGGGCGACGGCGTGACCGGGCTGCTGTCGCTCCGGTTCGGCGACATGGGCGACAGCGCCTCGTCGGGCCTGGCCGAGGTCTGGGGCACGGTCACGTCCTCGGTCGCCGCCACGGTGCTGGCGCAGGTGCTCGTCGTCGCGGCCTATGACGTGGGCATGCACGTGTGGTTCGGGCGGACGGTCGGCAAGGTGGTCACCTCGCTGGTCGTCGTCCCCGTGGGCGGTGGCAGGCGGATGCGGTTCGGGCAGGCGGTGAAGCGCACGGCGTTCACCGTGCTGCTGCCCGCCCTGGCCTGGGTCGCGTGGATCGTCGGGTTGCTGCGGCTCGACGTCCCGCTGCTGCTGCTCGGGTTCGTGCTGGTGGTCCTGTCCGTGGTCGAGTGCCTGTCGTTGCGCGGGCCGACGTGCTGGCACGACCGCCGCAGCCGCACCGTCGTGCAGCCGGTCGACTGGGCCGCGCGGTTGGCCGCGCTGCAGAACTCCCACGCCTGGCAGCTCGCCCAGCAGGCGCCGGGACGGGTGGCGGAGCGGGGCAGGCTGCTCCGGGAGCGCTTCGGCACCGGTGAGCCGCCGGCCCGGTGATCGAGGACGGCCGCACGGTCAACCAGGTGACCGGGGGCGCGGTCGCCGGACCGGTCGTCCAGGCCGGGCGCATCGACGCGGTCCACTTCCACTCCGCGCCGCGCGACGGGCGGTGGCTGTGGGTGGTGGCGGCGGCGTTGTCGAGCGTGACGGCGTCCTCGGTGTGGCTTTCGGTCCATCGCACGGTGGGCGGCGTCGAGGGCGTGCTGAGCGGGTGCGCGGTCGTCGCGGCGGTGGTGGCGCTGGTCCTGCTCGCGGTCGTGCTCGGCAGGCGTGATCGCCGGCCCGCGGTGGACGTCGGCGAGGCGCGGACCCGGCTGGCCGCGGCGGTGTCGACGCAGTGGCACGGCGAGTGGGTCGGCCGGGGCATGCTGCGCTCGCCGCCGCTGCCGGTGGCGTGGTCGGCTCGGGGCCGCGCGGAGCGGTCGGACCTCGACGGGCCGGTGACGGCGGCCCGGCTGCTGCCCGTGCGGCGGCTGGTCGTGGTCGGTCCGGGAGGGTCGGGCAAGACGGTGCTCGCCGTGCGGCTGACCCTGGACCTGCTCGCGCACCGCCGGGCGGACGAGCCGGTGCCGGTGCCGCTGGCCCTGGCGCTGTGGGACCCGGAGCGGCAGGTGCTGCGGGACTGGATCGCCGGGCGGCTGGAAGCCGACTACGGGATCACCGGGGGCGCGGAGCTGGTGGCGGCCGGGGCGGTGCTGCCGGTGCTGGACGGCCTGGACGAGGTGGCCGAGCCGCTGCGGGCGGTGGCGGTGGAGGCGGTGAACGCCCAACTCGGCCCGACCGACCCCGTCGTGCTGACCAGCAGGCCGGACCCGGCGTTGGCGGGGCTGGCGGGGGTGACGACGTTCGAGCTGGCCGGCGTGGACGTCACGGACGCGGTGGCGCACCTGGGCGGGGGCTGGCGGCGGGTGGCGGCGCACCCGCCGGTGGCGGCGGCGCTGACGTCGCCGCTCATGGTGTCCCTGGCCCGGTCCGTCCCGCGCCCGGACGACCTGCTCGACCTGCCCGACGAGGCGTCGGTGCGGGTGTTCCTGCTGGAGTCGTTCATCGCGGAGACCTACTCCGACCGGGCGCGGCCGGCGGGCGCGGCCCGCAGACCGCGCCACCGCGGCCCCGGTCCGCGGCGCTGGCTCGGCTTCCTCGCCCGGCACCTCGAACGCCGGGGCACGCCCAACTTCGCGTGGTGGGAGCTGCGGGGCGCGCTCCCGGTCGGGCGGCTGGAGGTCGGCGTGGGCGTCCTGGCCGGCCTGGTGTGGGCGGGGGTGGCGGCACCGCTCGGGCCGAGGGCGATCGGCCTGGGGGTCGGCCCGGTGGTGGGCCTGCTGTTCGGCGCGGCGTTCTGCGTGGGGTACGCGGCGGTCCGCACGGGCGCTCCGCCGCACCGGGGCGGTTCCGGTGACGGCGGCTTCCGCGGCCTGCCCACCTGGGCGGACGTGGCGTGGCGGCTGCGGCACGGGGCGTTGGCCATCGCCGTGGCGTGGGTGGTCGCGGCGGGCGTCACCGGGGGTCGCGCGTCGGCGGGTCGCCCGGCGGGCGCGCCGGTCGCGGGGGCGATCGCCGGCCTGTCGGCCGCGCTGCTGGCGGGTCTCGTGGTCGGGGTCGTGGCGGGCGCGCTGCTGCGCGGCGCGGAGGGCCTGGACGCGCGCGTGGCCACGGTCCGGGCCCGCACGCCGGACGCGACCCTGCGGCGCGACCGGGTGTCCACGGTCGTGGTCGGCACGATGTTCGCCGTCGTGGTCGGGGTGATCACCGGGGGCGCGGTCGGGATCGCCGCGGGCGACCTCGGCGCGGGCGCGTGGGCGGCGGTGGGCGGCGCGGTCGCGGGCGGTCCGGCGGCGGTGGTCGTGTTCACCGCGTGGGCGGCCTACGTGCCGGCCCGGGTGTGGCTCGCGCTGCGGCGCGACCTGCCGTGGCGGCTGGGCGCGTTCCTGGCCGACGCGCACCGGCTGGAGGTGCTGCGCCAGTTCGGCACGACCTACCAGTTCCGCCACCTGGCGTTGCGGGAGCGCCTGGCGCGGCCCCCGGTTGGCAATGGACACAGTGTGCGCTGATCATGGCAAGCGTGGACACTTCGCCGCTGCCCACGCACGCGGGCCGACCGGAGGATGCCGGGATGGAAATCGCGCCGAACCGCCCGCACGAAGGGTGTTTCACGAGCGTAACAGGGAAGTGACCGATGGCCCTTGACTCCGCAACCCAGGTCACAGCCGATCCCGACGGCCGCGTCGAGCTGCCCGACCACTCCGCGATCGCGGACAGCCCGCACTACAACCACGACCTCGCGCCGGTGCCGCTGGAGCGGCGCACCTGGTCCACGTACAACTTCTTCGCGCTGTGGATGGGCATGGCGCACAACATCCCGAGCTACACGCTGGCCGCGTCGCTGGTGGCGCTGGGGATGGACTGGGTGCAGGCGTTCCTGACCATCACCCTCGGCAACCTCATCGTGCTGGTCCCGATGCTGCTCAACAGCCACGCGGGCACGAAGTACGGCATCCCGTTCCCGGTGTTCGCCCGCGCGTTCTACGGGATCCGGGGCGCGAACCTGGTGGCGTTGCTGCGGGCGTTCATCGCGTGCGCGTGGTTCGGCATCCAGACGTGGGTGGGCGGCAAGGCGCTGCACGTGATCGTGGGCCGGTTGGCGGGCGACGGGTGGGTGCACGCGCCCGTCGTGCTGGGCCAGGTGTGGACGCTGTGGCTGTGCTTCCTGGCGTTCTGGGTGGTCCAGATGGTGATCATCTGGCGCGGCATGGAGGCGATCCGCCGGTTCGAGAACTGGACCGCGCCGCTGGTCAGCGTCGGTTTCCTGGTGCTGCTCGGGTACGTGGCGGTCAAGGCGGGCGGGTTCGGCCCGATCCTGTCCGAGCCGTCGAAGCTCGGCTGGGGCGCGGACTTCTGGAAGGTGTTCTTCCCGGCGCTCATGGGCATGATCGCGTTCTGGTCCACGCTCTCGCTGAACATGCCCGACTTCACCCGGTTCGGCGGCAGCCAGCGCAAGCAGGCCGTCGGGCAGGTCCTCGGCCTGCCCACCACGATGTCGTTCATCGCGATCGTGGCGATCCTGACCACGTCCGGCGCGATGGCCCTGTACGGCGAGGCGATCTGGGACCCGGCGGAGCTGGCCAGCCGGTTCGACAGCACCGCCGTGGTGCTGGTGGCGTTGGTGGCGCTGGTGCTGGCGACGGTGTCGGCGAACCTCGCGGCGAACGTGGTGAGCCCGTCGTACGACTTCTCCAACGCGTTCCCGAAGAAGATCACCTTCGCGGTGGGCGGCCTGGTCACGGGCGTGATCGGCATCGTGATCCAGCCGTGGCGGCTCATCTCCGACCCCGGCATCTACATCTTCGCCTGGCTCGGCTTCTACGGCGGCCTGCTGGCGTCCGTGGCGGGCGTGTTCGTGGCCGGCTACTGGATCCTGGCCAAGACCCGGCTGGAGCTGCCGGACCTCTACCTGGCCGGGCGGGGCGCGTACTGGTTCAAGGCGGGCTGGAACTGGCGGGCGGTCGTCGCCACGCTGGTGGGCTCGGTGCTCGCGGTCGGCGGCGCATACAACGGGCCGTTCCCGGCCGACGGCCTGATCCCGTTCCTCAAACCGCTCTACGACTACAACTGGGTCGTCGGCCTGGTCGGCGGCATGCTCGTCTACCTGGCGCTGGCGCCACGGAGGGAGAACGCGTGAGCAACATCATCCGAGCGGGTCTGGTGCAGCAGAAGTGGACCGGCGACAAGGACACGATGATCGCGAACGCGGTCGAGGCGGTCCGCTCCGCCGCGTCGCAGGGCGCGCAGGTGGTGTGCCTGCAGGAGTTGTTCTACGGGCCGTACTTCTGCCAGGTGCAGGACGCGGACTACTACTCCTACACCGAGGGCATCCCCGACGGCCCGACCACCGAGCTGATGTGCGAGCTGGCCGAACAGCTGGGCGTGGTGCTCGTCGTGCCGATGTACGAGGAGGAGCAGCCGGGGATCTACTACAACACCGCGGCCGTGATCGACGCGGACGGCAAGTACCTCGGCAAGCACCGCAAGAACCACATCCCGCAGGTCAAGGGGTTCTGGGAGAAGTTCTACTTCAAGCCGGGCAACCTCGGCTACCCGGTGTTCGACACCGCCGTGGGCAAGGTCGGCGTCTACATCTGCTACGAGCGGCACTTCCCCGAGGGCTGGCGCGCGCTGGGCCTGAACGGCGCGCAGATCGTGTTCAACCCCTCGGCGACGAGCCGGGGCCTGTCGGAGTACCTGTGGCGGCTGGAGCAGACCGCGGCGGCCGTGGCGAACGAGTACTACGTCGGCACGATCAACCGTGTGGGCGTGGAACCGCTGGGCGACAACGAGTTCTACGGCCAGTCGTACTTCGCCGACCCGCGCGGCCAGTTGGTGGGCGAGGCGGCGTCGGACACCGAGGAGGAGGTCGTCGTCCGCGACCTGGACATGGACCTGCTCGCCGAGGTCCGCAACCTGTGGGCGTTCTACCGCGACCGCCGTCCCGACACCTACGAAGGGCTGGTCCGGCCGTGAGCATCCTCATCAAGGGCGGCACGGTGGTCAACGCCACCGGCGCGGTCGCCGCCGACGTGCTGGTGGACGGCGAGAAGATCGTCGCGCTGCTCGCGCCCGGTTTCCCGGTGCAGGCGGACGAGACGATCGACGCCGGCGGCAAGTACGTGATCCCCGGGGGCATCGACGCGCACACCCACATGGAGATGCCGTTCGGCGGCACGTTCTCCGCGGACACGTTCGAGACGGGCACGATCGCCGCCGCGTGGGGCGGCACCACGACGATCATCGACTTCGCCGTGCAGGCCAAGGGCACCTCGCTGCTGTCCACGTTGGACAAGTGGCACGCCAAGGCGGACGGCCGGTGCGCCGTGGACTACGGGTTCCACATGATCGTCTCCGACGTCACGGACACGTCGTTGAAGGAGATGGAGTCCTGCATCGACGCGGGCGTGAACACGTTCAAGATGTTCATGGCCTACCCCGGCGTCTTCTACGCCACCGACGGCGAGATCCTGCGCGCCATGCAGAAGGCGCGGGAGACCGGCGCGACGATCATGATGCACGCGGAGAACGGCATCGCGATCGACCAACTGGTCGCGCAAGCGCTCGCGCAGGGCCGCACCGACCCGGTCGAGCACGGCCTGACCCGGCCCGCTGAGCTGGAGGGCGAGGCCACCTCGCGCGCCATCACGCTGGCCAAGGTGACCGGGTCGCCGCTCTACATCGTGCACCTGTCCGCCGCCCAGGCGCTGGACGCGGTGACCAAGGCCCGCGACACCGGGCAGAACGTGTTCGCCGAGACCTGCCCGCAGTACCTCTACCTGTCGCTGGAGGACCTGGCGAAAACGGACTTCGAGGGCTCGAAGTACGTGGCCTCTCCCCCGCTGCGGCCCAAGGAGCACCAGTCCGAGCTGTGGCGCGGCCTGCGCACCAACGACCTGTCGGTGGTGTCGACCGACCACTGCCCGTTCTGCTTCAAGGACCAGAAGGAGCTGGGGCGCGGCGACTTCTCCAAGATCCCCAACGGGATGCCGGGCGTCGAGCACCGGGTGGACCTGCTGCACCAGGGCGTGGTCAAGGGCGAGATCACGCTGGAGCGGTGGGTGGAGATCGCCTCCACCACGCCGGCCCGCATGTTCGGCCTGCACCCGCGCAAGGGTGTCATCGCGCCCGGCGCGGACGCCGACGTGGTGGTGTACGACCCGACCGCGCGGCAGGTGATCTCGGCGGCCACGCACCACATGAACGTCGACTACTCGGCGTACGAGGGCATGGAGATCACCGGCAAGGTGGACACCGTGCTCTCGCGCGGTCGGGTGGTCGTGGACGCCGGCGGTTTCCACGGCGCGGCCGGTCACGGCCGGTTCCTGTCCCGCGAGCTGAACCAGTACCTGGTGTAGGGGGCGACGTGGACTTCGGGGTGGTGCTCCAGACCGACCCGCCGGCGCGGGACGTGGTGGCCGGGATGAGGGCCGCGGAGGACAACGGCTTCCGCTACGGCTGGACGTTCGACTCGGTCGTGCTGTGGCAGGAGCCGTTCGTCATCTACTCGCAGGTGTTGGCGGCGACGAAGGACCTGGTCGTCGGCCCGATGGTGACCAACCCGAGCACGCGGGACTGGTCGGTCACGGCGTCGCTGTTCGCCACGCTCAACGACATGTTCGGCAACCGCACGGTGTGCGGCATCGGGCGCGGCGACTCGGCGCGCCGGGTGATCGGGCAGAAACCCGCGTCGCTGGCCACCCTCGGCCGGGCCATGACGGTGATCAAGGAGCTGGCCGAGGGGCGGGAGGTCGAGCACCACGGCACACCCGTGCGCATCCCGTGGGTGCGCGACGGCAGGCTGGAGGTGTGGATGGCCGCGTACGGGCCGAAGGCGCTGCGGATGGTCGGCGAGCAGGCCGACGGGTTCATCCTCCAGACCGCGGACCCGGACATCGCCCGGTGGACCATCGGGACCGTGCGCGAGGCGGCCGTCGCGGCGGGCCGCGACCCGGCGTCGATCACCATGTGCGTGGCCGCGCCCGCGTACGTCGGCACGGACTTGGCGCACCAGCGCGACCAACTCCGCTGGTTCGGCGGCATGGTCGGCAACCACGTGGCCGACCTGGTCGCGCGGTACGGCGACTCGGGCGCGGTGCCGACCGCGCTGACCGACTACATCAAGGGCCGGGAGGGCTACGACTACAGCCACCACGGCCGGGCGGGCAACCGGTCGACGGACTTCGTGCCGGACTCGATCGTGGACCGGTTCTGCCTGCTCGGCCCGGCGTCCGCGCACGTGGACCGGTTGCAGGAGTTGCGCGAGGTCGGCGTGGACAACTTCGCGCTGTACCTGATGCACGACGACAAGGACAAGACGCTCACGTCGTACGGCAACGAGGTGATCGGCCGGGTGTGAAACCCCGACGCCGGTTCCCGGGCGCGGTCCCGGGACCGGCGTCGATCACCGTCGCGGCGGTCCGCCGAGGAACGCGCGCCAGGCGGTAGGCGTGAAGGCCAGGCGCGGCGCGGTGTTCTTGGAGTCCCGCACGCCGACGACCTCCGGGGCGAACGCCACCTCCACGCACTCCGTGTTCGCCCCCTGGCTGTAGCTGCTCTTACGCCACTGCCTCGTCTCCGGCCCCACGCTGTTCCTCCCGCAGTCGGTCGTAACGGTCCGCCCATGCTGCGAACACCAACCGCGATTGTTCCTCACTCAGCGCCACCCGGTCGAGGTCATTGCAGGCTTGCTCGAACTGGGCGGTGGTCTCGGGTGCGTCCGAGAGCACGGACAGCGGCCCGGCCTCGACGTACGACACGGGAGGGTGATCGGCGAAGGTCATGAAGCTGAACGCCGCCGCAGTCAGCGTCCGGGGCAGTTGATCTTCGAAAGTCACCAGCCGCACGCCACCGCGGAACAGCAGTTGCAACAACTGCTCGTACATCACCTGCGGACCGCCCACCACGTGGTGCAGCACGGATTCGAGCAGGAAGAAGTGCCCCGCGGGCGGCTTGGGCCGGTCGAAAATCCTCTGCCGGGCCATCCGCTCAGCCACGCGGTGCTCACCGTCGGTCGGGTCGATCAGTGCGGCGGCGTAGTCGGCGGTTTGGAGCAACCCTGGGATGGTGACGAGTTGGTACGACCAGATGACCTCGGCGGTCTGCTCGTGCAGGAGGAGCGCGCGCAGGCTGTCGGGCACCGCGATCTCGTGCGGCCGGACGAGGTGGCCCGTGTTCCGCTCCTCGGCCAGGTCCATGATGTGCTCGTAGGTCGCCTGGTCGGACCGGAGGTGGCCGACGTAGCGGGCGATGTCCAGCGGGCTCGTGCCGCGCAGTCCGCGCTCCACCTTCGATATCCGGGCTTGGGACCAACCCAGCTCCTCGGCCAGGTCCCCGAACTTGACGGTCGACCGGCGGCGGGCTTGGCGGAGGGCATCGCCCAGCTCGCGGCTGAGCGCATTCGACGCGCGTGACTCCATGCGGGCACGCTAGGGCGTCTGACCAGCCGGTTCCAGCCTGAACGCGTGGTTTCAGCCCAAGAGGTCAGCGCGGTACCGGCGGGCCACGATTGACCCGTTCGGGGGTCGTCGCCGGCGCTGGAGCACCCGGAATTGTCGGACCCCGTTGCTACGTTCGCCGCATGATCCTCCCCACTGAGACCGAAGAGGCCCGTTTCTGGGCGATGTTGGAAGACGCGTGGACCGGCCTCGGCCCCGGTCCGAACGAGGTGCGGCGCGCGTTGGCCAAGCGCGACGTGTCCGAGGACGCCTTCGAGGAGGCCGCCGAGCTGGAGGAGCACCTGCCGGCGGTGCTGCGGGCGCTCGCGGCGGCGTCGGCCGACCTCTCCGCCGAGGAGTTGACCGCGCTGGACCGGGTGGCCGAGCGCAAGCTGTACGAGATCGACCGGGCCGACGTCCAGGAGGTCACCGACGGCTCGGACGACGGTTTCCTCTACGCGCGCGGGTTCATCCTCGCGCTGGGCCGGGAGTTCTACGAGGCCGTGGTCCGCGACCCGGGGGTGGCGGTGGTGGACGCCGAGTGCGAGGAGTTCTGCTACTTCTTTGCCCACTTGCACGACCGCCGGTTCGGGGGTTTCCCGGAGACGGGGTCGGGGATCTCCCGGGAATCGGGGTCGAACCCGGCGGGGTGGGCGGTGTAGCGGGTACCGTCGAACGCGTGATCGACTTCGAGAAGCAGTCCGTCTTCAAGCTGGCCCCGTGCCGGCCGGAGGACATCGCGTCGCAGGTGTCGCCGATCCTGATCCAGGGCGAGCAGATCGTGTCGAGCTTCAAGACGGTGCGGGACTTCGTGGTGTTCACCAACAAGCGGGTGATCGCGGTGAACGTCCAGGGCATGACCGGCCGGAAGAAGGACTTCACGTCGCTGCCCTACAGCCGGGTGCAGGCGTTCTCCATCGAGACCGCCGGCACCTTCGACATGGACGCCGAGCTGGACCTGTGGTTCAGCGGCCTGGGGCAGGTGCGGCTGGAGTTCAAGGGGCACGCCGACGTGCGGCTGCTGGGGCAGATGATCGCGACGTTCGTGCTCTGACCGCCGGGACCGCGCACGGGCCACCGCACGAACGCCGGGACGCCCGCGACCCCTGCACGCCCGACCGCACGCGGCCCACGACCGCGCGCCCACGACGCGCATCCGCGCCGGCCGGCGAAGCCGACCTGCCACCCAGCACCACCGAACCCGGCCGACTCCCGCCGGACGCCGCCCGCGACGGCGCACCGACGCGGGCGCGGGCCGGGATGCGGCGCAGCGCGCGGGCGGTGCCGGAGGCCGGACGGTGCCGGATGCCGAGCGGTGCCGGATGCCGAGCGGTGCCGGAAGCCGGCCGGTGCCGGAAGCCGGCCGGTGCCGGAAGCCGGACGATGTCGGAGGTCAGGCGGTGCCGGAAGTCGGACGGTGCCGGAAGTCAGGCGGCTGCGGGGTCGCGAACGGCCCGCACCCGCGCCAACCACCCGCCCGCGACCCGCACCCCGTGCCGACCACAGGCGGCCCGCGCGTCCCGGCACGCCCCGGTCCCGGCCGCCCGAACCCGTCCCTCGGGCGGCACCGAACGCGGTCGAACCCCGCCCGTCACTCCGGCGAAAGGGAGTTCCAGGCCGCTTCGAAGGTTTCCCGGGTGATCGGCTTGATGGGGTCGTCGTGCGGGTCGAGCGGCTCGTCGGTGAGACCGCCGTAGACGTCCTCCATCCGCCGCCACGAGTAGCGGTGCACCCCGCCGGCCGAGGGCAGCTCGACCTGCCGGATCGCGATCAGCTCGCCCTCGTACTCCACGGCCTCGTAGAGCGCCCGCGCGCCCTCGTCCACCCAGCCCTCGACGTCGACGAACTCGAAGTACAGGCGCGGCCGGTTCGACTGCTCCAGCGCGCGGTACCAGGCGACGACGTCGTCCATCCGGCTCGAGATCCCGATCATCGGACCGAACGGGTCGTGCCGTCCCACTCGGCCAGCGCGCCGGGCAGGACCTCGGCCAGTTGCACCGGGTACACCGTCGCGTCGGTGGACGCCAGCTCCTCCAGCGACCACCACCGGTGCCGGCGGATGGTCCGCCGCTCGACCTCGTTGAACCGTGAAGTGTCCACGTCGATCCCGTCCACCTTTCCGACGAAGAACCACTCGACCGCCGCGTAGCTCAAGCCGTCGAGGGCGAACGCGGCGTGCCGCTTCCACACCGGCCCGATCAGCTCGTCGCCGGACACCCGCGCGCCGGTCTCCTCGTACACCTCCCGCACGGCCGCCGCCCGGAGGTCCTCCCCCGGTTCGACGCCGCCGCCGACCGTGAACCAGAACAGCTCGTCCGGCCGGCTCGGGAGGAAGCCCTCGAACAGCAGCACCCGGTCCTCGGCGTCCAGCAGCACCACCCGCGCCGCCACGCGCGGCGTGAGGGCCGGCGCCTCGGTGTCGCCGCCGGGTTCGGCGATCTCGAAGTACGACGGCGTGGGCGCGGTGCCCGCGAGCCGCAGCCACCGCACGGACCGCCGCCGGCGCAGCGCCAGCGTGTCCCGCACGGCGTCGTTGTGCACCCGCCGGGCCAGCACGACCCGCTGCTCGGCGTCGGACAGCTCGGCCGCCAGCGCGGGCTCCAGCACGGACCGGTCGAGCCCTTCGAGCAACGCCGACAGCCGGTTCTCCGCCGCCTCCCGCTCCGACCGCGCGGCCTGCTCGGCCCGGTCCGCCGCCGCCCGCAGCTCCGGCTTGTCGCACACCGCCGCCACCGCCCTGGTCACCACCGCCCGCCGCGCCAGGGCCGCGTCCAGCGCCGCCCAGGCGGCGTCCGTGCGCACGTGCAGCCGGTCCAGCCGGTTGGCCGTGCCGAGCGTCCACGGACCGACCAGCACGGCCACCGCCAGCAGCACCAGGAACGTCGTCGCGACGCCGGAACTGGTCACGCCTCACCCACCCGACGGGGATCTGCCGCCATGGCGCTCTCATACACCCGCAGGACCTGGTTCGCGACCACCGACCAGTCGAACATCATGACGCGGTGCCGCGCCGCGTCGACGTAGTCGGCCCGCCGCGCCGGGTCGGTCAGCACCTCGCGCAACGCGGCGGCCAGGGCGGACGGGTCGCCGACCGGGGTCAGCACGCCCGCCTTGCCGTCGTCGAGCACCCGCCGGAACGCGTCGAGGTCGCTGGCCACCACCGCCGCGCCCGCCGACATCGCCTCGGTGAGGATGATCCCGAAGCTCTCGCCGCCGGTGTTGGGCGCGCAGTAGACGTCCACGCTGCGCAGGGCCCGCGCCTTGGTCTCGTCGTCCACCATGCCGAGGAACACCACCCGCGACGCCAGCTCCGGCCCGGCCTGCTCGCGCAGCTCGTCCTCGTCGCCGCGCCCGACCACGAGCAGCCGCACCTCCGGCAGGTCCAGCTCGCGGAACGCGTCGAGCAGCACCGGCATGCCCTTGCGCGGCTCGGTGTACCGGCCGACGAACCCGACCGTGCCGCCGGGGCGCGGGTAGCCGGGCAGCGGGGTGGCGTCGGCGAAGAACCCGACGTCCACGCCGTTGGGGATCTCCACCGCGTCGCCGCCCAGGTGCTCCACCTGCACGCGGCGGGCCAGCGCGGACACCGCGATCCGGGCGGTGACCTTCTCCAGGAACGGCTGGAGCACGGCCTGGAACGCCGACAGCATCTTCGACCGGGGCGTGGAGGTGTGGAACGTGGCCACGATCGGGCCGTCGGCCACCATCAGCGCCAGCATCGACAGCGACGGCGCGGTGGGCTCGTGCAGGTGCAGCACGTCGAAGTCGTGCTCGGCGATCCAGCGCCGGACGCGGGCGAACGACACCGGACCGAACGACAGGCGCGCCACCGAGCCGTTGTACGGGATGCCGACCGCGCGGCCGGCCGGGGTGACGAACTCCGGCACCGGCGTGTCGTCGTCGGCGGGCGCGAGCACCTCCACCTCGTGCCCGAGGCGGCGCAGGGCGCGGGCCAGGTCGACCACGTGCGCCTGCACCCCTCCGGGCACCTCGAAGGAGTACGGGCAGACGATGCCGACCTTCACGCGTGCTCCCCGCGGCGCGCCAGCACCCGCCGCAGCGCCTTCTGCCTGCTCTCGGGCAGGTCGGCCAACCACAGCCGCTGCATCATGTGCCAGTCGGTGGGGTGGGCGGCGATGTCGGCGGCGAACACGTCGGCGACCTGCTGGGTCGCCGCGGCCACGCCCGCCGTGCCCGACACCCGGATCGGGGGGTGCATCCGGATGCCCCAGCCGTCCTCGGTGAACCACAGGCCGGCCGGGATGAGCGCCGCGCCGGTGGTCGCGGCCAGGTGCGCGGGACCGGCGGGCATCAGGGTGCGCTCGCCGAAGAACGTGACGGGCACGCCGCCCGCGGTGAGGTCGCGGTCGGCGAGCAGGCAGACGACCTGGTTGGCGCGCAGCCGCTCGGCGAGCACGACCGCCGGGTTGCGGTCGCCGCCGGTCAGCGGCACCACCTCGAAGCCGAGGCCCTCCCGGAACGCGATGAACCGCCGGTACACCGACTCGGGCTTGAGCCGCTCGGCGACGGTGGTGAACGTGCCGCAGTGGCGGACCAGCCAGACGCCCGCCATGTCCCAGTTGCCGCAGTGCGGCAGCGCGACCACCGCGCCGCGGCCCTCGGCCAGCGCGGCGTCGAGGTTCTCCGCGCCGCTCAGCGTGCGGTCCAGCTCCGCGTAGACCTGGTCGAGGTCCATCGAGGGCAGCCGGAACGCCTCGCGCCAGTACCGCGCGTACGAGCGCACCGCCAGCCGGACCAGCTCGTCCAGCTCCGCCTCGCCCGCCCGGGGCACGACCCGGCGCAGGTTGGCCCGCAACTGGCTCACCCCGCCACCGCCGCGGCGCGCGGCCCGGTCCGCGCCCAGGTCGAACAGCGCCCCCGCGGCCCGCTCCGGCAGCAGCCGCACCAGCCGCCACCCGGCCGCGTAGCCGAGGTCGACCAGGCGCTCCCTGACCGCCCGCCCGGTCACGACCCCTGCTCCTTCGCCGACCGGCTCACGGCCAGCACCCGCTGCGCCACCGTGATGGTGACCAGCGCGGCGAGCAGGTACAACGCCACCGGCAGGACGTAGGGCACGCCGAGCCCGTGCAGGCCCACGCCGACCAGCGCGACGATGAACCGCTCGGCCCGCTCGGCCAGGCCGCCGTCGGCGGACAGCCCGGACGCCTCCGCCCGCGCCTTCACGTACGAGGTGACCTGCGCGCCGACCAGCGAGACCAGGGTGGCCGCGGCCAGCCCGTGCTCGCCCTCGCCGAACGCCCACCACGCGACGGCGGCGAACAGCGCGCCGTCGGCGATCCGGTCGCAGGTCGCGTCCAGCACGGCGCCGAACTTCGTGCCGCCGCCCTGGGCGCGTGCCATCGCGCCGTCGATCAGGTCGAACAGCACGAAAGCGGTCACCAGGGCCGCGCCCGTGAACAGCTGCCCGCGCGGGATGAACCACAGCGCGGCGGCGACGGAGCCGACGGTGCCCAGCACCGTGACGGCGTTCGGGGTGAGGCCGCGGCGCAGCAGCCACGCCCCGACCGGATCGGTGACGCGCGAGACCGACGCGCGGGCGAAGATGTTCAGCATGGGGCGGCGGGGCACCTACCGACGGGGACGACGTGTCCCGCGCAGCCTAACCACCCAGCTCAGCCGAGCTTGCGGTGGTCCCTGGAGATCTGCTCCAGCAGGTCTTCCAGCGCGTCGCCGCGCACCGCGAGCCGTTCGAGCCGGCTGAACAGGGACAGGTACTCGCGCACGTCGTGCGGGTCGGTGATGGTCGCGTTGCCGGTCAGCACGCTCAGCGTCACCACCCGTTCGTCGTAGACCTGGAACCCGTGCAGGGCGACCATGTTGGCGTCCGCGGTCCACGGCACGACCCCGAGTTGGACGTTCGGTCTTCGCATGATCTGCACGAGGTGGTCGATCTGCTCGCACATGAGGTCGGCGGACCCCATGCGCCAGCGCAGCGCGCTCTCCGCGAGCAGGAAGACGAACCGCTTGCCCAGGTCGTCCATGCGGGCACGGCGGCTGCGCAGGGTGGCGATCGCGCTGTCCTGCTCGTGCGGGGGCATCGTGTTGTGCACGACGCGCAAGTAGTTCTCGCTCTGCAGCAGCGCGGGCACGCCCGCGTTCTGGAAGAAGCGGCTGGTGGTGGCACGGGCCTCGATACGGGCCACGGTCTGCTGGTGGCGGTGGGCCCCCCGGTGCAGCACCACCCGGCGGGTCTCCGCCTCGGCGTGCAACTGGCGGGCCAACTCGACCAGCTCGACCCTGGTCTCCCTGGTCGCGGACAGCTCGGCGACCAGGCGCTCCACGTCGGTCACGGACGGGAGGAGCATGCCGTTCTCGATCTTCGACAGCTTGGACTGGCTCATCCCGGTAGCGCGCGCCGTGGCCGTTCCGGTCATCTTGGCCTCGGTGCGCAGCCTTCGTAACTCGCGCGAGAGCCGTTCTCGGGCCAGCCGCGAACGCTCAGGTGCGGTCATGCAACGCACCGTATCGACGCCTCACCCCTCTTGACGATCGGCCAGGAAGGTGTCTGAGGGTCGGCCGACCGTCGCTGCGAGGTGATCTCCGGCACGCTCGCGCCACCTGCACGTGCACCCGATCGTGCAGGTACCTCTGTGCTAGGGCGGTTGCGCCGGTCAGGGGTTCCGGGGCGGCCCGTCCGCCCGACCGTGACGCGTCCTCAGAAGGTCACCCGCAGCAGGACCAGGTCGTTGTCCACCAGCCTGATCTCGACCCCGGTGATGTCGGACCGCGCCAGCTCCGTCGTCGCGGTCGGCCGCGTGGTGGACCCGGGACCGGCCGTCCACGTCGCAACGCGCTCCGACCGGCCGTCGGCGGAGAGCACGTGCAGGGCGTAGGCGAAGGTGGGCGTAGGGGGTCCGTCCGGCACGGCGTAGGAGCACAGCACGTCGATCCGGGTGCCCCACGGCTCGTCCACCAGCCGCACGCTGGCCGTCACCGGGCTGGGCAGGGCCTGCTGCATCGGCACGTCGGGCGCAGGCGTCGGCGCGGGGTCGGCGGTGGGGGTCGCGGCGGGGGCGGCCGGTCGCACGGCCGTCGCGACCGCCGCCCCCGTCAACGCCGCGCAGACCAGCGCCGCGGCGACCCACAGCCGGGCCCGCCGCCGGCGCGACCGCTCGGCGGCGGCCAGGTCCGACAGCAGCGCCGCGGGCGGCTCGTCGGGCACCGCCCCCGGTTCGAGCAGGTCGACCGCCCGGTCGCGGGGCACCGCCGAGAGGATGCCGGGCACGCCCGCGAAGGCGGCCACGTCACCCGAGCACTCCGGGCACCCGGCCAGGTGCCCCTCGAACTCCCGCCGTTCGCCGGGCGACAGCGAACCCAGGACGTACGCGGCACCCCAGTCCCGGTACGGATCGACTGGCGAGCTCAACGTCCGGTGACCCCCTTCTCCTCCAGCGCCAGCCGCAGCGCCCGCAGACCGTAGTGCAACCGCGACTTCACGGTGCCCTCCGGCAGGTCCAGTGCGACGGCCAGCTCGGCGACGGACTGGCCCATGTAGTACGCACGCACGATCACCGTGCGGTGCTCCGGCGTCAACTGGGTGAGCACGTCGGCCACCAGCCACGCGTCCAGGGCCGAGTCGCTGGGGTCGGACCTGGCCCGCTCCGGCGGCCGTGCCGAGCCGATCTCCCAGCGGGCGCGGGCGCTGCGGCGCTCGTCGATCACCACGTTGCGCGCCACCGTGTAGAGCCACGCGCGGGCCGCCGCCGCGCCCTGTTCCAGCACCTTCGGGTTGCGCCACGCGCGCAGCAGGGCCTCCTGCACCACGTCGCGGGACAGCTCGTCGTCGCCGGTCAGCCGGCGCACGTACCGCCACAGCGCGGGCGCGTGCTCGTCGTGGAGGGAGCGCAGCAGGTCGATGTGGGTGTCGTTGATCGCGCACCTCCTGGGCTAGTCGTGGAGCAGCGGTTCCCGGGTGGCGGCGCGGAAGTCCGGTCGGCGCTTGGCGAGGAACGCCGCCGTGCCCTCGCGCATGTCGTCGGTGGTGAACGCCTCGCGGAACGCGTCCAGCTCGACGGCCAGCCCGGCGGCCACCGTCGTCCCGGCGGAGGCGTTCACCGCCGCCTTGGCCAGCGAGACCGCCGTGGCCGAGTTGCCCGCGATCCGGTCGAGCACGGCGCGTGCGGCGGCCAGCATCCCACCCCGGTCGTCGAACACCGCGGTGACCAGGCCGAGGCGCAGCGCCTCGGCCGCGTCGATGTGCCTGCCGGTGTAGATCAGCTCACGGGCGAGCGCGGGGCCGACCAGGCGTTGCAGCCGGACGCAGCCGCCGAAGCCGGGGATCAGGCCGAGCACGACCTCCGGCTGGCCGAACACGGCGCGCCGGGTCGCGTAGGCGAAGTCGCAGGCCAGCACCAGCTCGCAGCCGCCGCCGAGCGCGTACCCGTCCACGCACGCGACGACCGGGCACGGCACCTCCTCCAGCAGCCGGGTGACGCGTTGGCCGAGCCGGCCGAACCGCTCGCCCTCGTCGGGGGTCATGGCGGCCATCTCGCGGATGTCCGCGCCCGCGACGAACGCCGGGCCGGGCGCGCCGGTGAGGATGACGCCGCGGGGCGCCGGGCCGGCGAGGACGCCGGAGAAGAAGTGGTCGAGTTCGGCCAGCACGCGGCCCGACAGGGCGTTGCGCGCCGGTGGCCGTGAGACGGTGACCGTCGTGACGCCGTCCTGTTCGTCGATGAGCAAGGTCGAGTAGTCCACGGAGTCTCCTCACGAGTCCCAGATGGCGCCGAAGGCCGGCACGCCCCGGGCTTCCAGCTCCTCCACGACGTGCCAGGTCGTCTTCTTGTTGGAGATGCAGATCACCGCCTCGGCGTCGAACTCCCGGTGCGCGCGCAGGGCCAGCTCGACCAGGTCGGGCTTGCCGTCGCGGACGGTGTCCCAGACCAGCGCCTCCGGCTGCACGGCCTCGATCTCGTCCACCAGCGCGTCGCCGTAGGTCTCGCGGGGCGTGCGGGTGGACCACACCAGGCGCGACGGGGTCTCCCGCGACAGCAGGTGCGGCAGGCACGGCCCGATGCCGCTGCCCGTGGCGACCCACACCACCCTGGTGAACAGCTTGTCGATGTTGCCGACGCCGGCCGTCGGCACGCCCTTGACCCACAGGTGGGTCGGCAGGTCGTCGATCAGCGAGCCCGTCCAGTCGCCGGCGCGGGACACGGTGAGCCGGAACCCGGTGCGGCCGGGCGTCGGCACGTTCGCGAACGAGTGCCACTCCAGCAGCGGGTTGCGGCTGATCGCGGTGGACGAGCCCGCGAACGGCGTCACGCCGTAGTCGAACGAGACCAGCGCGACGTGCCGCGACGGCCGGGTGATCCGCACCGGCACGCGGCGCAGCCGGACCCACGGCAGGACGACGCTCGCCACCACCAGCAGGAGCAGCCAGAACTGGAGCGAGCCGGCGAAACCCGGCTGCCGGGACGCGTGCACCGCGAACAGCGCGAGCACCGTCCAGCCCGCGAACCGGTGCACCCGCTCGAAGAGGTCGTGCCGGCTCGCGCGCAGGCGCGGCAGGGCGAACACGACCATGCCGGCCATCAGGGCGAGGATCGTCCACGTCAGGGGGTCGTTCAGGGTCCAGGCCAGGGCGGCGAACCAGGCCGTGGCGGACACCGCCGCGCCCACGTGCAGGCCGCCGAAGTGGTAGACCTTGCCGAGCGCCCAGCGGACCTTGAGCGGCCACGTGGTCGGCGCGCTGGTGGCGAGCCGGAACAGCAGGTTGATCACGTGCTGCTGGCGGACCAGCACGGCCAGCGCGACGTTGACCACGACCAGGTCGGCGATCGCCTGCGCGGAGTCCACGCCGAACGCGACCGCGGTGTTGGCCAGGAGGACCGCGGCGGCGAGGCGGTTGTGGTGGGTGAACGGGCGTCGGCGGAGCCGCAGCCGGACCGACGGCGGGTCGGTGCGCGTGGTGGTCATGACGCGGCCACCAGTAACGACAGCGCGGCGCGGTCCACCTTGCCGCGGTCGGTCAGCGGCAGGTCGTCCACGGCGACGACCTCGGCCGGCACGCAGTAGTACGGCAGGACGCGCGCCACGGCGTCCTTGGCGTCGTCCGGCGCGACCGAGGCGGGGCTGACGACACCGACGAGCCTGCCGTCGTGCAGGACGGTCGTGGCGCGGACGCAGCCGGGCGCGGTCTCCAGGGCCGAGGTCACCGCGTCCAGCTCGACCCGGAAGCCGCGGACCTTGACCTGGTCGTCGGTGCGGCCGTGGTGCTCCAGCTCGCCTTCAGGCGTCCAGCGGCCCAGGTCGCGGGTGCGGAACATCAGGTGGTCGCCGCCCAGGAACGGGTCGGGGCGGTAGCGCTGGGCGGTCAGCACGTCGTTGCCGAGGTAGCCGGCCGTGACGCAGGCGCCGCCCGCCCACATCTCGCCGACCTCGCCGATCGGGCACGGCCGCAGGTCGTCGTCCAACACGTAGACCGTGGTGTTGGGCACCGGGCGGCCGATGGTCAGCCGGCCGACGCGGGGGTCGTAGCGCTGCACCGTGTTGACGATCGTGACTTCCGTGGGGCCGCAGGCGTTGTGGAAGGTCGCGCGGGCGGACCAGGCGTCGGCCAGGGCTCGGGGGCAGCGCTCGCCGGCCACGGCGACGACGCGCACGTCGGGGCACCGCCGGGGGTCCAGTGTGGACAGCACGCCGGGGGTGGCGATGAGGACGGTGGCGGTTTCGGCCGTGCGGGCGATGTCGCGGCCGCGGATGACGGACGTCGCGCCGTGCGTGAGCGCGCCGAAGACCTCCCACACGGCCATGTCGAACGCGATGTTGAGCAGTTGGGCGACCCGGTCGCCGGGGCGGATGCCCAGGTCGCCCGGCTCGGTGAGCAGGACGTTGCACAGGTTGGCGTGGGTGACGCGGACGCCGTTGGGGACGCCGGTGGTGCCGGAGGTGAAGATGACGACGGCGATGTCGCCGCTTTCCGCTCCCGGTGCGGTGACGCGGCGGTCCGGGAGGGTGTCGAGGGCCAGGACGGTGGGCGCGTCGAGCGCGGGGGCGTGCTCGCTGGTGGTGAGGACGACCTCGATGGCGGCGGTGCGGATCACGTGGTCGAGGTGCGGGCGCGGGGTGATGCGGACGTCCTGCGGCACGTAGGCCGCGCCGACCTTCAGCACGGCCAGGATGCCGACGACCATGTGGGTGGAGCGGGTGAGGAACACGCCGACGTGGTCGCCGGGCCGGACGCCGGCGTCGAGGAGCGCGGCGGCGACGACGTTGGCGCGGTGGTCCAGTTCGCCGTAGGTCAGGCAGGAGCCCTCGTGCTCGACGGCGCGGGCGTGCGGCGACCGTGCGGCGTGGGCTTCGAAGGCGTGGTGGATGCGGTGGAACGGCGGCGTGACGGCGGGGCCGTGGCCGAATCGTCGGAAGAGCGGGCGGTCGTCCGGGGGCGGTCCTGGCACGGCGGGTGGCTCGGTCATGGCTGTCACGGGGTGTGCGCCTCTCGTCAGCCGGGCGTGGTCACCCGGTCTGAACGAGACAGCCCCGCGGTCCGTTCAAGGGGACCGGCAAAAATATTTGAAGATTCGCCAACCCGCACCACCGCGTGTGTCGAACCCCCAGCCCCCGAGAGTCCTACGCCCAGGACGCGAGAGTCCTACGCCCAGGACCCGAGAGTCCTACGCCCAGGACCCGTGAATTCAACGCTCAGGTCCGGCTACCTGGGACGCGAGCGTTGAACTCGGGGGTCGCGGACGTAGGACTCACGCGACGCGAACGTAGGACTCACGGGGTTTGGGTGTTCGACACACGGGTCAGTCGAGGGCGGTCCAGGCGTCGGCCAGGAGCTGTCTCGTTTCGCCGAGCAGCTGCGGCAGGACCTTGGTGTGGCCGATCACCGGCATGAAGTTCGCGTCGCCGCCCCAGCGCGGCACGACGTGCTGGTGCAGGTGCGCCGCGATCCCCGCGCCGGCCACCACGCCCTGGTTCATGCCGATGTTGAACCCGTGCGGCCCGGAGGCCGAACGGATCACCCGCATCGCCCGCTGGGTGAACGCGGCGAACTCCGCCGTCTCGTCCACCGTCAGGTCCGTGTAGTCGGGCACGTGCCGGTACGGCAGCACCATCAGGTGACCGGGGTTGTACGGGTACAGGTTCAGCACCGCGAACACCAGCTCGCCGCGCGCCAGGATCAGCCCCTCGGCGTCGTCCAGCCCGGTCACCCGGCAGAACGGGCACCCCTCGGGCTCGTCGCCCACGGCCTTGCCCTCGCCCCGCACGTACGACAGGCGGTGCGGGGTCCACAACCGCTGCAACCCGTCGTGGACCCCGACCCCGTCCTGCTCCTCGTACCGGTCCGTCACTGGACGAGTTCCGCCGTGGGCGAGGCGTTCTCGCGCCGCGCGACCCAGTCCACGACCGTCTCGACCGCCCGCTCGACCGGCACCCCGTTGATCTGCGTGCCGTCGCGGAACCGGAACGACACCGCGCCCTGCTCCACGTCCTTGCCGCCCGCGAGCAGCATGAACGGCACCTTCTGCGTGGTGTGGTTGCGGATCTTCTTCTGCATCCGGTCGTCCGAGGCGTCCACCTCGGCCCGGATGCCGCGCGCCTTGAGCCGCCGCACCACGTCCAACAGGTGGTCGACGTGCTCGTCCGCGATCGGGATGCCCACCACCTGCACCGGCGCGAGCCACGCCGGGAACGCGCCCGCGTAGTGCTCGGTCAGCACGCCGAAGAACCGCTCCACCGACCCGAACAACGCGCGGTGGATCATCACCGGCCGCTGCCGGCTGCCGTCCGGCCCGGTGTACTCCAGCTCGAACCGCTCGGGCAGGTTGAAGTCCACCTGGATGGTGGACATCTGCCAGGTGCGGCCCAGCGCGTCCTTGGCCTGCACGGAGATCTTCGGCCCGTAGAACGCCGCGCCGCCCGGGTCGGGCACCAGCTCCAGGCCGGAGTCCTCGGCCGCGACGCGCAACGCCTCGGTCGCCGTCTCCCAGACCTCGTCCGAGCCGACGTACTTCTCCTCGTTGCGGGTGGACAGCTCCAGGTAGAAGTCGTCCAGGCCGTAGTCGCGCAGCAGCCCCAGCACGAAGCGCAGCAGCGACTTCAGCTCGTCCTGCACCTGGTCGGGGGTGCAGAAGATGTGCGCGTCGTCCTGCGTCATGCCGCGCACGCGGGTCAGGCCGTGGATCACGCCGGACTTCTCGTACCGGTAGACCGAGCCGAACTCGAACATGCGCAGCGGCAGCTCGCGGTAGGACCGCCCGCGCGACTTGAAGATCAGGTCGTGGAACGGGCAGTTCATCGGCTTGAGGTAGTAGTCCTGGCCGGGCTTGCGGACCGTGCCGTCCTCGTTGTACTCGGCGTCCAGGTGCATCGCCGGGTACATGCCGTCGCGGTACCAGTCCAGGTGACCGGAGGTCTCGAACAGGTTGCCCTTGGTGATGTGCGGCGAGTAGACGAACTCGTAGCCCTCTTCGGTGTGGCGGGCGCGCGAGTAGTCCTCCATGGCCTTGCGGATGATCCCGCCGCGCGGGTGGAACACCGCCAGGCCCGAGCCGATCTCGTCCGGGAAGCTGAACAGGTCCAGCTCCACGCCGAGCTTGCGGTGATCGCGCCGCTCGGCCTCGGCCAGCAGCTCCAGGTGGGCGTCCAGCGCCTCCTGCGACTCCCACGCCGTGCCGTAGATGCGCTGCAACTGCGGGTTCTTCTCGTTGCCGCGCCAGTAGGCGGCGGCCACGCGGGTCAGCTTGAACGCCGGGATGTGCTTGGTCGTCGGCACGTGCGGGCCGCGGCACAGGTCGCCCCACACGCGCTCGCCGGACCGCGGGTCGAGGTTGTCGTAGATCGTCAGCTCGCCGCCGCCGACCTCCATCACCTCGGCGGTGTCGACATCGCTCTTGATGTCGACCAGCTCCAGCTTGAACGGCTCGGCGGCCAGCTCGGCCTTGGCCGCGTCCACCGACTCGACCACGCGCCGGGTGAACCGCTGCGCGCCCTTGATGATCGACTTCATGCGCTTCTCCAGCGCCTGGAGGTCGTCCATCGTGAACGGCCTGTCGACCTGGAAGTCGTAGTAGAAGCCGTCCTTGACCGGCGGTCCGATGCCCAGCTTGGCCTCGGGGAACTGCTGCTGCACGGCCTGCGCCAGCACGTGGGCGGCGGAGTGCCGGATCACGCTGCGGCCGGCCTCGGTGTCGGCGGCGACCGGCTCGACCTCGACGTCGACCTGCGGGGTCCAGGAGAGGTCGCGCAGGTGGCCCTCGGGGTCGCGCACGACCACGACGGCGTCCGGCCCCTTGCCGGGCAGCCCCGCTTCCCGCACCGCCGTCCCCGCCGTGGTCCCCGCCGTCACCACCACGCGTGGTGGGTTCGGGGCGGCTGCGGGGCGCGGTTCGGACACGGTGACTCCTCGGTGTGTGTTCGGTCCTTCCCCCGAGATGTTATCGGTGCTCACCGACCGCTTTTCCGGCGCACCGGGTCGGCCGCCGGTCGGGCCGCCGTTCAGCCGCGGATCAGGGCCGGCAGCGCGTCCGCCGAGGTCACGGCACGCCCGGTGGTGCGCTGGTAGCGGCGGACGAGGTCGCGGCGGCGGACGCGGTGGGCGAGCCTGCGCTCGGCGGCGAGCAGGGCGTTGCGGCGTGGTGGCGGGTAGGTCGAGGCGAGGTCGGCCAGCAGCGCCGCCCGGCCGACCCCGGCGGTTTCGAGCACCCACGCGACGCCCGGGTCCAGCGCGGTGAGGGCCAGGGCCAGGTGTTCGGGCCGGTGCTCGCGCTCGCGACGGGCCAGGGCGAGGCGCAGCGAGGCCGCGTAGGACGCCCGGGCGTCCAGGCCGAGCGGCGGGGTGAGCGCGGCGCGGCGCCTGCGTGCCTTCGCCGCGCCCAGCGGGAGCAGCGGCTCGCGGCGGGCGGGCCGGTCGAGGGCGGGCGCGCCGCGGTCGCCGAGCAGGCGGTCGAGGGTCGACGCCGAGGGGCGCCAGGACGAACCGGTCCGCCGCACCGCCCGCGCCGAGCGGCGCGGCCAGCCGCGCGGCGTCGCGGATCGCGGCCGGTGTCGCGCCGTGGCGGGCGAGGACGTCGGCAAGCGTGCCGCGCGGGCCTTCGGCGAGGGCGGCGAGGAGGTGCTCGCTGCCGGTGCGGGGGTGGCGCAGGTCGAGCGCGAGCGCGAACGCGCGGCCCAGGGCGCGGTCCAGGTCGGGGTGGTCGCCTCGGAACACCGGTCAGTCCTCTCGGCCGTACTTGCGGTGGACGGTCTGCTTGGTCACGCCGAGGCGGGTCGCGATGTCGCGCCACGACCAGCCCGCCCGGCGCGCGGCGGCGACGTGCTCGGCTTCCAGTTGCTCCACGAGGCGGCGCAGGCGTGCCACGGCCCGCAGCCCGGCGTCCGGGTCGTCGCCGTGCGCGTCGGGGTCGAGGTCGGCGATGGCGGACATGTCGTCAGCATATGCTGACGGTCGCGTGGTCGTCAACACATGCTGACGCCCCGGGCTCACAGGTGATCGACAGCCGCCCATCAGCATCCCCTCAGGTCACGCGCGCACCATGGCGGTCGACCGCACGGGAGAGCAGGAGTTCCGCCATGTCAGACCCCCGACAACCACAGCACCCCGACCCGGACCCGGCGGCGGACCGGACCCCGACCGGGCCGGCCACCGACCCGGCGACCCCATCCGCACCGGTCCCGGGCACCCCCACCGCGGCCACCGACCCGGACGCCGGGCAACCTGCCGGCCCCGCCGCACCCGCCGGAGGAGCCGCCGCGGCCGATCCGGCTGTCGGACAGCCCGCGGCGACCCCGGCCGACCACACCACCGCGCAACCTGGCGCAGCCGCGACCGGCCCTGCCGGGCACCCCGCGCCCGACCGGGTGGGACAGGCAGCGCCTGCCGGGCACGCCGGGCCGACCGGGCACGCCGCGCCGACCGGGCAGGCAGAGCAGGCAGGGCAGGCAGGACCGACCGGGCACGCAGCGCAGATGCCGCCGGCCGGGCCGCCGAGGTCGGGCAGGGGCGCGGTCGGGCGGGTGGTCCGGCACCGGGCCACGCAGCTCGTCGCCGTCGGGCTGCTCGGGCTGGTCCTCGGCGGCGGGATCGTGGCGCTGGTCGACCACGACCGCCGCCCGCACTACGGCGTCGGCCATGACCGGCCCGGTCACGGGCGGTTCGAGGAGCGGTTCGACAAGCGCGGCGACTGGGGGCCGCGCGGGCCGGAGCGGGTGCCGCAGCGCGACTTCGAGCGCTGAGCGCCCGGGGTCACGCCAGGAAGCCGCGCAGCAGCAGGGCCGTGCCGTCGAGGTGCTCGGCCATCGCCCGCCGCGCGGCCTCCGGGTCGCCCGCCACGATGTGCGTGACGATCAGCTCGTGCTGCTCGTTCGAGTGCGCCAGGTTCGGCGGCAGCAGCGGTATCCGGTCGAGCAGCGCGTTGACCCTCGTCCGGGCGTCCGCGACCGCCGCCGTCAGCGACGGGGAGCCGGTCGCCTCGGCGATCGCCAGGTGCAGCCGCGAGTCCTTGCGCCGGTAGGCGTCCACCGGCGCGTCCCGGCACTCGGCCAACCGCGTGAGCAGGTTCCGCCGCTCGACCGGCCCCAGCGCCCGGCCCGCCGCGCACTCCGCCGCGCCCGTCTCCACCGCCGTGCGCAACGTCAGCACGTCCGCCAGCTCGCCGGGGTCCACCCACCGGTCCGGCGCGACCGGCGGCAACGGCGAGTTGACGAACGTGCCGCCGTACCGGCCGCGCCGGGACTCGACGTAGCCCGCGTCCTGGAGCGACCGGATCGCCTCCCGCAGTGTCACCCGGCTGACACCCAACCGGGTCGCCAGGTCGCGCTCGGCCGGCAGCCGCTCCCCCGGCCCGACCACGCCGAGCCGGATCGCCTGCACCAGCCGCTCCACGGTCTCCTCGAACGCGTTGCCCGCCCGCACGGGGCGGAACAACGCGTCCTGCAACGGCATCACAGCGGTGTCACGTAGGCACCGGCGATACCGCCGTCCACCAGGAAGTTCGACGCGGTGATGAACGACGAGTCGTCGCTGGCCAGGAACGCCACCGCCGCCGCGATCTCCTCCGGCTCGGCGAACCGGCCGAGCGGCACGTGCACCAACCGCCGCGCGGCCCGCTCCGGGTCCTTCGCGAACAGCTCCCGCAGCAACGGCGTGTTCACCGGTCCGGGTGACAGGGCGTTCACCCGCACGCCCTGCCGGGCGAACTGGACGCCCAGCTCGCGGCTCATCGCCAGCACCCCGCCCTTGGACGCCGTGTAGGAGATCTGGGACGTCGCCGCGCCCATCGTCGCCACGAACGACGCCGTGTTGATCACCGAGCCCCGACCCCGCTCCAGCATGTGCGGGATCGCGTGCTTGCAGCACAGGTACACCGACGTGAGGTTGACCTTCTGCACGCGGTCCCACGCCTCGATGCCCGTCGTCAGGATCGAGTCGTCTTCCGGCGGCGAGATGCCCGCGTTGTTGAACGCGACGTCCAGCGAGCCGTAGGTGTCGACCGCCGTCCGGTACAGCGCCGACACCTGCTCCTCGTCGGTCACGTCGACCTGCACGAACAGCCCGCCCACCTCGTCGGCCGCGGCCTTGCCGGTCTCCGCGTCGACGTCCGCGACGACGACCTTGGCCCCCTCGGACGCCAGCCGCCGCACCGAGGCCAGCCCGATGCCGCTGCCGCCGCCGGTGACCACGGCCACCCGGCCCTCGAGTCGCACAACCATGTCTCTCCCAATCAGTGAGCGATGAAGACGTTCTTGGTCTCGGTGAACGAGTCGAGCGCGTCGGGCCCCAGCTCCCGCCCCAACCCGGACTGCTTGAACCCGCCGAACGGGGTCCAGTACCGCACCGACGAGTGGGAGTTGACCGACAGGTTCCCGGCCTCCACCGCACGCGACACGCGCAGCGCGCGTCCCACGTCGCGGGTCCAGATCGACCCCGACAGCCCGAACCGGCTGTCGTTGGCCAACCGGACGGCGTCCTCCTCGTCGGTGAACGGCAGCACGGCCACCACCGGCCCGAAGATCTCCTCCACGGCCGCGCGGTCGTCCGGCGCGACGGGCGCGAGCACCGTGGGCGGGAACCAGAAGCCGGCCCCGGTCGGCGCGGAGCCGCGGAACGCCACCGGCGCGTCGGACGGCACGTAGGAGGCGACCCGCTCCCGGTGCGCGGCCGAGATCAGCGGCCCCATCTCGGTGGCCTCGTCCTCCGGCGCGCCGACCACCACGCCCTTGACCGCGGGTTCCAGCAGCTCCATGAACCGGTCGTACACCGACGCCTGCACCAGGATCCGGGACCGGGCGCAGCAGTCCTGGCCCGCGTTGTCGAACACCCCGTACGGCGCGGTCGCCGCGGCGCGCTCCAGGTCGGCGTCGGCGAACACGATGTTGGCCGACTTGCCGCCCAGTTCCAGCGTCACGCGCTTGACCTGCTCGGCGCACCCGGCCATGACCTGCCTGCCGACCCGGGTGGACCCGGTGAACACGACCTTGCGCACGTCGGGGTGCGTGACGAACCGCTGCCCCACCACCGGCCCCGCGCCGGGCAGGACCTGGAACACGTCCGGCGGGAGGCCGGCCTCCAGCGCCAGCGACGCCAGCCGCAGCGCCGTCAGCGGCGTCAGCTCGGCGGGCTTCAGCACCACCGTGTTGCCCGCTGCCAGCGCGGGCGCGAACCCCCACGCGGCGATCGGCATCGGGAAGTTCCACGGCACGATGACGCCGACCACGCCCAGCGGCTCGTGGAAGGTCACGTCCAGCCCGCCGGGCACCGGGATCTGCCGGCCGAACAGCCGCTCCGGCGCGGCCGAGTAGTAGTGCAGCACGTCGCGCACGTTCCCGGCCTCCCACCGCGCGTTGCCGATGGTGTGCCCGGCGTTGAGCACCTCCAGCGCGGCCAGCTCCTCGATCGCGCCGTCCACCGCCTCGGCGAACCGCCGCAGCAGCCGGGCCCGGTCGCCCGGGGCGACCGCGCGCCACGCGGGCAGGGCCGCCGACGCGCGGGCGATCGCCGCGTCGGTCTCCTCCAGCGTCGCCAGCGGCACCGAGCGGACCACCTCCTCGGTGGCCGGGTTGATGACGTCGAACGTGGTGGTCACTTCACTCCCCTGTCTCGCGCGGCGCCGACGAGCGCGGCGAACAAGCGGTCGTCCTCGGTGTCGGCCTCCGGGTGCGACTGCACGCCGAGCACGAAGCGGGAGCCCGGCAGCTCCACCGCCTCCGGGGTGCCGTCCGGCGCGCCGGCGACCACCCGCAGGCCGTCGCCGAGGACGTCCAGCGCCTGGTGGTGGTGGCAGAACACGGTGGTGGCCAGGCCGACGATCCCGGCCAGCACCGAGCCGGGCGCGACCGCGATGCCGGTGTGCTGGAACACGGCGGGCGCGGGGTTGTGCCCGTCCACGTGCTGGACCAGCGTGCCGCCCAACGCCACGTTGAGCACCTGCATGCCCCGGCACACCGCGAGCAGCGGCAGGTCGAGCTTCAGCGCCGCGCGGGCCAGGCCCAGCTCGACCGCGTCCCGCTCGGGCCGCGCCGGCCCGGTGCGCGGGTCGCGCGGCCGGCCGTACAGCGCCGGGTCCACGTCCGCGCCGCCCGCCAGCACCAGGCCGTCGAGGAAGCCGACGCTGTCGGCGTCCCAGGAGCCGACCGGCGGGAGCAGCACCGGGTTGCCGCCCGCGCGCACCACCGAGTCGAGGTAGTCGCGGTGCAGCACGGCCGCCTCCACGTCCCAGACGCCGAACCGCACCCGTTCCAGGTAGGTGCTGACGCCGATCAGCGGTCGTGCCCTAGAGCCGTTCGAAACCACGGATGCGCTCCCAGTCCGTCACCGACGAGTCGAACGCGGCCAGCTCCACCCGGGCCGCGTTGAGGTAGTGCTCCACCACGTCCTGGCCGAACGCCTCGCGCGCCAGCTCGCTCTTGGCCAGCAGCGACGCGGCGTCCCGCAGCGTGGCGGGCACGGTCGGCTTGTCGGAGCCGTAGGCGTTGCCGACGAACTCCTCCTCCAGCGGCAGCTCGTTGTCCAGCCCGTGCAGCCCGGCCGCGATCAGCGCGGCGACCGCCAGGTACGGGTTCACGTCCGCGCCGGGCACCCGGTTCTCGAACCGCAGCGACTGGCCGTGGCCGACGACGCGCAGCGCGCACGTCCGGTTGTCCCGGCCCCACGCCACCGCGGTCGGCGCGAAGCTGCCCGGCGCGAACCGCTTGTAGGAGTTGACGTTCGGGGCGAGGAAGTAGGTCAGCTCGCGCAGCGCGGCGAGCTGACCGGCCAGGAAGTGGTCCATGAGCTTCGATCGGCCGCTCCCCTCGGCGAACACCGGCTCGCCGTCGGCCGACCGCAGGCTCAGGTGGACGTGGCACGAGCTGCCCTCGCGCTCGTTGTACTTGGCCATGAACGTGATCGCCTTGCCCTGCTGCGCCGCGATCTCCTTGGCCCCGGTCTTGTAGACGCTGTGGTTGTCGCAGGTCGCCAGCGCCTCGGTGTAGCGGAACGCGATCTCGTGCTGGCCGGGGTTGCACTCGCCCTTGGCCGACTCGACCACCAGGCCCGCGCCCGCCATGTGGTTGCGGATCGCGCGCAGCAGCGGCTCGATGCGGGCGGTGCCCAGCAGCGAGTAGTCCACGTTGTACTGGTTGGCCGGGGTGAGGTCGCGGTAGCCGCGGTTCCACGCGTCCTCGTAGGTGTTGTCGAAGACGATGAACTCCAGCTCGGTGCCGACGAACGCGCGCAGCCCGCGCTCGGCGAGCCGGTCGAGCTGGCGGCGGAGGATCTGCCGGGGCGAGGCCACGACGGGCGTGCCGTCCTCCCAGACCAGGTCGCACAGGACGAGCGCGGTGCCCTCGTGCCACGGCACGCGGCGCAGCGTGGACAGGTCCGGCTTCATCACGAAGTCGCCGTAGCCGCTGTCCCACGACGACATGGCGTAGCCGCCGACCGTGTTCATCTCCACGTCCACGGCCAGGAGGTAGTCGCAGCCCTCGGCGGCGTGCTGGAGGACTTCGTCCAGGAAGTAGCGCGCGGCGCAGCGCTTGCCCTGGAGCCGGCCCTGCATGTCGACGACGGCGACCAGCACCGTGTCGATCTCCCCGGTGTCCACGAGCACGCGCAACTCCTCCACGGCGAGCATCCGCAGTACCTCCAAAGGTATGACAGCGAGCCATTGGACGCTTCATCCTGACACCTTCGAGTGAACGCCGCCACATCCCTTTCGGACGACTCTTCGGACAATCGCCTGTTGACACCGTCAGGTGACGCACGCCACTCTCCGTGCAAAGGAGCGCGACTGACCCATTAGGGAGCGCAGATGGCCAAACACGTCGAGTACGAGAAGGTGGGCCACGACTACCTGGAGCACCGGCAGCTCAAGCGCGGCGCCGCGGGCTGGGTGCTGCTGGCCGGCCTCGGGGTCTCGTACGTCATCTCCGGCGACTTCGCCGGGTGGAACTTCGGGCTCGCCCAGGGCGGGTGGGGCGGGCTGCTGGTCGCGACGGTCCTGATGGGCGCCATGTACACGTGCATGGTGTTCGGCCTGGCGGAGCTGGCCGCCGCGCTGCCCGTGGCGGGGGCCGGGTACGGGTTCGCGCGCCGGGCGCTCGGACCGCTGGGCGGTTTCGCGACGGGCGTCGCGATCCTGGTCGAGTACGCGATCGCGCCCGCCGCGATCGTGGTGTTCATCGGCGACTACGTGCAGGCGCTCGGGCTGTTCGGGCTCACCAGCTCGTGGCCGGTGTACCTGGTCTGCTACGCGATCTTCGTCGGCGTGCACCTGTACGGGGTGGGCGAGGCGCTGCGGCTGATGTTCGTGATCACCGGTGTCGCGGTGGTCGCGCTGATCGCGTTCGTGGCCGGGATGGCGCCGAAGTTCGACTCCGCCAAGCTGTTCGACGTCGGCGACGGGAGCTTCCTGCCGTTCGGGTTCGCGGGCGCGCTGGGCGCGTTGGTGTACGCGATCTGGTTCTTCCTGGCGGTCGAGGGCGTGCCGCTCGCGGCGGAGGAGGCGCGCGACCCGAAGAGGGACATGCCGCGCGGGATCATCGGCGCGATGGTGGCGCTGCTGGTGTTCGCGGCGGCGATCCTGGTGTTCGCGCCCGGCGGCGCGGGCTCGGCGGCGTTGATGGCGTCGGGCAACCCGCTGCCCGAGGCGGTGCGCGCGGCCTACGGCGGCGACAACGCGCTGGCGCAGGTGGTGAACTACGTGGGCCTGGCCGGGTTGGTGGCGTCGTTCTTCTCGATCATCTTCGCGTACTCGCGGCAGCTGTTCGCGCTGTCGCGGGCCGGGTACCTGCCGCGGTGGCTGTCGAAGACCGGCAGGCGCAAGACGCCGTACCTCGCGCTGATCGTGCCCGGCACCGTCGGGTTCGCGCTCGCGGCGATCCTCGAGAGCGGGGCGACGCTGATCAACGTCGCGGTGTTCGGCGCGGCGCTGTCGTACGTGCTGATGATGGTGTCGCACATCGTGCTGCGCGTCCGCGAGCCCGAACTGGACCGTCCATACCGGACGCCGGGCGGCGTCGTGACCACCGGGGTGGCGCTGGTGCTCGCGGTGGCGGCGGTCGTGGCGACGTTCTTCGTGGACGAGCTGGCCGCCGGGATCACCGCGGGCATCGTCGTGGTGGCGTTGGCGTACTTCTGGTTCTACAGCCGCCACCACCTGGTGGCCGCCGCGCCGGAGGAGGAGTTCGCCGCCATCGCGCAGGCCGAGGAGGAGCTGAAGGACTGACCGGCGGCGCGTCGGGTGGCGGTGGCGTGCCGCCACCCGACGTGACCACGTTCAACCGATCGTGTACAGCAAGTCTTTCCGTAGGCGGGAATCCCTTGACAACAAGGCTCCGTCTACGAGGAGGACAAGAGACATGAAGACGCAGGCGTTCACGGCCGGTGCGGCTCTCGCGGGTTTGCTGTTCACGTCCGCGCCGGCACTTGCCGCACCGACGTTCGAAGACCAGGTTTTGGCTCTGACGAACGGGGAACGGTCGGCGGCGGGCTGCCCGGCGCTCACCGCCAACGCCCAGCTCGCGGCCGCCGCCAAGCGGCACAGCGACGACATGGCGCGGACCGGCAACTTCTCGCATACCGGCTCGGACGGCAGCACAGCCGCCCAACGGGTCACCGATGCGGGGTATCACTTCCGGGCGATGGCCGAGAACATCGCCGCCGGCCAGGCGTCCGCCGAGGAGGTCGTGCGCGCGTGGATGAACAGCGAGGGCCACCGGGCCAACATCGTGAACTGCGAGCTGCGCGACCTGGGCGTCGCCCACGCCGTGGACGGCAACAACAAGGTCTACTGGACGCAGGACTTCGGCGCGGCGGGCTGACCGGCGTCACGGGCCGACCCGCACGGTCGAGACGACCTCGACCGCGCTGCCCTCGCCGAGCAGCTCGGCCCCGACCACCTTGGTCAACAAGCCCTCGACCTTCACCACGAGCCCCCGCCTCCCGGCGAACGCGGCCAGGTTCACCGGGGTGCCCTCGGTGAAGGTGACCTCCTTCAGGCCGGTCGCGCCGGCCAGCGGCGCGAGCGACCGCGCGTCCCGGGTGGAGGTGAGCTTCAACCGCTCCAGGCCGCGCAACCCGGACAGCGGTCGCAGGTCGAACACCGTGGTGTGCGACAGGTCGAGGGTGCGCAGCGCGCCCAGCGCGGCGAGCGGGCCGAGGTCGACCGTGCCGCACCGCCGCAGCGCCAGGGTCTCCAGGGTGGCCGCCCACCGCTCGACGGCGTGCACGTTCGCCGGACGCACGTCCTCGAGCCGCAGGTCCCGGGGTTCGACCAGGAAGGCGAGCACGTCCAGCGAGTTGAGCCGGCGCGCGCCGGTGAGCTTCAGCACGTCGAGCCGCCACCGGCCGAGCCCGGCCAGCTCGGCCGCGTCCCACCCGCCGATCAGGTTCACGTGCCGCAGCCGCGGCGCCCGGCGCAGGCCGGCCAGACCGGTGATCTCCCCCGCCGTGACCCGGACGGCGTGCAGCGCGGGCAGCGCGCCGAGCGGCGCGACGTCCAGCCTGCCGGGGTGCACGACCCGCAGGTGCCTCAGCTCCGGTGTGCGCAGCGTGCCGAGGTCCGGCTCGTCGCGCAGGGTCAGCGTGAGGACCCGGACCTGAGGGGGCACGAAGTCGAGCGGACCGGGCGGCGCGGGGCACGACACCCGCTGCACGTGCTTGAGGTGGCGCAGCCCGCGCGCCATGGCGGGGTCGGTGAGGCTGACGGCCGGCACCGGCAGGTCGGCGAGCACCGTCGCGGCGTAGGTCTCGGGGTCGAACTTGCCCCACGCGGCGACCAGCTCCTGCTTCACCCGTTCCCGGGTGTCCCGCCCGTGCGCCGCCAGCAGCGGCAGCGCGTCGTCCAGCCCGGTCGCCGCGGCGGCGCGGACCGTCGCCGCCACCTCCACCTCGGTGCGCGGCCGGGCGGCGGCGAGGAGGTCGAGCACGAAGGCGCCCGCCGAGGCGAACGACTTGGCCGCCGTGACCGAGCGCGGGGGCAGCAGGCGGGCGACCCGGTCCTCGATGCGGCCGCGGAGGTCGGGGGTCAGCTCCGGCGCGGTCTCCAGGCACGCCACGGCGAGCAGGTGCAGGGCGACCCGGTGCCGCCGGGTCTCGTCGCCGCGGGTGAGGATCCGGTCGAGCAGTTCGTCGCGCCGCCCCCGGGAGGCGTGGCCGCAGGCCATCACCACGACCTCGTGCCACTGGTCGAGGTGGGCGTGGGCGACGAGCGTGCCGATGTCGTCCCCGTCGATCGCCGCGCCCGCGGCCAGGTACTCCTGGAAGGTGCGGTGCACGAAGTCCACCCGGCCCTCGACCGGCTCGCGCAGCAGGCCGCTGCGTTCGAGCAGGTGCCGGTAGACCTCCTCGGCGGACGCCCGGACCTCCGGCATCGACCGCAACCGCCGCTCGACCTGGCCGATCGCCCGGTCGACGGGCGCGTCGGTGAGGTCGTTGCGGATGAACCAGTAGGCCAGGTCGCCCAGGAGGATGACCTTGCGGGTCCGGGTCAGGCCCGGCAGCGGTTCGATGCGCCGTTCGGCGTCACGGCGTTCGAGCAGCATCTGCAACGCCGTGTCGTACAGCTCCATGCGGCTCTCCGGCAGGTGGCCGCGCCGGTCGCGGTGCAGGGCGCACAGCAACGCGCACAGCAGCGGGTACCCGGCGAGCTTGCGCAGGTGGTGCCGGGCGCGGAACCGGTCGAGCAGCCGCGCCTGGTAGCCCGCCAGCTCGTCCCGGGCCGGGTGGTCGGACAGCTGCGAGCGCATGGCGTCGTGCCAGCGCTCCACGAACACCCGGACGTCGGTCGCCGTCATGGGTTGCAGGGAGGCCACCACGAAGTCGTCGGCCGCCAGCCAGTTCGGGTCGACCGCGCCGGGGCGCGACGTCACGACGAACTTGGCCGCGGGGAAGGCGAGGATCAGCGAGCGCAGCCACTCCCGGGCCTCCTGGCGGCGGTGCGGCGCGAGTTCGTCCACGCCGTCGACCAGGACGAGCCCCCGCCCCGACCTCAGGTGCCGCTGCACCCAGCCGGGCGGCATCTCGTCGGCGATGTGGCGGCCGACCTCGTCCAGGAACCGGTCCGCCGACGGCAGGTCGCGGTCGGCGTAGCGGCGCAGCGGGATGAAGAACGGCACCGCGTCGTTCCAGTGGGTCAGCGGCTCGGCGAAGTCGCGCCGGGCCCCGCGGACCGCGATCCACTGGAGCAGGGTCGTCTTGCCCAGGCCCGCCTCGCCGCGGACGAACACGCGGTCGCCGGACGCCAGCAGCTCCTCCACCCGGCGGCCGGGCGTGAAGTAGTCCCCGGTCACGGCGTCGGCGGTGATGCTGAGGTAGGCGACCGACAGCGGGTAGCGGCGGCTGCCCTCCGACAGCGTCGCGCCGAACATCTCCACCTGGTCGAGGGTCCGGGCGACGAGCTGCCGGTAGTCGTAGGAGAAGTCGGTGGAGCTGCGCCGTTGCGGCAGGCGGGCCAGCACGTCCCGGATGCCGGTGACGATTTCGGTCTCGCGGCGCAGGATCTCGGTCAACGCGCTCGGGCCGAACGGCGGCAGCCGGCGGGCGATCTCGATCACGTACCCGGCGCACTCGCGCAGCAGCAGGCCGTAGAGCTGCGTGCCGTCCGCGGACAGCCCGTCGGTGGCGTCGGCGGCACGTCCGCGCAGGTGCCGGTCGAGGCGGCGGGCGTCGAGGTCGGCGGCGAACAGGTCGTCGTCGTCCAGCGCGGCCCGCTCGAACGTCTCGCGCACGGCCTCGATCGCGGCCAGTCGCTCGTGCTCCGGTAATCGGCGGTACTCGTGCTCCAGGATCGGCTGGACGCGTTCGATCACGGCGTCGGTGAACTGGTCGCCCATCCGCCGCAGCCGGCGCTGGTCCAGCGCGCCGGTCAGCTGCTTCTCCAGCAGGTCGACCCCGGTGCCGCCGACGGCGGCCGTGACGGACTTGTCACCCAGCCACAGCTTCAGCGCGCTGCGGACCACGGACGCGCCCAAGGGGATCAGAGCCATCTCGATGCCCATGCCGCACAGCTTCGCACCCACCGTCGCCGGCGGGTGCGAAGTCCCGTGCGGAGGTCAGCAGTAGATCGCGCTGAACAGGTCCACGACGGCGTCGCCCGGCACGTCGGCGGGCAGCGGGTTGTAGGACAGCGTGGCGCGGGTGCCGTCGTCCGCGCGGGTGGCGTACGTCCGGTAGCCGAGCAGCTCGCCGCCGTGCCCCCACACCGACCGGCCGCACGGCAGGTCGAACCGCTGCAACCCGAGGCCGTAGGCGAAGACGGTCCCGGTGTCCTCCCGGGTCTGCCGCATGGCGTCGAGCGAGGCCGCGCTGGTCAGCCTGCCGCTCAGCAGGGCGTCGAAGAACCGGTTGAGGTCGTCGGCGGTGGAGATCATCTCGCCGGCCGCCCAGTCCAGGGTGGGGTTCATCAGGGTGGCGTCGACCAGCGCGCCGTCCACTTCGGCGTAGCCGCGGGCGTGCGGGTGCGGCAGGCCGGGGTACCGGCCCGGCACGAGGGTGTGCCTCAGCCCGAGCGGGCGCAGGACGCGGGCGCGGACCTCGTCGCCGTAGGTCCGGCCGGTCACGCGTTCGACGACCATCCCGGCGACGATGTAGTTGGTGTTCGAGTAGTGCCACCCCTGGCCCGGGTCGAAGTGGGACGGCCGGGCGAACGCCACGTCGAGCAGGTCGCGGGGCCGGTACGTGCGGAAGCGGTCCGCGCCGCGCCACCGGTTTGTCGAGTAGCCGGCCTCGTGCGCGTAGTCGTACAGGCCGCTGGTGTGGTTGAGCACCTGGCGCACGGTGACCCGGTCGCCGTTGCGGCCCGCGGGCACGCCCGCCACGTACCGGTCCACGGGGTCGTCCAGCCCGACGCGGCCCTCGTCCACGAGCTGGAGGACGACGGTGGCGACGAAGGTCTTGGTGGCGCTGCCGATGCGGAAGTACCCGCCGACCGACGCCTCGCCGGCCGCGTCCGCGCGGGTGCCGGCGGGGGTCTCGGCGGTGAGCAGCGCGCCGGAGGCCCAGCCCTGCCCGACCCACCCATCCATCGCGGGGAACGTGCCGCTGACGGCCAGCAGGACGCCGGCGATCGCAGTGTTGATCATCACGGGGACGACGCTAGGCGGCGGCGCGGCGGCGGCCCATGGGGAACGCCACCCGGTCCGCTGTGGAAAACCGCAGTCCCGGTGGCGCTACGCGGCCGTGCTGCCGTCGGGCTCGAGCCCTCGGCTCCACGCCCGCGCGGCTTCACCGAACCGCCCTGCGCCACGGTGCCCACGACGCGGTTGCGGATGAGGTCCACCGGACATGGCTACAGGTGGAGGTTGTGCCGCCGGCCGACGCCCCTGGCAGGATCGGGGCGTGAGTGACATTCAACGTGTTGGAGTGGTGGGATCGGGCCTGATGGGCTCCGGCATCGCCGAGGTCTGCGCGCGGGCCGGGCTGGACGTGCTGGTGGCCGAGGTCAGCCCGGACGCCACGGAGGCCGCGCGGGGGCGGATCGCCTCCTCGCTCGGCCGAGGGGTGCGCAGCGGCAAGCTGTCCGCCGAGGACCGCGACGCCGCACTGGAGCGCCTGCGGTTCACCACCGACCTCGCCGACTTCGCCGACCGGAACCTGGTCGTGGAAGCCGTCGCGGAGAACGAGCAGGTCAAGACCGAGGTGTTCGCGGCGCTGGACAAGGTCGTCGTGGACCCGGAGGCGATCTTCGCGTCGAACACCTCGTCGATCCCGATCATGAAGCTGGGCATGGCCACCGGCCGTCCCGAGCAGGTCATCGGCGTGCACTTCTTCAACCCCGTGCCGGTGCTGAAGCTGGTCGAGCTGGTGCCGTCGCTGCTGACCGGCGAGCGGACGAAGGCGCGGGCCGAGGAGTTCGTCACCGGGGTGCTGCACAAGGAGGTCATCCGGTCGCAGGACCGGGCCGGGTTCGTGGTCAACGCCCTGCTGATCCCCTACCTGCTGTCGGCGATCCGGATGCTGGAGTCCGGGTTCGCCAGCGCCGAGGACATCGACAACGGCATGGTGCTCGGCTGCGCGCACCCCATGGGTCCGCTGCGCCTGACCGACCTGATCGGACTGGACACCACCAAGGCGATCGCCGAGTCGATGTACGAGGAGTTCAAGGAGCCGCTGTACTCGCCGCCGCCGTTGCTGCTGCGCATGGTGGACGCGGGGCTGCTGGGCAAGAAGAGCGGGCGCGGGTTCCACAACTACGCGGCCTGACCGGGGTCGGAGCAGCGGGCGGGGCCGTTGACCGGGTGGTCGGCGGCCCCTTGCGCTTACCACACCGAGGGCGGGGCCGTCACGCCCGGAACGCGGCGAAAAATCGACGGACCGCGTCTCGAATGGCCGCGCGCAATAGCGGGCAAACGTCCGACGGTACCTCAGCGCGAGGCGCGGGCAAAATGCCACGATCCGTCATCGCACACCGCCGGCCGATTAGTGCGAAAGACTGACGGCGCTCAGGTCAAGAGGCCGTTCGGAGCAGTCTTGATTACCGTCCCCGGTCACGCGACTACTGATCGACAGGACCTGTGACCTGGCTTTAGAGTGCCGTACGTCACGCTACGGCCGCCTGGTGGACAAGATTGCTTCGCCTAGCGTAACTTTCGACTCGCCCCCCACGAGGAGAACCCCGCCTTGGACCCTCAAAAAGTCTCCATTCGCGATTTCACGGGCCGTCAGCTCAGCGCCCTGCTGCACTCCCTGGGCATCACGCAAAACACCGTTAAACCCGTGGGATTGCTCGCGGACGCGCTCGGCCCCGGCGGTCTGCACCCCATTTCCACCAGGCCGGCCTGGCCCTCCGACGTGGCCGACGACCACACCCCGGTCGAGTTCTCCGCGGCCTTCGCCGCGGGCGAGGCCCCGACCGTCCGGACGATCGTCGAGACCACCGCGACCAGGCCGTCCAGGGCCGCCAACACCGCGGCGGCGCTCGCCGCGCTGGACCGGATGAAGCACCGGGAGAACCTCGACACCCGCCGTTTCGACGCGGTGCGGAACCTGTTCCTGCCGGACGACCCGGAACGGGACTTCACATTCTGGTATTCGTTGGTGTTCCGCCCGGACGCGACGCCCGAGGTCAAGGTTTACCTCAACCCGGAAGTGCGCGGAGAGGCAGCCGCCGAGGACGTGGTGCGGGAAGCGCTGGAGCGGACCGGTTTCGCCGCCGGTTTCCCGGTCCTGCGCGCCAACGCGGTGACCCGCCCCGGACTCGACAAGTATTCGTTCTTCGCGCTCGACCTCGTCGAACAACGACGGGCCCGGGTGAAGGTCTACATCTCCCACCACGCGGCGGATGTAACGGACGTCACTCGTGCGGCCAAGGCCGCGCGCGGAGTCGATGTGGACAGGGTGCCCGATTTCTGCCTGCTCACCGGCGGCAGCACCGGGACGTTCGACCGGCGACCCCTCATTTCCAGCTACACGTTCCTGGACGGCGACGCGGACGTGCCCAGCGGCTATTCCCTGTACGTGCCGATCCGCGACTACGTGACCGACGACGAAGAGGCACGTCGCCGCGTGCTCGCGGTGATGGACAAGTACGACCTCGACCCCACGCAGTTCGACAACGCGCTGCGCACGATCGCCCGACGTCCGCTGGACGAGGGCGTCGGGCTGATCGCGCACGTCTCGCTGCGCATGGGCAGGCCGCGTCCCGGCGTCACCGTCTACCTCTCGTCCGAGGCGTACGACATGGCCTCACCCCGTTCGATCAGCTTGGCAGGCTAGGAGTCACCGATGCCCACGATGGAGCCGTACCGCATCAAGGTCGTGGAGCCCATCCCGATCACCACCCGGGCGCACCGCGAGCGGGCGCTGGCCGCCGCCGGCTACAACCCGTTCAACCTCGCCGCGACCGACGTGACGATCGACCTGCTCAGCGACTCGGGCACCGGCGCCCTGTCGGCCGAGCAGCAGGCGGCGGGGATGCGCGGTGACGAGACCTACGCCGGTGCGCGCTCCTACTACCGCTTCCGCGACGTGGTGCGGGACCTGACCGGCTACCCGCACGCCTTCCCCGTCCACCAGGGGCGCGCGGCCGAGCGGATCCTGTTCACCGCGCTGCTCAAGCCGGGCCAGGTCAGCGTCAGCAACACGCACTTCGACACCACGCGCGCGAACGTCGAGATCCTCGGGGGCCAGGCCGTGGACCTGCCCTGCCAGGCCGCCAAGGACCTCGACGACGACGCGCCGTTCAAGGGCGACATCGACCTGGACGCGCTGGAGGCGATCCTGTCCGGCCCGCGGGACGTCGCCGTGGTGCTGATCACCATCACCAACAACGGTGGCGGCGGCCAGCCGGTGTCGATGGCGAACATCAAGGCGGCGGCGGAACTCGCCCGCCGCCACGGCGTGCCGTTCTTCCTGGACGCGGCGCGGTTCGCGGAGAACGCGTGGCTGGTGACCCAGCGGGAGCCCGGTTACGCCAACCACACCCCGCGCCAGGTCGCGGAGGAGGCGTTCCGCCTCGCCGACGGGTGCGTGGCGAGCCTGAAGAAGGACGCCATCGTCCACATGGGAGGGCTGCTCGCGATCCGCGACCCCGAGCTGGCCGCCAAGTGCGAGCTGCTGCTGATCGCGACCGAGGGCTTCCGCACCTACGGCGGCCTCTCCGGCCGCGACCTGGAGATGCTGGCGCAGGGCCTGCTGGAGGTCACCGACCCGGAGTACCTGCGGGCGCGGGCCGACGCCACCGCGTACGTGGCCGACCTGGCGCAGGCCGCGGGCGTGGACAGCGTGCGGCCGACCGGGGTGCACGCGGTGTACCTCAACGCCGGTCGCCTGCTGCGCCACCTGCCGCCGCACCGGTTCCCGGGGTTCGCCCTGGCCACCGAGCTGTACCTGGCGGGCGGCATCCGGTGCGCCGAGCTGGGCTCGCTGTACCTGGGCGAGCTGGACGACGCGGGCGAGCTGGTCAAGCCCGCGCCGTACGAGCTGGTCCGGCTCGCCATCCCGCGCCGGGTCTACACGCAGAGCCACCTGGAGTACGTCGGCGAGACGCTGGCGGAGATCGCGAAGGACCCGGAACGGGTGCCGGGGTACCGGTTGACGCACGCGCCCGCGTTGTTGCGGCACTTCAACTGCCGTCTCGAACCGGTGGTGTAGGGCGTCGGACGCGCGAGAGGGGGGTGACCGGAAACCGGTCACCCCCCTCTCGCGTCGGTGGGCCCGTCGCGCCGGGCCGCGGCGTCACGCCATCGCGTCGAGCCGGTCCATCGTGTGCTGGATCAGGCTCACCAGCACCGTCTTGGCCGACTCGCGGTCCCGCGCGTCGCACAGCACCAGCGGGATTGCGGCGTCCACGTCCAGCGCCCGCCGCACCTCCTCGACCTCGTAGCTGTGCGCGCCCTCGAAGCAGTTCACCGCGATGATGAACGGGATGCCGCGCCGCTCGAAGAAGTCGATCGACGGGAAGCTGCTGTCCAGCCGGCGCGTGTCGACCAGGATCACCGCGCCGATGGCGCCGTAGGCCAGCTCGTCCCACATGAACCAGAACCGGTTCTGGCCCGGGGTGCCGAACAGGTACAGCACCACCTCCGGGTTGATGGTGATGCGGCCGAAGTCGAGGGCGACCGTGGTCGTCTCCTTGGCCTCCAGGCCCATCACGTCGTCGACGCCGACCCCGGCCTCGGTCAGCAGCTCCTCGGTGTGCAGCGGCGGTATCTCGCTGACCGCGTTGACCATCGTCGTCTTCCCGGTGCCGAAGCCACCGGCGATGACGATCTTCACTGGGGTGGGGACGAGGAGTTCCCCACCCGGCCGCTCAGATTCCACGGACACCATCCAACACCGCCTGGAGCAGGTTCCGGTCCGGCACTTGCGGGACTCGGGAGGGGTCTCGGATCACGACGTCACCGCGTTGGATGAGATCGCTCAACAACACCTTGACGACGACGAGCGGCACGTCGAGGTACGCGGCGACCTCCGCCACGGACAGCGGCCGCCGGCACAGCTCCATGATCTCCATGTGCTCGACCGACAGCGCGTCCGGGTCCGACGGGGAGGGCATCGCGCGCACCTGCGTCACCAGGTGCAGCTCCGGCCGCAACGGGCGCGTCCGACCGCGCACCATCGCGTAGGGGCGGACCAGCGGGCCCGCGGCCTCGTCGTACCACCAGTCCTCGCGGCCGGCCATCAGGAAGACCTTCGCGCGGCGGGCAGGCTCGCGGCGGCCGTGCCGCGCGGCGCCGACGACAGGTACGTGCCGACGCGCTTGACGAGCATGTTCATCTCGTAGGCGATCATGCCCATGTCGGAGTCCTCTTCGCCCAGGACGGCCAGGCAGGCGCCGTGGCCGGCCGCGGTGACGAAGAGGTAGGCGTGCTCCATCTCGACGATGGTCTGCCGCACCGCGCCGCCGCCGAAGTGCCGTCCCGTGCCCCGGGCCAGGCTCTGGAACGCCGACGCCATGGCCGAGAGGTGGTCGGAGTCGTCCTTGGACAGCCCCGGCGAGCGCCCCAGCAGCAGACCGTCGGCCGAGAGGACCACCGCGTGCCGAGCTCCGACCACCCGGCTGACCAAGTCCTCCAACAACCAGTTCAGTTCGTTGTGCTGGCTGGTCATGTCGTTCATCGGGTTGCCTTTCCGGTTTCCAGTCGTCCGGCCACTGCTGATCAGGGTTCGAGGTCGTCGGCGGGTGTCCGCCTCGCGTCACGTGTACCCCGTTGGAACGCCGACAGGCCCTTGCGGACCTTCTCGGCGGACTGCTGGGAATCGACCTCGGGGAGCGGTTCGGGCGAAGGGTGGAAATCGTTGCGCACCAACTGCGGCGCCAGGTTCTGCTGACGGCGCCTGCGTGGCAGTTCGGGGCGGTCCGCGCCGGCGGCCGGCCCCGGGTCCTCCGCGGGCCACTCGGTGGTCCGCTTCCGCTGCGGCAACTCCAACTCGCCGCTGCGCTGCGACAGGTCCAGCCCGCCGCTCAGTCGTTCGACCTCTGGAAGGGGATGTTCGTTGGCCGCGGCCTCGGCCTGGGCCCAGAACCCCTCCAGGTCTCGGGAACTGTCGGGAAACCTGGCGTCTCGCACTGAGTCGTCGCCCTGCTCCGGGATGTCGTGGAAGGTGCGGCGCGGGAGCTGGCGCGTCTCGGCGGGCTCCGTCGCCGTGGTGGGGCCCGCGACGATCGCGGACGGGATCAGCACGAGCGCCAGCGTGCCGCCGTAGGGCGACTCGCGCAGCTCGACGTGGATGCCGCGGCGGGCGGCCAGCCGGGCGACCACGAACAGGCCCAGCCGCGACTCGCCGCGCAGGCGCATCGCGTCGAACTCGGGCGGGTCGGCCAGCATCGCGTTGTGCTGCTCGCGGTCCTCGGGGTTGATGCCCAGGCCGTGGTCCTCGATCTCGACCACGATGCCCTGCGGGACCTCGCTGGCGTGCACCTGCACCTGGGAGCGGGGCGAGGAGAACGCGGTGGCGTTGTCCACCAGCTCGGCGATCAGGTGGATGGTGTCCGCGACGGCCGCGCCCACCAGCGCGGTCTCGGGCACCGGGTTCACCTTCACGCGGACGTACTGCTCGGTCTCGGCCACCGCGGCGCGCAGCACGTCGAGCAGGCGCACCGGCTTGCGCCACTGCCTGCCCGGCTGCTCGCCCGCGAGGATGATCAGGTTCTCGGCGTTGCGGCGGGCGCGGGTGGCGAGGTGGTCGAGCTGGAACAGCGCGTCGAGCTGCTCGGGGTTCTCCTCCTCGCGCTCCAGCTTGTCGAGGATCTTGAGCTGGCGGTGCACCAGGCCCTGGTTGCGGTGCGCGATGTCGAGGAAGACCCGGTTCACGCCCTCGCGCGCCTGGCTCTCCTTGACCGCCGCCGCGACGGCGGTGTACTGGGCGGCGTTGAACGCGTCGGCCACCTGGCCGATCTCGTCGCTGCCGTAGTCCAGCGGCGGCACCTCGACCTCGACGTCCACGTGCTTGCCCTCGCGGAGCCGGTCGACGATGTCGGGCAGCCGTTCGTGGGCCAGGGTCAGCGAGTCCTTCTTCAACGCCGCGAGCCGCGTGATCAGGGCCCGGTTGACCAGGCGGTTCGACGTGCGGATCGCGATCAGGATGCCGATGATCACGGCGAGCAGCGCGACCAGGCTGCCGATCAGCACGGTGCGGAACTTGCTCTCGCCGCGGGCCATGGTGACGCCCACCGCGCCGGACGCCTGCTCGCTGACCAGCGCGGTCAGCTCGTCGGAGATCGGGCCGCTGATGTTCTGCCAGTCCTGCAGCGACCCGGCGTTGGACGGCTTCGAGCCGTTCTGGATCAGCCTGCCCTCGAACTCGACCAGCCGCTTCCACTGGTCGCCCTCGATCATGAACTGGTAGTGCTCGCGCACCTCGGGGCGGGCGTAGGGCGCGATCGAGTCGTAGGCCGAGTGGTACGCGCCGACCAGGTTCGCGAACTCGATGTGCTCCTCGGGCGTGAACTGCCCGGCGGCCAGGGCGCTCGACGCGAGCGACGTGGCGCGGGACATCCAGTCGGCCGCCTTGAAGTACTCGGTCGAGGTGATGGCGCCCTTCACGGACTCGTGGTCGGGCACCACGCGGGCCTGCACGCTGAACAGCGCGTCACCGGCGTCGAGGAGGCTGTTGTAGTAGGTGTAGATCTCGGTCTTGGAGGCGCGGCCCGCCTCGAGCGCGGAGCGGCGCTGCGGCAGCTGGTCCAGCAGCACGTTCAGCGCGTTGATCTTGTCGACGATCTCCTGCGGCGCCTGCGAGGCCAGCTCGTCGAACGCCGCGCGCATCTCGTCGACCGCCCGGTCGGTCTCGCCCTGCTGCACCTCCAGGTCGCTGGTGCCGCGGTCGGGCTGGCTGAGGGCGGTCATGCTCAGCTCGCGCTCCCGCTGGAGCGCGGCGAAGGTCTGGACCGCCGGGATCGAGGCGTCCTTCACGCCCGAGGCCACGGCACGGAGGTAGAAGCCGTCGAACAGGGTGTACGACGAGAACAGCGCCCACATGATGAGAAGGACGATGCTGGGGACGACGACGACGCCGGTGAGACGTGAACGGATCGTCTTGTAGTTCGTCTCCGTAGTGGTGCTCTTCTGCTTCACAGCGCTCCGCAGCCTCGTCCGTGGTGCCAGGTCAGGCGCAGCACTAGGAACACTGCCTCTTCATCACCTGATCGGCGACGGAACGGTAACACCTTAAGATCATTATTACGAAGAGACAGCGATCACTTGCGCGACGCGACGATGAGGTTACCCAGTCGAGTGATGCCCCGAACAGGGGGCCGATGTGAACTTCTCAGTACCGGCCCCCCGACTTTCACGGCTTCGGCACCGAAACCGCGTCGTACGTCGTCGTAGGGGTGGGCGGAGTGGTGAAGCGGGCGTTCGGCAGGTACAGCCGGCCGGCGAAGGACGCCACCGTGGTCGGCACGTCGAACCGCGGGTCGGTGATCTTGGTCACCAGCGTCCCGGCCGACCCGTCCCTGGCCAGCGCGAACACCGCGACCGTGTTGAGCCGGTTCTGCACGACGTAGAGCGTGCGGCCCTCGACCAGCAGCCCGTCGCCGTTGGTCAACACCTCGCCGCCCAGGTCGACGCGGGTTGTGCGACCGGAGTCGGGATCGACTTCGTGCAGCGCGCCGGTGTTGCTCTGGACGATCAACAGGGCTTTGCCGTCGGGCGTCTCCGCGATGCCGTTCGCGTTGTTCACGCCCGGCGTCAACACGAAGTCGCCGGTCAGCGGAATCGCGGTGTGCGAGTCCGGCAACGCGCCGTGCCGGCCGAACGCGACGCGATACAGCACCGCCTTGCGCGAGTCGGTGAAGTAGGCGGCGTCGTCGGTGATCACGACGTCGTTGACGAAAGTGTCCGAGTCGCCCGAGAACCGGTAGGACTTGAGCACCGCTCCCGTCCGGGCGTCGACCACCCGCCCGTCCCCACCCGCGCCGCCCGCGACGAACAGCCTCTTGCGCCGGTCCACCTTCAACCCGACCGACGCGGTCCCGGGCCCCTGGCTGAACACCTCGCCGCGACCCGTGCGGAGGTCGACGCGGAACAGGTCGCCGTCCGCCCGCGACCCGAAGTAGGCGACCGGCGCCGAGCCGATGGCGATCCCCTCGGGCAGGAAGCCGTCGGGCAGCGGGAACCGCGCGGGGAACGGGTGCGCTTGCGCGGCGGCGGCGGGCGCGGCGGTGACGAGGGAGACCCCCAGCACCACGGCGGCCAGCGCACCGAGTGTGCGAGACATGACCACATCCTCCTTCGCTCGTGAGCGTGCGCTCCTGAGACGTCCGGAGTGTTCCGCAGCGATCACCGCGCGGTGAAGCACCCACAGGGAACCGACAGGATCGACGCCGAAGTGCACCGCCCCGACGCTTCCCGCCTGGACGACCGGACCGTAGGCCGTACCGGACACCACGTTCTCGCTGCTGCGCCTCACAGCTCCCCCTCCTGCACTACGCGTGACTCGAGTGCCACAGAAATGGCATGGGCCGTCGGGGGATCGTCGGGTGGACTCGTGGCACCGTTTGGCCGCCGGCCACGGGCCGGAACGGGTCGGGGCGCGGAAGATCGAGCGCTCGACGGCGGGTCGGACACCCGCGGCGGTAAGGTGTGCGGCTCATCCACACCCATGGCCAGGTGGTCGTCCCATGACGCGGGCGCTGGACCGTTCGCCCCTGCGGCTCGGGTCCTGGTGTACCGGGCCGCGCCGCTGATCGACCCCGCCCGGCCTTCGCCCGACGTGGCCACGCCCGTGCCCGGGTTGGCCGAGGCGATCAGTTCCCGCCTTGGGGGCGGCGGCCGCCGTCCTCCGTCGCACCATGTACGACCTCCTGGGACTGCCCGAGCCGGCCCACCCCGTGTCCGCGTCGCCGGTCGCGGCCGTCCACATCGCGCACCGCGGGCTCGAAGACAGGGGTCGGTTCCAGATAACGAACAGATAACGGTCAGGTCGCGGACCGGGTGCGGTACGTATGCCACTGTGTCCACCGCCCGCCGGCGGTCGGGGTTCAACGCACATGCGCGTACCTACGACGAGGTGACACATCCATGACGCGAAACCAGGGGCGGCACCGGTTTTCACGGCGCACGAAGTTGACCGCGGGCGTGACCGGGTTGGCACTCACGATCGGGTTGGCGGTCGCGATCAGCACCACCGGCGACCAGGGCACCGCCCAGGCCGACGGGGCCGACATCTCCCTGTTCGTCGACATCACGAAGCAGCAGCGCAACGTGCGCACACCCCAGCCCCGGCGCGGGGCGAGCACCGGGACGTTCACCGTCGACTGCGGCCGCAACGAGAACGGGCACTTCAACCCGGACAACTTCATCGCGCAGCCCGGTGTCCGCAACGGCGCGCAGCACCTGCACGACTACGTCGGCAACGTGTCGACCGACGCCGACTCGACCGACGAGAGCCTGCTCGAAGCCGACACCACCTGCAAGAACGGCGACAAGTCGGCCTACTTCTGGCCCGTGGTGCGGATCGACCGCGAGGGCGAGGACGAGGAGCCCGGCCGGCCGGGCGACGCCGAGGTCGAGTGCCCGGACGTGAAGCGGAAGCTGCGCGACGTGCCGCGCCAGGCCAAGGCGGAGGTGGACCGCAACCTCCAGGCGATGAAGGACCAGATCGCGGAGGCGAACCGGAAGCTGAAGGCCGCCGCGAACGTGGACGACCCCGCTTTCGTCAACAACGCCGTGCTGGGGCCGTTGCGGGACAAGAGGACGGCGGCGATCGACCGCATCGTGCAGGCCATCGACCGGATCGCGCAACGCCCCCGCGGGCTCAAGAGGCTCGCGCCGTGCACCGTGAAGGACGGCGACGCCAACGACGCCAAGGTGGCCGAGGCGGCCCGCGAGGCCGAGCCCGACGCGCCGGGGAAGGGCGACGGCAAGACCCCCAGCGACGAGAACGAGTTGCCCGGCAACGAGGGCGAGATCCAGCGCCCCGAGGTCGTGGACATCACCTTCCGCGGCAGCCCCGTCGGCAAGGTGCAGCCGATGCCGCAGTTCCTGCGCGTGCTGTACGGCGACGCGAAGGTCTCCACCAACGGCCCGAAGAACGCCCGCAAGTCGTGGACGTGCACCGGGTTCGAGGACAAGGTGCTGATCGACAAGTACCCGATCTGCCCGGGGGGCAGCAAGGTCAAGCGCATCCACGACTTCCCGAGCTGCTGGGACGGCCGCAACACCGACAGCGCCAACCACCGCGACCACATCGTCTACCCGGACGCCGACGGCCAGTGCCCGCGCGGGTTCACGGCCGTGCCGCAGCTGCGGATCAGCCTGACCTACGACATCCCCCGGGACGTGCAGGTCGCCGGGCAGTACGCGGTCGACGCCTTCCCGCAGGAGGAGCACAACCCGCTCTCCGACCACGACGACTTCGCGAACGTCATGTCCGGGGAGATCATGGACCGCCTGGTGCGGTGCGTGAACTCCGGCCGCCGGTGCCAGGAGTGACGACCTCGACTTCCTCGCCCACCGCGGGACCTCCCGGTCGCCCACCTCGCCGTGGCGACCGCCGCGGGGGGACCCACGCCCCGCGGCCGCGGGTGAGGTGAGGAGGACGCCATCCCCGGCCCGCGCGGCGGCGGGTCGGGGATGGCCCGCCCATCCACCGGGCGGCCGGGTCGTCAGCCGGCTTGGAGCGCCAGGTACAGGTTCACCCGTTCGGTGAACTCCGACAGGTCCACGCCCAGCAGGTCCTCGGCCCGGCCCACCCGGTACCGCAGCGTGTTCACGTGGACGTGCAGCCGCGCGGCGGCGGCGGTCCAGGAGCCGGAGCAGTCGAGGAACACCCGCAGCGTCCCCACCAGGTCCGAGCCGTGCTCGGCGTCGTAGTCCAGCACCGGCCCGAGCAGCCGCCGGCGCAGCGAACGGCGCAGGTCGTCCGGCACCCCGGCGAGCAGGAGCTGGTGCAGGGCGATCTCCTCCCCCGCCACCACGCACGTCCGCCCCGTCCGCCGCTCGCCCAGCCGCCGGGCGTGGGACGCCTCCTGCGCCGCGCCGCGCAGCCCGGTGTGCCCGACCGGCGACGACAGGCCGACCAGCAGCCGGGCCGAGCGCAGCCCCGGTTCCAGGGTCCGCGCCGCCGGCCGGAGCCCTTCGGTCCACGTCCCGGACGGCGCGAGCGCGTACACCTCCTCGTCCACGGCGGCCACCAGGAACGCCGGCGCGACCGCCGCCAGCACCTCCTCCACCAGCGCCGCGGCCTGCTCCGCCCGCCCGCCCGGCGCCGAGGCGGCGAGCACCCGCAGCGGCACGTCCGGATCCCACCCGACGGCCGAGATCCGGGCGGCGACGTCACCGCCCGCGAGCACCTCCCGCAGCAGCGGCCCGGCCGCGCGGTTCTCGATCTCGCGCCCCTGCACGACCCGCGCCCGCTCCACGCCGACCAGGCTGGCCAGCTCGACGGCCAGTTCGTCCCGCGTCCGGTCGCCCTCGACCACGAGGATCCACGACGTCAGCCGCGAGCCGCCCCGCACGGACACCGGCAGCAGCGTCGTGCCCCGCACCGCGACGGGCAGCCGGTCGGCCACCAGGAACTCCCGCACCAGCGCCGCCGCGCCGGGCAGCTCCGGCCCGGCGACCACGTGACCGGTGCACGACAGCACCCGGCACGGCGCGCCCAGCTCCGCCGCGCCGGCCGCGACCAGCTCGGACAGCCCGCCGCCCTCGGCGACCACGGTCAGCAGCCGCCGGTGCCGGCCGAGCAGCGCGCCCGCGTCGGCCGCCCGCTCGGCGGCCAGCTCCAGCACCACGCGCTCGGTGATGGCCGCGAACGACAGGTCGACCGGCACCTCCAGCAGCGGCACCCCGTGCCGCTCGCACGCCTCGACCAGCGCCCCGGGCAGCTCGCCGGCGTCGGGCGGGCTGACGGCCAGCGCGGCGACCCCCGCCGCGGCCAGGGCGGCGACGAACCGCTCGCAATCGGCCGCCGCGCGATACCACAGCAACCCGGAAAGCACCAGCTCACCGCCGGAGAGGTAACGCGCCGGATCCGGCAGCTCCGTGCCGTAGAGCCTGGTCACGGGCCTGTCGAGGAACTCCGCGCCGACAACGGTCCGCAGTCGCAGCTCCGGCATCCCGAGCAGACTCCGAACCCGCACCGCGCGCACCCCCTCCCCGTCATCCCGGCGGTTTACCATCGTCCGACGGTTTTTGTAGGAAAGCACGAATCCCCCGCCACGAGCGGACCGGGATTCAGTGGGCCGTCGCCGTAGCCGACGACCCCACGACGTCTGTGTACTGACTCCCGCACCGGCACCGCACCACCGAGGTGGCTGATGGACTTCCTCCGTCCCGAGACGCTGGCCGAGGCGCTGGCCCTCAAGGCGCAGCGACCGGACGCCGTGCCCATCGCCGGTGGCACGGACGTGATGGTGGAGCTGAACTTCGACCACCGCCGGCCGCCCGCGCTGCTGGACCTGACCCGGATCGCCGAACTCCGGTCGTGGGACCACGACGGCGACGCGGTGCGCCTCGGCGCGGGCGTCCCGTACACGCGGATCATCGAGGAGCTGGGCGACCGCCTGCCGGGGTTGGCCATGGCCTCCCGCACGGTCGGGTCGCCGCAGATCCGCAACCGCGGCACGGTCGGCGGCAACCTGGGCGCGGCCTCGCCCGCCGGGGACGCGCACCCCGTGCTGCTCGCCGTGGGCGCGACCGTGGAGGTGGCGTCCACCAGGGGCACCCGGCACATCCCCGCCACCGACTTCTACCTGGGCGTGAAGCGCAACGCGCTGGAGCCGGACGAGCTGATCACGGCGGTCCGGGTGCCGGTCACCCGCGCCCCGCAGCAGTTCTCCAAGGTCGGCACGCGCAACGCGATGGTGATCGCGGTGTGCTCGTTCGCCGTCGCCCTGCACCCGGCGGACCGGCGGGTCGGCGCGGCGGTCGGCAGTGCCGCGCCCACGCCGCGCCGGGCGTCGGCGGCCGAGGAGTTCCTGGCCGCCGAGCTGACCGACACCGACCGCTGGACGTCGCCGAAGCCCCTGCCGGACTCGGTGACGCGGCGGTTCGGCGAGCTGGTGGCGCAGGCCGCGAGCCCCATCGACGACGTGCGCGGCTCGGCCGCGTACCGCGGGCACGCGCTCGCCGTGCTCGCCCGCCGAGCGCTGGGCTGGGCCTGGCACGACTACACCGAGGAGGTGGCCCGACCGTGCGGGTGAACGTGACGGTGAACGGCGAGCCGAGGCAGGCCGACGACGTGTGGGAGGGCGAGAGCCTGCTGTACGTGCTGCGCGAACGGCTCGGCCTGCCCGGCTCGAAGAACGCGTGCGAGCAGGGCGAGTGCGGCTCGTGCACGGTCTACCTGGACGGCACGCCGGTGTGCGCCTGCCTGGTGGCCGCGGGCCAGGCGGAGGGCCGCGAGGTGCGGACGGTCGAGGGGTTGGCCGACGGCGACCGGCTCGACCCCGTCCAGGAGGCGTTCGTGGAGGCGGGCGCGGTGCAGTGCGGGTTCTGCACGCCCGGTCTCGTGGTCGCCGCGCACGACCTGCTCGGCCGGGTGCCGAGGCCGAGCGACCCCGAGATCCGGGAGGCGCTGGCCGGGAACCTGTGCCGCTGCACGGGTTACGAGAAGATCCTGGACGCGGTCCGCCTCGCCGCCGCCCGCCGGGCCGACGCCGGGGGCGGGTCCGGATGACGCCGACCATCCTCGACGGCGTCGCGGTGGCCGCCGTGGACGCCGCGGGCACCGAGCACGCGGTCGGCCACGTCGTCATCGAGGACGGCCGGATCACCGCCGTGGGGCCGGGCCAGGCGCCCCGGCCGGCCGGGCCGCACACCTGGGTCGACGGCAGCGGCTGCCTGGTCACGCCGGGCCTGGTCAACACCCACCACCACCTCTACCAGTGGGCCACCCGCGGCCTCGCCCAGGACGCCACGCTGTTCGAGTGGCTGACCACGCTCTACCCGGTGTGGCGCGGCCTGGACGCCGGGATCACGCACGCCGCGGCCTCCGCCGGGCTGGCGAAGCTCGCGACCACCGGCTGCACGACGGCCGCCGACCACCACTACGTCTTCCCCCGTGAGGGCGGCGACCAGTTCGCGGCCCTGGTCGAGGCGGGCCGGCGCGTCGGCGTGCGGCTGCACGCCGTGCGCGGCTCGATGGACCGCGGCCGGTCGCACGGCGGCCTGCCGCCGGACAACCTGGTCGAGGACACCGAGGCCGCGCTGATCGCCACCGAGCAGGCGGTCAACGACCACCACGACACGTCCCCGGACGCGCTGGTCCGGGTGGCCGTCGGCCCGTGCTCGCCGTTCTCGGTCAGCGCCGAGCTGATGGTCGGCGCGGCGGAGCTGGCCCGCGCCAAGGGCGTGCGGCTGCACACCCACCTCGCCGAGACCGTGGACGAGGAGGAGCAGTGCCTGGCCGAGTACGGCTGCACGCCCACCGAGTACGCCGAACGCCTCGGCTGGCTCGGTGACGACGTGTGGTTGGCGCACACCGTCCACCTGTCGCCCGAAGCGGTGAAGCGGGTGGGCGCGACCGGCACCGGCAGCGCCCACTGCCCCACGTCCAACGGCCGGCTGGGCACCGGCATCGCCCCGGTCCGCGACCTGCTCGACGCGGGCGCGCCGGTGGGCCTCGGCGTGGACGGGGCGGCGTCCAACGAGGCCGGCGGGCTGGTCGAGGAGCTGCACCAGGCGTTGCTGCAGGCCCGGCAGCGCGGCGGGCCCCGGGCGTTGACCGCGCGGGAAGCGTTGTGGCTGGGCACGATGGGCGGCGCGCGGTGCCTGGGCCGGGAGGCCGAGATCGGCTCGATCGAGCCGGGCAAGCTCGCCGACCTCGCGGTGTGGCGGCTCGACGGGCTGGACCACGCGGGCATCGAGGACCCGGTGGCCGCCCTCGTGCTCGGGCCGCGGCCCCGGCTGAAGCTGCTGCTGGTGGGCGGCCGGACCGTGGTGGAGGACGGCGAGCTGCGCACCGCCTCCGAGACCGACCTCGCGCGCGACCTGCGGGCCGCCGCCGAGCGACTGAAGGGGACGCGATGAGCCTCACCCCCGCCGAACTGACCTCCGCCGTGGCCGGCGGCATCGGCTCCAGCCCGCAGCGGCCGGACGGGAACCTCAAGGTGCGCGGCGAGTTCGCCTACGCCTCGGACCTGTGGCACGAGGACATGATCTGGGGCGCGACCCTGCGCAGCCCGCACCCGTACGCGCGGATCGCGTCCGTCGACATCACCGAGGCGTTGAAGGTCCCCGGCGTGCACGCCGTGCTCACGCACCGGGACGTGCCGGGGGTCAACCGGTACGGCCTGGAGCACAAGGACCAGCCGGTGCTCGCCGAGGACGTCGTGCGCTACCAGGGCGAGCCGGTCGCCCTGGTCGGCGCGGACCACCCGGAGACGGCGCGGCGCGCGATGGCGCGCATCAAGGTCGAGTACGAGGTGCTCACCCCGGTCGTGGACATGGAGACCGCGGTCGACGACACGCCGCTGCACCCCGGCGGCAACCTGGTGCGGCACGTGCCCGTGCGGCGGGGCGACCAGGACGCGCGGGCCGAGGTCGTGGTCACCGGCCGGTACGAGGTCGGCATGCAGGACCAGGCGTTCCTCGGGCCCGAGTCGGGGCTGGCCGTGCCCGCCGAGGACGGCGGCGTGGACCTCTACATCGCCACCCAGTGGCTGCACGTGGACCAGGGCCAGGTCGCGGCGGCCCTCGGACTGCCCCTGGAGCGGGTGCGGCTCACGCTGTCCGGCGTCGGCGGCGCGTTCGGCGGGCGCGAGGACCTGTCGATGCAGGTGCACGCGTGCCTGCTGGCGCTGCACACCGGCAAGCCCACCAAGATGGTCTACAACCGCGAGGAGTCGTTCTACGGGCACGTGCACCGGCACCCGGCGGTGCTGTACTACGAGCACGGCGCGGACCGCACCGGCAAGCTCGTGTACGTCAAGGCGCGGATCTTCCTCGACGGCGGCGCGTACGCCTCCAGCACCCCGGCGGTGGTCGCGAACGCGGCCACGCTCGGCATCGGCCCGTACGACGTGGACAACGTGACCGTCGACTGCTGGGGCGTCTACACCAACAACCCGCCGTGCGGCGCGATGCGCGGGTTCGGCGCGGTGCAGGCCGGGTTCGCCTACGAGTCGCAGATGGACAAGCTCGCCGAGGCGCTGGGCATGGACCCGGTGGACGTGCGGATCGCCAACGCGATGAGCGAGGGCTCGGTCATGCCGACCGGGCAGGTGGTCGACTCGGCCGCGCCGGTCGCCGAGCTGCTGAAGCTGGTGCGGGACAAGCCGATGCCGCCGCCCGCCGGGTCGGACCTGCGCGACCTGCCCGGCGGTGTCTCGAACACCACGCACGGCGAGGGCGTGGTGCGCGGCGTGGGGTACGCCGTGGGGATCAAGAACATCTGCTTCTCCGAGGGCTACGACGACTACTCCACCGCGCGGGTGCGGTTGCAGGTGATCAACGGTGAGCCGGCCGCGCTGGCGCACACCGCCGCCGTCGAGGTCGGCCAGGGCCTGGTGACCGTCATGCAGCAGATCGTGCGCACCGAGCTGGGTGTGGAGCGGGTGACGATCCTGCCCATGGACACCTCCATCGGCAACGGCGGCTCCACCTCGGCGTCCCGCCAGACCTACGTGACCGGTGGCGCGGTGAAGGCCGCGTGCGCGGCCGTGCGGGAGAAGCTGGTCAAGCTCGCCGGCGGCCGTGACCTGTCCACTGTGGACCTGGCCGCGCTGCTGGGCGACGAGGTGGTCGACGAGACGGTGGAGTGGCGGCACCGCGCCACCGAGCCGGTCGACCCGGTGACCGGGCAGGGCAACGCGCACGTGCAGTACGGGTTCGCCGCGCACCGCGCCGTGGTGGACGTGGACGTCGAGCTGGGCCTGGTGAAGGTGGTCGAGCTGGACTGCGCGCAGGACGTCGGCAAGGCGATCAACCCGCAGGCCGTGCTGGGGCAGATCCAGGGCGGGTCGGCGCAGGGCCTCGGCCTCGCGGTGATGGAGGAGATCCAGGTCGAGGGCGGTCGGGTGCGCAACCCGTCGTTCACCGACTACCTCATCCCGACCGTGCTCGACATGCCCCCGATGAGCATCGACGTGCTGGAGCTGGCCGACCCGAACGCCCCGTACGGGGTGCGCGGCGTCGGCGAGCCGCCCACGATCTCGTCCACGCCGGCGATCGTCGCGGCCATCCGCGCCGCCACCGGCCTCGCCCTGACCCGGGTGCCCGTGCGCCCCGAGCACATCACCGGCGTCTGATCCCCCGCACCGAGGAGCACCCATGACCACGTCCGTGTCGCCCGACCACGCCTGGCTGCGCGCGTCGATCGACCTCGCCACCCGCAACGTCGCCGAGGGCGGCGGCCCGTTCGGCGCGGTGGTCGTCCGGGCGGGCGAGGTGATCGCGACCGGCACGAACCAGGTCACGCCGACGCTCGACCCGACCGCGCACGCCGAGGTGGTCGCCATCCGCGCGGCCTGCCGGGCGCTCGGCGACTTCCGGCTCACCGGGTGCGTGCTGGTGTCGTCCTGCGAGCCGTGCCCGCTGTGCCTGTCCGCCGCGCTGTGGGCGCGGGTGGACCGGGTCGTCTACGCCGCCGACCGGCACGACGCGGCGGCGGCCGGGTTCGACGACCGGGAGTTCCACGACCTGTTCGGCCGGCCGCGGGAGACGTGGAGCCTGCCGGTGCACCACGTGCCGACGGGCGAGGACACCGCGCCGTTCAGCGCCTGGCTGGAGCACGCGGACCGGGTGGACTACTAGGTCGTGCGCGGCGTGCCGGTGGACCGGCGGCGCCAGTCCCGGATCCCGGGGAGCTGCCGGAAGCCGGCCGACCGGTAGGTGGCGACCGCGCCCGCGTTGGCGCTCGGGGTGCAGACGACCGCGCTGGACGCGCCCATCTCCCGCAGCGCGGCCGCCGCGGCGAGGGTGATCGCCCGGCCGTGGCCGCGGCCGCGGTGGTCCCGGTGCACGCCCATCGGTTCCAGCAGGCCGGGCCTGCCCGGACCGGCCGACCACACCGTCACCGCCGCGACCGCCTCACCCCGGTCGTGGGCGACCAGGCACCGGGCGTCGGCGTAGGCCGGCCCGGCGGCCATCGCGCGCCACGCCTCGTCGGTGAACGTGGACCGGTCGAACGCCGCGCGCTGCACGGCGGTCCGCACGTGCGCCCGGTCCGGTCCGACGACCTCGATGCGCACGCCCGGTTCCGGCACCGGGTCGGACAGGTCGCGGATCAGCGGCGTCCACGGCTCGTCGGCGGTCCAGCCCGCGTCGGGCAGCAGGTCGTGGAGCAGCGCGTCCGCCGGGGCGTCGAGGCCGGCCGTGCCCTCGGGCAGCAGGCCGCGTGCCGGCTCGGTGGCGTCCTCGACCAGCCGCCGGGCCAGCTCCTCGTCGCGCCGGACGTCCGGCGCGGTCGTCAGCCGGAGCAGGCCGGGGCCGTCCAGGAGGCCGACGGCGACGACCCTCCCGTCCCGGCTCCACGTCCGGACCGCCGCGGCCGTCGCGTCCGCGCCGAACCGCCGGAACCAACCCAGGTCACCGGGGTGCAGCTGCATCGGCGCGCCGTCGTGCTGCCACTCGCGCAGCACCGCGACCGCCTCGTCCGGGTCGTGGACCGCCGGCTCGCGCAACACGATCGCCATCCGCCGATCACACACCGCGGCGGCGGTCCGCCGCACCCGATTTTCGGCCCGGGGTCACGCCCGAGCGTTGAATTCAGGGGTCCTGAACGTACGACTCACGGGTCCTGAACGTAGGACACACGCGTTCTGAACGTAGGACACGCGCGGGGGTCAGGGGATGGTGATGGCCTTCATGCGTTCGATCTCGTCGGTCTGGGAGGCGACCACGTCGTTGGCCATGTCCTCGACCCGCACGTCGGTGCCCGAGGACAGCAGCTCGACCGCCATGCTGATCGCGCCCTCGTGGTGGGCGATCATCAGCCGCAGGAACAGCCGGTCGAAGTCCGAGCCGGTGGCCGCGCGCAGCTCGGCCAGCTGCTGCTCGGTCGCCATGCCGGGCATCGAGTCGTGGTCCACCTCGGGCAGGTCGGCGCTGTGGCCGTGCGCGGGCGCGTTCTCCGCGTACTGCCGCTGCCACTGCTCCATGGCGGCGATCTCCGGGCCCTGCGTGTCGTGGATCCGCGACGCCAGCCCGCGCACCGTCTCGTTTCGCGCCCGCTCCGGGGCGAGCGCGGTCATCTCCAGCGCCTGCCGGTGGTGCACGATCATCCGGGCGACGTAGGTCAGGTCCGCCTGGCTCGGCGCGACCCAGCGGTCCGTGCCGAAGTCCTCCGGCGCAAGGGTTTGCGCTTGCTCACCCGGCCCCTGTGGCGCGATGATCGGGGGCTGGTCGACCGATTGCGACGTGCAGCCCGCGAGGACGGCCACCAGCACCGCGACGAACACCATTCGCATCCCGCTACCCCCTAGCCCTCCGGTCGGCCGCCAACGTACCCGGCGACCCCACATGTCGGAAGTGCGGAAAATTCCCGACGAATGGGTCTGGTCCTTAGCGTTGCGAACGGGTGATACTGCGGGCCCTGCACTTGGGTTGGAAGGGGAACCTGAAGTGGATGTACGCGATTCGACCCGCCGGCGCAGAACGCCGGCCGCGGTCCTGGGAGCGTTCGCGCTGAGCCTGTCGGTCGTGGCCTGGGCGCCCCAGGCGACCGCGGCCCCGGACGACGCCGACCTGGCCGGACTGTCCGAGACCCAACTGTCGAGCCAGGAGCAGCCGGCCGCCGGCATCCCCGGCGTCGACGAGATCCGCAACAGCCGCAACGTCAAGCACTTGGCGAACCTGCCGAAGCCCGCGCCGTTCGGCGCCGGCTCGACGTGGACCGACCTGGCGTTCCAGGACGGTTACGCGTTCGACGGCAACTACGACGGCTTCGTCATCTACGACGTGCGCAACCCGCGCAAGCCGTCCATCGTGAGCACGGTCTGGTGCCCCGGCTCGCAGAACGACATCTCGGTCAAGGACAACCTGCTCTTCCTGTCCACCGACTCGTCCCGCAGCGACAACTCCTGTGCCAGCACGCCGCTCTCCGCGACCAACAAGGACGCGTGGGAGGGCATCAAGATCTTCGACATCAGCGACAAGAAGAACCCGAAGTACGTCGCCGCGGTCGAGACCAAGTGCGGTTCCCACACCCACACGATGGTGCCGGACAAGCGGGGCAAGGACGTCTACCTGTACGTTTCGTCGTACGGGCCGAACGCCTCCTTCCCCGACTGCCAGCCGCCGCACGACCTGATCTCCATCGTGAAGGTGCCGCTGAAGAACCCGGCGGCGGCCTCGCTGCTGTCCGAGACGGTGCTGTTCCCGGACGGCGGCAACCCCGGTCGTGACGGCACGATCGAGGAGGGCTACGTCCGCGCCACCTCCGGTTGCCACGACATCACCGTGTACCCGGCCAAGGACCTCGCGGCCGGCGCCTGCATGGGCGACGGCGTGCTGTGGGACATCTCCGACCGCGAGCGGCCCCGCGAGATCAGCCGCGTGCAGGACGACGTGAACTTCGCGTTCTGGCACTCGGCCACCTTCAACAACGAGGGCACCAAGGTCGTCTTCACCGACGAGCTGGGTGGCGGCGGCGCGCCGACGTGCAACGAGACGATCGCCAAGACGCGCGGCGCGGACGGCATCTACGACATCACCGGCCGCGGCGACAAGCGCAAGCTGGAGTTCCGCTCGTACTACAAGATCTCCCGGATCCAGGGCGAGACCGAGAACTGCGTGGCGCACAACGGTTCGCTGATCCCGGTGCAGGGCCGCGACATCATGGTGCAGGCGTGGTACCAGGGCGGCATCTCGATCTGGGACTTCACCGACTCCCGCAACCCCAAGGAGATCGGCTGGTTCGAGCGCGGTCCGCTGCCCAACGGCGCCGGCGGCGGCTCGTGGTCCGCGTACTACTACAACGGCTACATCTTCTCGTCCGACATGGCCAAGGGCCTCGACGTGCTCGACATCCGCGACCCGCGGACGGCGACGGCGAAGCTCGTCCGCGTCGGCGAGCTGAACGTCCAGACGCAGGGCTCGTACCGGGACCTGTTCCCGCGCTAGCCCGAACGGCCTGACCACGTCCGGACCCGGAGGGGCCCGTCGCACCCGCGGCGGGCCCCTCCACCCGTTCCGACCAACGCCAACATTGCATATTTCCCCCGGGTTCACCGGAATAGCGCTCACCGGTACTCCTTGGCGGTGAATTCGTCCGCACCGGGGCCGACTCGGCGTAGTATCGGCCCCGATTCCTCTTCACGAATTCCTCGCGAGGAGTATTCCCATGCCGGACATGACCCTCTACCGGGGTGAGCGGCACAATGTCTGGCCGGACCCGGCGGTGCGCCTCATCTGGGGCGGCATGACGATCCTCGACCCCTGGCCGGGCGCGCGGCTGCCGAACCAGACCGCCACCGGCGCGTGGTCCGCGCTCTCCCGCGCGATCAGCACCGGCGGCGGCGACCTGGCGGCGTTCTCCCGCTCGCTGCGCGCGGCGGGCGTCTCACACGGCCTGACCTTCACCCGCGTGCCCGACCCGGTGCGGTCGGAGTCCGCCCACCACTACGTGGTCACCATCCACCACGCGCGCACGTTCCTGCTGCGCTACGGCGGGGTGGGCGGCTGGACCCTGGGCGAGGAGGTGCCGTGGGTGACCGACCCGACACCGGCAGACCAGGATTACGTGGTGCTGAACGGGCCGAGCGTGAGCCGGTCGACGGTATTGGGTTACGGGCATTTCGCGGGCACGCCGGAAGTCACGTTGTTCACCGACGTGCCGACCACGTGGGTGACGTCCGTCAACGGTCAGCCGATCGGCGCACGTGGCATACGCGTTTTGGTCGATTCGGCGCTGTCCGACGCGGAACGGGTGAAACTGACGAAATTGCGCCGACCCTGACCCGGACCACCAAGCCCACGCCGCACCGAGCCGTCGCGCCCGAACACCACCGCCCGAACACCACCGCCCGGTCCGCGTCCAGGTCCGCCCCACCGCCGTCGCCGTCGCCCCGGATCGTCAGGTCTTCACCACCGTCACCCGGACCGCGTCCAGGTCCACCACGACCGCCGGGCCGGGCCGTCAGGTCTCCACCACCATCACCCGGCCCGCCCCGAGGTCCAGCGCCACGGTCGCGCCGGGCGGGAAGTCGCCCGCGCGGGAGGACGGCTGGTCGACCCGCACCACCTGCTCGCCGCCGTCGAGCCGCACGGACAGCCGCGTCACCGGGCCGAGGAAGCTGTGCGTGACCACGTTCCCGGTCAGCGCGCCGTCGGCCGGCCCGCGGTGCGGGGCGATGCCGATGTCCTCCGGCCGCACGATCACCTTGACCTCGCCGGTCAGCCCGGCCGCCGCGTCGGTGTCGAACCGGAACGCGCCCAGCCGGACGCCGCCCGCCTCGGCGACGCCGTAGACCGCGTTCGTCACACCGACGAACTCCGCCACGAACGCCGACGCGGGCTCGCGGTACACCGCCGCGGGCGTGTCGAGCTGTTCCAACCGGCCGTGCGACAGCACGCCGACCCGGTCGGAGACGGCCAGCGCCTCCTCCTGGTCGTGCGTGACGAACAGCGTGGTCATGCCCAGCTCGGTCTGGATGCGCCGGATCTCGTCCCGCAGCGCCACCCGCACCTTGGCGTCCAGCGCGGACAGCGGCTCGTCCAGCAGCAGCACGCGCGGCTGGACGGCCAGCGCGCGGGCGAGCGCGACGCGTTGCTGCTGACCGCCGGAGAGCTGGTGCGGGTACCGCTTGCCGAGGTGGGCGAGCCCGACCAGCTCCAGCAGCTCGGCGACCCGCCGGTCCCGGTGCGGGGCCTTGCGCAGCCGCAGGCCGAACGCGACGTTCTGGCTCGCGGTCAGGTTCGGGAACAGGCTGTACGCCTGGAACACCATGCCCATGTCGCGCTTGTTCGCGGGCACGCGGGTGATGTCGCGGCCGGCCACCAGCACCCGGCCCGCGTCGGCCGCCTCGAACCCCGCGACGATGCGCAACGCCGTCGTCTTGCCGCAGCCGCTCGGCCCGAGGAGGCTGACCAGCTCGCCCTCGGCCAGTTCCAGGTCGAGCCCGTCGAGCGCGGTCTGGCCGCCGAACGCCTTGCGCAGCCCCTCCAGGCGCAGGTAACCCATGTCAGCCTTCCTCGGCGGCGGAACCACGACGCCGCCCGCCGATGAACGAGAGCAGGAACAACAGCACGAACGCGAACAGCAGGCTCAGCAGCGACACCGCGATCGACACGCCCGCGTCCCGCTTGCCGAGCAGGTTGACCCGCACCTGGAGGGTGTCGAAGTTCAGCAGCGACGCGATGGTGAACTCCCCCAGCACCAACGCGACCGACAGCAGCGACGCGCCGAGCAGCGCGGTGCGGATGTTGGGCACCACGACCCGCAGCAGCACCGTGCCCCAGGACGCGCCGAGCCCGCGGGCCGCCTCCGCCAGCGTCCTGAGGTCGATCGAGGACAGGCCCGCGTCGATCGCCCGGTAGGCGAACGGCAGCGCCAGCACCGCGTAGGCGAACGTCAGCGTCAACGGCGAGTCGCCGAGGAAGTAGTTCACCCACGCGTACAGCGGGGCCATGCCCACCACCAGCACGATCGCCGGGATCGCGATCGGCAGCAGGCACAGGAACTCCACCAGCCGGCCCAACCGGGGCAGCCGCAGCCGGGTCCACGTCATGGTCGGCACCAACAGCAGCAGCACGAGCAGCGAGCTGAGCACCGCGAGCTGCACGGACACCAGGATCGCCGCGACCAGGTCGCGGTCCTCCACGATCCCCGACCACGACGCGAGGCTGCGCGTGCCGCCCGCGCCGCGGGTCGAGAACTCCGCCATCGCCACCAGCGGCACCAGGAAGTAGACCCCGAGCACCACCAGGACCGCCGACCGCGCGACCCCGCGCCCGGTCACCGCCGCCATCGGGCGTACCTCCGCTGCACCAACGCGTACAGGCCCATCGCCACGCCGACGACCACGACCATGCCCAGGCCGAGCGCCTTGCCGAGGTTCTCCCGGCCCAGCAGCACCTCGCCGGTCAGGAAGCCGCGGATCTGCAACGGCACGATCGGGCTGCCCTGCGACACCAGCGCCGCCGCCGTGGCGTAGGCGGAGAACGCGTTGGCGAACAGCAGCAGCAGCGACCCGAGGAACGCGGGCAGCAGCACCGGGCCGCCGACGTGCCGCCAGTAGGTCCACGACGAGCCGCCGAGGCTCGCCACCGCCTCCCGCCACTGCGGGCGCAGGCCGTCCAGCGCGGGCAGGAACACGATGACCATCAGCGGGATCTGGAAGAACGTGTAGACCAGCGCGAGGCCGGGCAGCTCGAACAGCCACGCGCCGCCGGCGAACAGGTCCAGCCCGAACGAGTCCCGCAGGAACCGCGTGACCAGACCCTGGAAGCCGACCGCGGCGAGGAACGCGAACGCCAGCGGCACGCCGCCGAACTGGGCCAGCACACCGGAAGCCGCCACCACCACGCGGCGCAGCGGCCCGTCCGGCCGGCCCGCCGCCACGGCCCACGCCAGCAGCCCGCCGAACACCGCGCCGAGCAGCGCGGTGAGGGCGGACAGCTCCACGCTGCGCAGGAACGCCCGCAGGTACGGGCCGCGGGTCAGGTCGGCCAGGTTGGCGAGCGTGAACGCGCCGTCCTGGTCCTGGAACGACCCGGCGAGCACGAGCACCGTCGGGTAGACCAGGAACGTGCCGACGTAGGCCAGGAACGGCGCGACGACCAGCCACGCGAGCAGGGACGTCGAGGACGGTCCGCGGCCCGGCCGGCGCGGCGACGCCGGGTCCGCGCCGAGGACCGCGGTGGTGACGGGTGCGACCACCGGTCAGCCCACCGCCTGCGCCCAGGTCGAGGACAGCACCTGCTTGGCCGCGTCCGACTGCTCCTGGGTCAGGAACACCTGCTCGCCGGAGGTCTCGGGCAGCTTCGCCGCCGCCTCCGCGTCGATCGTGCCCGCCTTGGTCATCGCGTCCATCCGCACCGGCCGCGACAGGCCCTTGAGGTAGAGGTTCTGGCCCTTGTCGGAGTACAGGAACTCCTGCCACAGGCGCGCGGCGGCCGGGTGCGGCGCGTCCTTGTTGATCGCCTGGTTGTAGTACGCGCCGACCTGCGCGCCGGACGGGACGACGACCTTCCAGTCGACCTTGCCCGCGAGCTTCGCGGTCTGCGCGGCGTTGGTGTAGTCCCAGTCGATCACGACGGGCGTCTGGCCGGACTCGATGGTCGCGGGCGACGGGTCGACCGGCAGGAAGTTGCCCGCGGCCTTGAGCTGCCGGAAGAACTCGACGCCGGGCGCGATGTCGTCGGCCGACCCGCCGTTGCCCAGGGACGCCATGACCACGCCGGAGAACGCCGCGCCGGCCTGGGTCGGGTCGCCGTTGAGCGCGACCTTGCCCTGGTACTCGGGCTTGAGCAGGTCCTTGACCGAGGTCGGCGCGGGCACCTTGGCGGCGTCGTAGCCGATGGACATGAAACCGCCGTAGTCGGCGTAGTACAGCCCGGACGGCTCCTTCAACTCCTCGGGGATGTCCGCCCAGGTCCGCACCCGGTACGGGGCGAACACGTCGGTGTTGGCCAGGGCCACGTTCAGGCCGAGGTCGAACACGTCGGGCGCGCGGTCGCCGCCCTTGAGCTGCTCGGCGGCGTTGATCTCGTCCTGGCTGGACGCGTCGGGCTGGGCGCTGTCGACCTCGATGCCGTACTCGGCCTCGAACGCGGAGATCAGCTCGCCGTAGTTGGCCCAGTCCGGCGGCAGCGCGATGACGTTGAGCCGGCCCTCCTCCTTCGCGGCGGCGACGAGCTGGTCCAGCCCGCCGAACTCGGCGGCGGACTCGGCGGTGGCCGCCGGCGTGCCGCTCGCGGCGCCGTCCTTGGGCGGCGGCGTGCCGCAGGCGGCGACCAGCGCCAGCGCGGTGATGCCGACGCCCGCCGACCGCAGGACTCGGGTGTGCTTCACGGGAGGGCCTTCCTGGGGTGACGGAATTCTTCGCGCGGACCGGGAATGTTCGGCCAAGCGGAGGATTCGCGACGCCGCGCGCGGTTGTCAAGGACGGTGGTCGGACTGAGACCTGGGTGACGGGGTGGGCGAATTCCCCGTGGTGCGCGGGTGGCCGGGAGGTGAACGACGCACCCGGTCTGACCGGCCCGGATGGGGCCAGGGGTTCGCCCGTCGGGGGACGTGAGGCGGTTGCCGGTCACCCACCGGAACGCCCCGGTGAGCCATTGGGGCGGTGCCGGATCGGAAATGGGTGAATCGCCGACCCGATTCCCCGACGAATTGTCCACGCACAATTCGCCGGCCGGTAACCGGCCCGGTCGCCCCCGGCCCCCGGCAGGCGCGGCGCGGACACTTCGGCAGTAGCCGTACTATGTGTAGCGAGGCTACTTATGAGGGGTGGGTCATGGGCCGGAAGCTGCTGGTCTGGTTGCACGTCGTCTCGTCCACGGGCTGGATGTGCATGGCGCTGGCCCTGTTCGTGGTGGTGGACCACGCGCTGTCCGCGCCGGGACGCCGGTCGGTGTTCGAGGTGGCGACGCTGCTCGACGTGCAGGTGTTGCAGTTCATGGGCACCACGTCGGCGTTCAGCGGGCTGATGCTGTCCGGCCTCACCGCGTGGGGCTACTTCCGGCACTGGTGGGTGGTGGCGAAGTTCGCGATCACGGTCAGCCAGCTGTGCGCGGGGATCTTCGTGCTCAGCCCGAACCTGCACCCGGACGGGTCGCCGCTGCTGCTGCGCGTCGGCTCGCTGCTGATGGCCTCGGCGCTGGCGTGCCAGGTGTGGTTGTCGGTGGCCAAGCCGTTCCCGCGCACGCCGTGGGCCGGGCGGACCAAGCCGAGGACCGCGCCGCCGTGGGCGTTCGCGCTGTGCCTGGCCGTGCCGGCGTTCGACTACGCGCTCGGCCAGGCGCTGCTCGGCGTGCCGCTGCCGGCCCTGTCGCTCCTGGTCGCGGCCGGGTACCCGGTGGTCCGCGCCGCGCGCACCGAGGCGCGCGACGCGGTCCCCCGTTAGAGCCGCGGGTCCACCGGCTCGGACTCCAGCGCCAGCACCGCGAACACGCACTCGTGCACGCGCCACAGCGGCTCGCCGCGGACGGCCCGCTCCAACGCCTCCAGCCCGAGCGCGTACTCCCGGATCGCGAGCGAGCGCTTCGCGCCCAGACCGCGCTTGCGCAGCCGCTCCAGGTTCTCCGGCTCGGTGTAGTCGGGGCCGTAGATGATCCGCAGGTACTCCCGACCGCGCACCTTCACGCCCGGCTGCACCAGGCCGCGGTCGCCGCGCACCAGGTTCGCCAGCGGCTTGACCACCATCCCCTCGCCGCCCGCCGCCGTCAGCTCCTCCCACCAGCGCACGCCCGCGGCGACCTGCTCGTCGTCCGCCGTGTCCACCACGAGGTGGCGGGTCGGGGTGAACAGCCCGCCCCGCAGGCGGCCGAGCACGTCGAGGTGCCACCGGTGGTCCCGGTCGTGGAACGTCCGGCCGCGCGCGGCCAGGAGCTGGAACGGCGCGAGCGTCACGCCGGCCAGCCCGTCGGTCGGCCGCACGTACCGCAGGTAGGCGTCGCGGTAGCCGGTCGCGTTCGCCAGCCGGCTCTCCGTGCGGGCCATCAGCCCGCCGACGTCCACGCCGCGCGCGGCGGTGCGCGCCAGCACGTCCACCGCCACGCCGAGCGCGACCGTGGCCGCCGCGCCGACCGACGCGTACTGCTCCCGGATCAGCCCGGCCGCCTTGGCGTTCCACGGCAGCAGCTCGGCGTCCAGCAGCAGCCAGTCGGTGTCGAACTCGTCCCACAGGCCGGCCGCGGTGACCTCCTCGCGCACGCGCGCCAGCAGCTCGTCGCGCAACGGCGGCTCGAAGAACGCCCGCCCGGTCCGGGTGTGGACCACCCCTCCGCCGTCCGCGCGCACCAGGACCACCGCCCGCGACCCCATGTGCTTCTCCTCGCAGATCACCTCGCGCACGCCCGCGGCGCGGTACTCCGCGAAGGCGTCCTCCGGGTGCTCCAGCACGTCGGGCCGCCGCGAGGTCGCGGTCGGCGCCATCGTCGGCGGCAGGTACAGCAGCGAGCGCGGGTCGATCGCGAAGCGGCTCATCACCTCCAGCGCCGACGCGGCCTGCTCGGGGCGCACGCCGATCCGACCGCGGTGGGCCGTCTCGACGAACCGGCGGCCGGTGACGTCGGACAGCGCGAGCACGTCCGGCTCGCGGTCCGCCTCCGGCGCGACGAGCGGGCGCACCGGCTCGTACCAGACCCGGTGGGCCGCGACCGACACGATCTCGCGCTCCGGGTAGCGCAGCGCGGTCAGCTTGCCGCCGAACACCACACCGGTGTCCAGGCACAGGGTGTTGTTCACCCACTCCGCCTCGGGCGTCGGCGTGTGCCCGTAGAGCACGGTGGCCCGGCCGCGGTACTCGGTGGCCCACGGGTAGCGCACGGGCAGGCCGTACTCGTCCGTCTCGCCGGTGGTGTCGCCGTACAGCGCGAAGGCGCGCACCCGCGCCGACGCGCGGCCGTGGAACTTCTCCGGCAGGCCCGCGTGCGCGATGACCAGGTCGCCGCCGTCGAGCACGTAGTGCGCCACCAGCCCGTCGCAGAACCGCGCCACGCGCTCGCGGAACTCCTCCGGCTCGGCCGCGAGCTGGGCCAGCGACTCCGCCAGGCCGTGCTTGACCTGCACGTCGCGGCCCCGCAGGGCACGCGCCAGCTTCTGCTCGTGGTTGCCGCACACGGCGAGCGCGTGCCCGGCCTCGACCATGCCCATGACCAGGCGCAGCACGCCGGGCGTGTCCGGGCCGCGGTCGACCAGGTCGCCGACGAACGCGGCCCGCCGTCCCGCCGGCGGAACGGCGTCCACCGGACGGCCCTCGGCGTCGCGGACCAGCGCGTAGCCCAGCCCGACCAGCAGCTCCTCCAGCTCGGCGCGGCAGCCGTGCACGTCGCCGATCACGTCGAACGGCCCGGTCTCCCCCCGCCGGTCGTTGAGCAACGGCTCGGGCACGATCACCGCTTCGTCCACTTCGGACTGCGAGCGCAGCACGTGCACCCGGCGGAAGCCCTCCTTGCCCAGGTGCTTCAGCGACTTGCGCAGCGCGGCGCGGTGCCGCCGCACCACGTGCGGGCCGAAGTCGCGGTCCGGGCGGGCGGCGTTGCGGGCGAGGCAGACCTCCTCCGGAGGGTCCAGGACGATCGCGACCGGCAGCACGTCGTGCGCGCGGGCCAGCTCGACCAGGTGCGCCCGGTCGGCCCGCTGCACGTTCGTCGCGTCCACGACGGTCGTGCGCCCCGCCGCCAGCCGCTTGCCCGCCACGAAGTGCAGCGCCTCGAACGCGGCGGCCGACGCGGACTGGTCGTTCTCGTCGTCGGCGACCAGGCCGCGGAAGAAGTCGCCGGACAAGACCTGCGTCGGCGCGAAGTGCCGGCGCGCGAACGTGGACTTGCCCGAGCCGGACGCGCCGACCAGCACCACCAGGCACAGGTCCGGGATCCCGAGTTCCATCAGTCGTCCCCCAGGGTGAAGGCGGCGAGCTGGGTCGGCGCGCCGCGCTCGGCGTCCACCGGCCCGATCGGCAGGTGGCGCACGGTGTAGCCGCGCCGCCGCGCGACCCCGGCCGCCCACTCCGCGAACTCGGCGCGGGTCCACTCGAAGCGGTGGTCCGAGTGCCGGCGCCGCCCCTCCGGCAGGGTCTCGAACAGGGCGTTGTACTCGACGTTCGGCGTGGTGACCAGGACCGTGCGGGGACGGGCGACGCCGAACACCGAGTGCTCCAGCGCGGGCAGGCGGTCGGGGTCGAGGTGCTCCACGACCTCCATCAGCACGGCCGCGTCGTAGCCCTTCAGCTCCGGGTCGGCGTAGGTGAGCGACGACTGGCGCAACGTGATCCGGGCCCGCTGCCGCTCCGACATGCGGTCCAGGCGCAGCCGGCGGGCGGCGGTCGCCAGGGCGCCCGCCGACACGTCCACGCCCTGGACGCGGGCGAAGTCCGGATCCTCCAGCAGGGCGCGCAGCAACGCGCCGCCACCGCAGCCCAGGTCCAGCACGCTGCGCGCGCCGACCTGCTTGAGCTGGTCGACGATCACGTCCCGGCGCTGCACGGCCAGCGACACCTTCGGCTCGGCGAGCGCGTTGTCCAGCTCCTCCGGCTCGACCTCCTCCACCTCGGCCAGGCGCGACAACGCCGACTGCACCAGGGGCCGGCGGCGCATCAGGTAGCGCGTGGTGATCAGCTCCCGGTCCGGGTGCGCGCCGAGCCAGCCCTCCCCCGCGCGCAGCAGCTTGTCCACCTCGTCCTCGGAGACCCAGTAGTGCTTGTCGCCGTCGAGCACCGGCAGCAGCACGTAGAGGTGCTTCAACGCCTCGGCGAGCGTGAGCGTGCCGGTGAGCGTGACGTCGGCGTACCGGGAGTCCTCGCCGTCGCCCAAGGGGATCGGGGTGACGCGGGCGGTCCAGCCCAGCGGCGTGAACAGGCGCTCGACCAGCCGGTGCGGCAGGACCGGGACGCGGACGGTGAGCGGGATCGGGGTCGCGGCCACCTCCGCGCGGCTGCGGCTGCGACCGTTCATCGCGGTGCGGAACACGGACCCGAGCGCGACGGTCAGCAGCGAGCCGGCCACGTACGGGCGGTCGTTGACGTACTGGGTGAGCGTGCTGCCGGGCCCGCGCACCAGCGCGACGGGATCGACCTCCAGCAGGAGGGCGACCGTGCACTCCTCCTCGTCCGCGCGCGGGTAGAACACGTGCGCGGTGCCGGAGGAGGTGCGGAACGACTGCGCCCGGTCGGGGTGTTTGTGCAGCAGGTGACCGAGGTCGGTGGCCGGGCGGTGGGTCGTGGTGAGGGTGAGCAGCACGACGCCAGTGTGGAGGAGCGCCGCCGCCGACCGCCCCCGAATTTCACCGTGAACGCCGGACCGCGCCGGCGGTGCTAGCTTCGGTGGCAGCCGCCGCCTTCCCCGGAACGGAAAGGCAGAAGTGTGAAACGTCTGGTTCCCCTGGTCATCGGCGGCCTGTGCGCGGCGGTGCCGACGCCCGCGGCGGCGGCCGACACCCCGAGCGCCACCGGGGTCGCGGTGACGGTGGCCCGCTTCGCCACCCCCGACACCGCGACCAAGGCGTACACCTACGACCCGGCGCTGATCGCGCCCGGCGCGGCGGTGGTCGTCGTGGCCACCCCGCTGCGGCGCTCCACCAAGGCCCTGCTCACCGTGTACGGCCTGGTGCCCAACCGCACCTACGGCGCGCACGCCCACCAGCGGCCGTGCGGCGCGCTGCCCACCGACGCGGGCGCGCACCACCAGCACGTGGTGGACCCCGTGCAGCCGTCGGTCGACCCGGCGTACGCCAACCCCGACAACGAGATCTGGCTCGACTTCACCACCGACGACCGGGGCCGCGCCGTCGTCGGCACGGTCGTGCCCTGGCGGTTCGCCGACCGCCGGGCGGGCTCGGTCGTGATCCACGCCGAGCGCACGGCCACCGAGCCGGGCAGGGCCGGCACCGCGGGCCCCAGGCTCGGCTGCGCCACCGTGCGGTTCTGACCGCCTGCCGAAACGCACGCGGTTCGGCCGCGCCGCGGTCCTGATCACCTGCCCGCGGCACGGCCACCAGGTCCGGATCGGCCGCGCGGTCCTGACCGCCTGCCCAACGCACGGCGACCGGACCGGACAGGACCGGCTCGTGCGGTTCCGACCGCCTGACGGGAGGCCGGCCCGGTGGGAGCCGGGGGCCGGCCTCTCCCGGCGCGACCGGGTTGCCAAAACGGCAACGTTCTTTGCCAATCCGCCGGGCACGCGCGCAGGGTGGGTCGCGGAGGTGGTCACGATGACCTTTGAGTTGGGTGCCGGTTGTGACGTGGTGGTGGTCGGCGGTGGCGCGGCCGGGTTGAACGGGGCGCTCATGCTCGCCCGGTCACGGCGGTCCGTCGTGGTGGTCGACGCCGGGTCGCCCCGCAACGCGCCGGCCGAGGGCGTGCACGGTCTGCTGGGCCGGGAGGGCACGCCGCCCGCCGAACTGCTCGACCGCGGGCGGGCCGAGGTGCGCGGTTACGGCGGGCACGTGGTGACCGGCGAGGTGGCGACCGTGACGCGCGCGGACGACGACCGGTTCGTGGTGACCCTGGCCGACGGCCGTGCGGTGCGGGCGCGCCGCGTGCTCGTGACGACGGGCCTGGTGGACGAGCTGCCGGACGTGCCGGGGCTGCGTGAGCGCTGGGGCCGGGACGTGCTGCACTGCCCGTACTGCCACGGGTGGGAGGTCCGCGACCGGGCCGTCGGCGTGCTGGCGACCGGGCCGATGTCCGTGCACCAGGCGTTGCTGTTCCGGCAGCTGACCGCCGACGTCACGGTCTTCGCGGGCGACGTGGCGCTGACCGACGAGCAGGCCGAGCAGCTGGCCGCGCGCGACATCGACGTGGTGCGGGGCCCGGTCGCGTCGGTGGAGGTCGCCGGGGACCGGATCGTCGCCGTGCGGCTGGCCGACGGCCGTTCGGTCGCCCGCGAGGCGGTGGCGGTCGCGCCGCGGATGGTGGCCCGCGCCGGGTTCCTCGCGTCGCTGGGCCTGCGGCCCGTGCCGCACCCGTCGGGGATGGGCGAGCACCTCGCCGTGGACGCGACCGGGCGCACCGACGTGCCGGGCGTGTGGGCCGCGGGCAACGTCACCGACCTGTCCGCGCAGGTGGGCGCGTCCGCCGCGGCCGGCGCCGCGGCCGGCGCGCAGATCAACGCCGACCTGGTCGCGGAGGAGACCCGGCTGGCCGTCGCCGCCCGGCGCGACCCGTTCGCCGCCGAGGCCCGCGTCGCCGAGCTGGTCGCGGGCGACCGCCGGCACGGCCTGTGACCCCGCCGCACGACGCCTCCCGCACCGGCCGCGGACCGGTGCGGGAGGCGCGGCCCGTCACGGCCGGGTGGTCGTCACCGCCGGGTCCGCCGCCGACGCCCGCGCGCGACGGGCCACGGCGAAGCCGAACACCAGGGCGGTGAAGAACATGACGAAGCCGTAGGTCACCGAGGGCATCGCCATCTCGGTGCTGTCGAGCAGGGTCGGGCTCATCGCGATGGCGATCGACAGCGGCGCGTTGTGCAGGCCGATCTCGAACGCCGACGCGATCGACTCGCGCCGGCCGACCCGGAACAGGCGCGGGCCGAAGTAGCCGACCGCCATGCCGAACAGGTTGAACAGCACGACCACCGCGATGATGTCCCCCAGGATCCGGAAGACCTCCTCCCCCAGGCCGCTGAGCACGCTGGCGATCATCATGACCAGCACGACCACCGACAGGACCTTCACCGGGCGCTCCATGCGGACGGCGAACGAGGTGAACCTCGCCCGCAACGCCATGCCCACGGCGATCGGGATCAGCACGATGGAGAAGACCTGGACGACCTTGTCGAACTGCAGGCCGATCGAGCTGTCCGCGCCGAGGAAGCCCGCCACCGACAGGTTCACGATCAGCGGCAGGGTGAACATGGCCAGCACCGAGTTGACCGCGGTCAGCGAGATGTTCAACGCCACGTCGCCCTTGAACAGGTGGCTGTAGAGGCTCGCCGTGCTGCCGCCGGGGGACGCGGCCAGCAGCATCATGCCGATCGCCAACTCCGGCCGCAGGTCGAACGCGACCACCAGGCCCAGGCAGATCGCCGGCAGCACCAGCATCTGGCCGACCAGGCAGACCACCATCGCGCGCGGGTACCTCACCACGCGGCGGAAGTCCTCCAGGGTCAGCGTGAGGCCGAGCCCGAGCATGATGACGGCCACGGTGATCGGGAACAGGAGGAGAACCGTGGAGTTGCTCATGCCGCCCTGCCTTCCGCTCGGCTGCGAGGTACAGGGAGTCTCACACCGGCGCGCGGCCCGCTACTTCTCCGCCGTTGCCGTTCACGTCCGTTCAGGGTGTCCGGGGGCGGGTCGACCCGAATGCCGGGTACGTCCACGCGCGTGCGCCGCCCACGGGGAGCGGCGCACGCGCGTGCACGAAGCGGTCAGTCGTTGCCCGCCTCTAGGGCGGCGTGGTCGAGCAGCTCGTCGTCCGCGACCCGACCGCGGGACGCGATGACCTCCGCGCCGCCCTCGGGCATCGCGCCGATCAGCTCGGTCGGGGTCACCCGGGCCGCGCTGATCAGCGTCGACTGGCTGCCGACCATGCCCAGCCCGGCGTACTGCTCCAGCTTGGCGCGCGAGTCGGCGATGTCGAGGTTGCGCATGGTGAGCTGGCCGATGCGGTCGACCGGCCCGAACGCCGAGTCCTCGGTCCGCTCCATGGACAGCTTGTCCGGGTGGTAGCTGAACGACGGGCCCGTGGTGTCCAGGATCGAGTAGTCGTCACCGCGGCGCAGGCGCAGCGTCACCTCGCCGGTGACCGCCATGCCGACCCAGCGCTGCAGCGACTCGCGCACCATCAGCGCCTGCGGGTCCAGCCAGCGGCCCTCGTAGAGCAGCCGGCCGAGCTTGCGGCCCTCGGTGTGGTAGGCGGCCAGGGTGTCCTCGTTGTGGATCGCGTTGACCAGCCGCTCGTAGGCGGCGTGCAGCAGCGCCATGCCCGGCGCCTCGTAGATGCCGCGGCTCTTGGCCTCGATGACCCGGTTCTCGATCTGGTCGGACATGCCCAGGCCGTGCCGGCCGCCGATGGCGTTGGCCTCCAGCACGAGGTCGACCGCGGAGGAGAACTCCTTGCCGTTGATCGTCACCGGGCGGCCCTGGTCGAAGCCGATCGTGACGTCCTCGGTGGCGATCTCCACCGCCGGGTCCCAGAACCGCACGCCCATGATCGGCTCGACGATCTCGATGCCCGCGTCGAGGTGCTCCAGCGCCTTGGCCTCGTGCGTCGCGCCCCAGATGTTCGCGTCGGTCGAGTACGCCTTCTCCGTGCTCGCCCGGTACGGCAGGCCGCGGGCCTGCAACCACTCCGACATCTCCGTGCGGCCGCCCAGCTCGCCGACGAACTCGGCGTCCAGCCACGGCTTGTAGATCCGCAGCGAGGGGTTGGCCAGCAGGCCGTAGCGGTAGAACCGCTCGATGTCGTTGCCCTTGTAGGTGGAGCCGTCGCCCCAGATCTGCACGTCGTCGTCCAGCATGGCGCGCACGAGCATGGTGCCCGTCACGGCCCGCCCGAGCGGCGTGGTGTTGAAGTACGCCCGGCCGCCGGAGCGGATGTGGAACGCCCCGCAGGCCAGCGCCGCGAGACCTTCCTCCACCAGGGCGGCCCGGCAGTCGACCAGCCGGGCGATCTCGGCGCCGTACTGCGTGGCGCGGCCGGGGACCGATGCGATGTCGGGCTCGTCGTACTGCCCGATGTCCGCGGTGTACGTGCACGGCACCGCGCCCTTCTCACGCATCCAGGCGACCGCCACGGACGTATCGAGACCACCGGAGAACGCGATGCCGACGTGTTCGCCGGCGGGGAGGTATGTGAGCACCTTGGACACATCAGAAGTATGCACGACGCTGCATGACCATGCATAGCCGGGGGTGGCAAGTTCCTTCACGGTGGTCCCGCGCGACCCCTCCGGATGACATCACCGCAGGTCGGAAGGCCGGCGGCGGGTCTTCGAGGCCCAGGCGGCTCGGGCCGGGGGTGTCGCGCACCCCCGACCCGAGCCGCCGTCAGTCGCCCTTCACGTTCACGATCTGCCGCAGCGTGTGGCGCACCTCGACCAGGTCCTCCGCGTCCCGCATCACGACGTCGATGTCCTTGTAGGCCGCCGGGATCTCGTCGATGAACGCGTCGGTGTCGCGGTACTCGATGCCGACCATCGCCTTGCGCAGGTCCTCCCGGCCGAACGCCCGGCGCGCGGCCGACCGCGAGTACTCCCGGCCCGCGCCGTGCGGCGAGGAGTTGAGCGCCATCCGGTTGCCCTTGCCGACCACGACGTACGACGCGGTGCCCATCGAGCCGGGGATCAGCCCGGCCCGCCCCGCCTCGGCGTTGATCGCCCCCTTGCGGGACAACCAGACCTCCTTGCCGAAGTGCGTCTCACGCTCCGTGTAATTGTGGTGACAGTTCACGACTTCCCGCCGCTCCACGTCGTGGCCGGTCCACTCCGCCACGCAGGACACGACGCGGTCCATCATCTCCTCGCGGTTGAGCCACGCGAACTCCTGGGCCCAGCGCATCTCGCGGATGTAGCGCCAGAACTCGTCCTCGCCCTCGACCAGGTAGGCCAGGTCCGGGTCGGGCAGGTCGATCCACCGCCGCGCGCACTGCTCGCGCGCCACCCGGATGTGCGTCTGGGCGATCTTGTTGCCCACGCCGCGCGACCCCGAGTGCAGGAACAGCCACACCCGGTCGGCCTCGTCCAGCGTGACCTCGATGAAGTGGTTGCCGCTGCCGAGCGTGCCGAGCTGGAGCTGCCAGTTGCCCGCGTACGAGCCGGGGTCGAAGCCGGCCTCGGCGGCCCGCTCGGCGAGCCGCTCGACCCGCTCACGGGCCGTGCCCGTCAGCGCGGTGTTGTACTTGCCCGCCGACAGCGGCACGGCGCGTTCGATCGCCCGGCGCAGCGGGGCGAGCGGGCGCGAGGCGAAGTCGTCCCGGGTGAACTGGGTGCGCACGGCGATCATGCCGCAGCCGATGTCCACGCCGACCGCGGCGGGGATGATCGCGCCCAGGGTGGGGATGACGCTGCCGACCGTCGCCCCCTTCCCGAGGTGCGCGTCGGGCATGAGCGCCAGGTGGGGGTGGATGAACGGCATGCGCGAGGTCTTCTCGGCCTGCTCGCGCGCGCCCGCGTCCAGGATGGACGCCCAGTTCACCAGTCGCTTGCTGATGTGCTCCACGGTTCTCCTCTGCTCACCCGGAGAAGTTAGGGCGTGATCGGGTGACCCGGCGACCCGGTTTTCCGCCGGCGGCCCGCGTGGCCCGCTTTTGTCGGTGCTCCCCGGTAGCGTTCGCACCGTGAACGTTGAGGAGCGGATCCGGGAACTGGCCGACCAGGTCGTGTCGCTGCGCGACGCCTACTACCGGGGCTCGCCGCTGGTGGCGGACGCGGAGTACGACGCGATCGAGGACGAGCTGCGGGCCCTGGTCGAGGCGCACCCGGAGCTGGCGCCGGACCCGAACCCGCTGGAGCAGGTGGGCGCGCCGGCGGTGCTGCACGCCCCGGTGCGGCACTCGCGGCCGATGCTGTCGCTGGAGAAGGCGACCAGGCCGGAGCAGGTCGCCGCGTTCTTCGACCGCTTCCCGGGCCAGCCGGTGGTGGTCATGCCGAAGCTGGACGGCCTCTCGCTCGCGCTGGTGTACGAGGAGGGCCGGCTGGCGCGGGCGGTCACCCGGGGTGACGGCACGACGGGCGACGACGTGACGCCGCTGGTGCGGGCGCTGGTCGACGGCGTGCCGGAGCGGGTCGAGGCACCCGGTCGGGTGGAGGTGCGCGGCGAGGCGGTGATGCTGCGGTCCACGTTCGCCGCCTACAACACCGCGCACCCGGACAAGCCGTTGATCAACCCGCGCAACGCGGCGGCGGGCACGTTGCGGGCGAAGGACGCGGCCACGGTCGCGGAGCGGCGGCTGACGTTCTTCGGCTTCGACCTCGACACCTCCGAGGGCGGCGCGGCGGCCGACCTGGAGCGCGGGTTGCGCACCCTCGGGTTCGCCGCCGCCGACATGCGCCACTGCTCGGACGCCGAGCAGGCGCAGGCGGCCATCCGGGCGATCGAGGAGGGCCGCAACGACCTGGACTACGACCTGGACGGCGCGGTGCTGCGGTTGGCCGACCGCAACGCGTTCGCCGCGGCGGGCACCCGGTCGAACTCGCCGCGCGGCGCGCTGGCGTTCAAGTTCGCGGCCGAGGAGAAGACGACCGTCCTGGCGGACGTGGTGTGGGACGTGGGCAAGACGGGCAAGATCGCCCCGGTGGCCCAGCTCGAACCGGTGTTCGTGGGCGGCACCACGGTCACCCGCGCGACGCTCGCGAACCAGGAGGTGATCCGGGCCAAGGGCATCCGGATCGGCGACACGGTGCTGGTGCGCCGGGCGGGTGACGTGATCCCGTTCGTGGCCGGGGTGCTGGACGAGTCGAAGCGCACGGGCGAGGAGCGGGAGATCGTGCCGCCCACCACGTGCCCGTCGTGCGGGCAGGCGTTGACCGAGCAGGGCAACAGCCGGGAGTTGTTCTGCACCAACGTGTCGTGCCCCGCGCAGACCGTGCGCCGGCTGATCCACTGGGCGTCGCGGGCGGCGGCGGACATCGAGGCGGTCGGTCCGGTGTGGATCGAGCGGCTGGCCGAGGCCGGGCTGCTGGAGCGGCCGTCGGACTTCTACCGGCTGACCAGGGAGCAGTTGCTGGAGTTCGACCGGATCGGCGAGACCTCGGCCACCCGCATGATCGAGTCGATCGCCGCGAGCCGGGCCGTGGGCCTGCGCCGGGCGTTGATCGGCCTGGCCATCCCGATGGCATCGGAGGGCACCGCCGCCCGGCTGTGCCGCGCGGGGTTCGGCTCGCTGGAGGAGGTCGCCGACGCGGACGAGGAGCGCCTGGTGGCGGTCGAGGACATCGGGCCGAAGGTGGCGGCCTCGCTGACCGAGCACCTCGCCCGGCTGCGGCCGGAACTGGAGCGGCTGCGGGAGCACGGGGTGTCGCTGGACGTGCGGGAGGAGGACCTGCCGCCCGTGATCGCGTCCGACGCGCCGCTGGCGGGCAAGACGGTCGTGGTCACCGGGGCGATCAGCGACCCGCGTTCGGGCGAGAAGGTGCCCCGGCCGACGTTCCAGCGGCTGTGCGAGAAGGCCGGCGCGACCACCGCGTCGTCGGTGTCGGCGAACACGGACTACCTGATCACCGGGGCCGACGTCGGCGCGAGCAAGCTGACCAAGGCGGAGAAGCTGGGCGTCGAGGTGGTGGACCAGGGCGAGATCTGGCGGCAGCTCATCGCGGCGGGCATCGCCTGACCTCCGCGCGGCGGATCACCGGGCGGTCGGGCGCTGCGGGGACGCTCCGCTCCGGGCCCCGCCCGACCGGGGACGCCCACACCGCTCCCGCTCGGGACTGCCCGCCGGGCGAGGGTGGAGCACACGGCGAGGTAGGAGGCGTCCTGCGGGCGGGCGGCACCACTCCGCGGCCGGCTCGCCGCGCCCGACCGGCGGTCACTTCGACCAGTCGACCCGCAGCTCGCCCTTCTCGGCCAGCACGGTCCGCCACCAGTCCTCGTGCTCGACGTACCACCGCACGGTCCCGGCCAGCCCGGACTCGAAGTCGATCCTCGGCTTCCACCCCAGCTCGCGTTCCAGCTTGGCCGGGTCGATGAGGTAGCGGCGGTCGTGGTTCGGGCGGTCGGCCACGTGCTCGACCCACTCCTCGGGGTCGCGGTCGAGGTGGCGCAGCACCGCGTGGACGATCGCCAGGTTGGACACCTCGTGCCGGGCGCTGATGTCGAAGATCGGCAGCAGCGCCGGGTCGGTCGCCGCCTCGGCCGGGATCGGGCCGAGGTCGGCGTGCAGCACGGTGTGGACGGCCTCGCAGTGGTCCAGGACGTGCAGCCAGTCCCGCAGTTGCCGGCCGTCGCCGTAGACGGGCGCCTTGCGGCCGCGCAGCACGTTGGTGATCATCAGCGGGATCAGCTTCTCGGGCAGCTGGTAGGGCCCGTAGTTGTTGGCGCAGTGCGTCATCCGGATGTCCATCTCCGGGTACGTCTGCATGTAGGCGCGCACCAGCACGTCGCCGGCGGCCTTGGCGGCGCTGTACGGCGTCTTGGCGTTCAGCGGGCTGGCCTCGGTGAACGCGTCGCGGTCGGCGGGCAGTTCGCCATACACCTCGATGGTGGACACGTGCAGGTGCGCGGTGACGCCCACCCGCCGGCTGCACTCCAGCAGGGCCTGCGCGCCCAGGGCGTTGGCGTGGACGAACGCCGTCGGGTCGAGGATCGCGCGGTCGTTGTGGCTCTCGGCGGCGAAGTTCACCACGTAGTCCGGGCGGACCTCCCGGTACAACGCCTCCATCCGCTCCAGGTCGGCGATGTCGACCTGACGGAATTCGACCCGGTCGCGCACGGGGTCCAGGTTGGGCAGGTTGGCGGCGAACCCGAGGTAGTCGACCGCGACCACCCTCGCGCCCGGCTCCCGGTCCACCAGGAAGTGCACGTAGTTGGCCCCGATGAAGCCCGCGGCACCGGTCACCAGGTAGGTCGCCATACCGGTCACCTTAAGCGGGAGGCCGACCGACGTCCCCGGCGTGCGCGGTCAGGCGGACCAAGGTGTCCGGGCCGAGTGTCGCCGGCGGTGTGCGGCAGGTCCGGAGCAGCCGGACCGGGGGTCGCCGACGGGTTCGGCGGGTTGCGGAGCGATCGGGCCGGGGGTCGCCGGCTGGTTCCGGAGCGGCGGGTTCCGGAGCGGTCGGGCCAGGCGGTTCGGGGCGTCCGTGGCGGGGCGTCGGCGGCGGGGCGTCGGCGGCGGCAGCGAGCGGGCGGTTCGGGCGTGGGCGGGTGGGGATGGTCGGGCTCACTCGATGGCGTGAATTGCAGGCACGGCCACGGGCATCGCACCTTGACATCCCCGACGGTGCGTCCAACCCTCGACCACGGCGACGACCGGGGGAAGTCGTGGCCATCGTCTTCGACGTGATGATGGGGGAATCATGTCGGGCAACCTCGTCCAACGACTCCACGACCTCGCGCGCGAGCAGGGCTGGCTGGACCGGCCCGCCTTCCACGTCGGTGTGGAGACCTACCGGTACGCCGACGTCTACGAGGGCGCAGGCCGGGCCGCCGCCGCGTACGCCGCGCGAGGTCTCGGCGCGGGCAGCCGGATCGCGCTCGTGCTGCCGGACGGCATCGACCTGGTGTGGGCGTTCCTCGGCGCGGTGCGCATCGGCGCGGTCGCGGTGCCGGTGAACTCGACCATGCACCCCGGCGAGGTGCGGCGCGCGATCGGGATCGCGGAGCCGCACGCGGTCGTGTGCGAGGAGGACCCGGGCGGCCCGCGCGTCGAGCGCATCGCGCCGGAAGACCTGCGGGCGGACAGCGGCGCGCCGGAGGAGCTGCGGGCGGGCGGCGGCGGGCCGGAAGACTTGGGAGTGGACGGCGGCGCGCCGTACGCCCCGGCCACCGCGGGCACGCCGGCGTACGCGGTGTTCACGTCGGGCACCACGGGCGAGCCCAAGCTGTGCTTCCACACGCACGGCGACCCGGAAGTGTTCGAGCAGGCCATCGGGTCGGTCGTCGGCATCACGCCGGACGACGTCACGTTCTCGGTGTCGCGGATGTACTTCGCCTACGGGCTCGGCAACTCGCTGTTCTTCCCGCTGCACCGGGGCGGCGCGGCGGTGTTGTCGCGCGAGCGCGCGACCGAGGACGACGCGTTGCGCATCATCAAGACCTACGGCGTGACGGTGTTCTACGGCCAGCCGAGCTTCTACGCGCGGTTGCTGCGCCACCCCGACCACCGGCCGCTGTCCGGGCTCCGGTTGGCGCTGGTCGCCGGCGAGGTGCTGCCGGAGGCGTTGGAGGCGCGGCTCAAGGACGTCCTCGGCGACCGGCTGCTGAACATCTTCGGCACCACGGAGATCGGGCACGCGCTGGTGGCCAACGCGGTCGGCCACCGGCGTGACGGCACGATCGGGCGGATCCTGCCGCCGTACCGGATGCGGATCGTGGACGAGGCGGGCGCTCCGGTGCCACCGCACGTGCCGGGCGCGCTGGAGGTGGCGGGTCCGTCGATCGCGCCCGGCGTGCGGCGGGGCGGTGACCCGCCGGCGCGGGCCGGGGACTCCTGGTACGCCACCGGTGACGCGGCCACCGCGGACGAGGACGGGTACGTGCGGCTGCACGGCCGGTTGGACGACGTGGAGATCGTCGGCGGCCAGAACGTGCACCCGGCGGAGATCGAGGACCTGCTGCTGCGGCACCCGGGGGTGCGCGAGGCCGCGGTGTGCTCGGTGCGGCGCGAGAGCGGGGTCACGACCCTGCGCGCGTGGGTCGTGCCGGCGGAGGGCGCGTCGCCGGAGGAGCTGCGGGCCGAGCTGCTCGCCGCCGCTCACGAGGCCCTGACCTGGTACAAGGTCCCGGAGGACGTGGTGTTCGCGCCCGAGCTGCCGCGCACGCCGACGGGGAAGCTGCGCCGACGCGACGTCCGCGCGATGGCGGGAGGGTGAGCCGTGGAACGGGACGCGCTCAACGGGAAGGCCGCCGCGGCGGTCCTGGTCACGATGGTGCTGTGGGCGTCGGCGTTCGTCGGCATCCGGTACGCGGGCGGGCACTTCCAGCCGGGCTCGCTGGCGCTGGGCCGGTTGCTGGTCGGCGCGGTCGCGCTGGGCGCGGTCGCCGCGGCGCGCGGCATGAGGGTGCCGCCGCGGGCGGCGTGGCCGGGGATCATCGGCTCCGGCGTGTTCTGGTTCGCGCTCTACATGGTGGCGTTGAACTGGGGTGAGCGGCACGCGGACGCGGGCACGGCGGCGCTGGTGGTCGGGGTCGGCCCGATCCTGGTGGCGTTCCTGGCCGGGTGGCTGCTGCGCGAGGGGTTCCCGGTCAGGCTGCTGGTCGGGCTCGGGATCGCGTTCGCGGGCGTCGCGGCGGTCGGGCTGGCCGGCGGTGGCGGCTCGACCACCGCCCTGGGCGTGGTGCTGTGCGTGGTCGCGGCGGCCGGGTACGCGGTCGGGGTGGTGGCGCAGAAGCCGGCCCTGCGGCACGCGTCCGCCCTGCAGGCCACGACGTTCGGCTGCGTGGTCGGCGCGGTCGCGTGCCTGCCGTTCGGCGGGCAGCTCGTCGCCGACCTGCGTGCCGCGCCCGCGAGCGCGACGCTGGCGGTGGTGTACCTGGGGTTGCTGCCGACCGCGCTGGCGTTCTACACGTGGGCGTACGCGCTGTCCCACATGACGACCGGCAAGCTCGGTGCGACCACGTACCTGGTGCCGGCGATCGTCGTGCTGCTGTCGTGGGCGGTGTTGGACGAGGTGCCGGGGCCGATCGCGTTGGCGGGCGGCGCGCTGTGCCTGGTCGGCGTCGCGGTGTCGCGCGGCAGGCCCCGACCGCCGGAGGGCCGGGTGGGCGGTCGGCGGGTCGGGAACGCCGTGGTGCTCCCGTCGCGTGCGACCGCCTCGCCGGTCGCCGCCCGTCCGGCGTCGCGCGGCGGTCGCGCTCGCGACGCCGCGCGACCGGGCCGCACGGGCGGCCGACGCCGCTGACCCAGCGGATTCCCTTTGCGCTCCAATGGAAAACGGCTCGAAGAACGCCCTGGGGTCACGATTCGGCACACGCCCGTCACGGCGTCCGGCCGGCCGGCGATGTACGCGGTGAGTCGGGAGTCCGGACGAGCACCGCGGCGTCAGCCGCGGAGGATCGGGGGGTGCATGACGACAGCCGGGCCGCGCCGGTAGATGGCCGCCGGGCGGCCGCCGTTGCCGGTGGTCCGCTCCCCCGTCGGGACCAGGAAGCCGTCCACACCGGTCACCTTGCGGTGGAAGTTGCGCGGGTCCAGCTCCTCGGACCACACGATCTCGTAGACGCGGCGCAGCTCGGAGATGGTGAACTCGGGACCGCAGAACGCCGCCGCGAGGGTCGTGTACTCGAGCTTCGCGCGGGCGCGGTCGACGGCGTCGGCGATGATCCGGGCGTGGTCGAACGCGAGCAGCCGCTTGCGGCCCAGCACGCGGTCCACGGGCACCCACTTGGCCTTGTCCGCGTCCCCCCCGGCCGTGGGCGTGGGCAGGTCGGGCACGACGGCCAGGTAGCAGATGGTCACCACGCGGCCGCGCGGGTCCCGACCGGGCGCGCCGTAGGTGCGGAGCTGTTCGAGGTGCAGGGTGCCCGCGTCGAGCCCGGTCTCCTCGGCCAGCTCCCGCGCCGCGGCGACGTCGATGTCCTCGTCCTCGCTGGACAGGAAGCCGCCGGGTAGCGCGAGACGGCCCTGGTACGGCTCGACGCCCCGGTTGACCAGCAGGACCTGGAGCCGGCCGTCCCTGATGGTGAGGACGGCGAGGTCGACGGCGATAGCCACCAGCGGGATGGTCCACGAGTCGTTCATCCCGCCACCCTAACTTCTCGTCGTTGCGACGACAACGAGTAAGCGTCATGTTGACGAAAACCATCGCCCACCATTACCGTCACTCTGACGGCAACTCCGCACACCTGAACAGGAGTCACGGATGATCGTGATCCTCACGGCGCTCGAGGTGGAACGCTCCGCCGTCGTGGCCCTCTTGACGGGCGTCCGCACCCGCCGCGTGCCCACCGGGGAGGTGTTCGACGTCGGCTCGCTGCACGGCCGGGAGGTCGCCGTCGGGCTGACCGGCGCGGGCACCGGGGCCGCGGCGATCATCACCGAGCGCGCGATCGGCGCGTTCCGGCCGACCGCCGTGCTGTTCGTGGGTGTGGCGGGAGGGTTGCGCGAGTGGCTGGCGATCGGGGACGTCGTCGTCGCCACCCGCGTGTACGCCTACCACGGGGTGCGCAGCGACCGGGACGGCGACCACGCCCGACCGCGCGCCTACGAGTCGTCGTACGCCCTGACCACGGCGGCCCGCGTGCTCGCGCGGACCCCGGCGTGGCGGGCGGCGCTGCCGCCCGGCGAGGAGCCCACCGTCCACTTCGAACCGATCGCGTCCGGCGAGGTCGTGCTGAACAACCGCGAGTCCTACACCGCGCGGCACCTCGACCACCACTACAACGACGCCGCCGCGATCGAGACGGAGAGCGCCGGGGTGGCGCAGTCCGGCCACATGCACGAGTCACTGCCGACCATCACCGTCCGCGCCATCAGCGACTTCGCGGACGGCGGGAAGGACGCCGCCGACCGGGGCGGGTCGCAGCGGCGGGCGGCGCGCAACGCGGCGCTGTTCGCCGCCGCGCTCGTCGCCGAGCTACCGCACGCCGACGGCGAAGCCGCCACCTCCGAGGAACGGAAGACGCACATGACCGTCAACAACACGCTCTCCGGCAACGCCAACGTGGCCGTGCAGGCGGGCACCATCAACGGCGGCCTCTGGCTGGGCGGCCAGGGCCACCGGCGGCCCGACCGCGGCGAGGCCGTGGCCCGGCTCACCACCGCCGTGGCCGAGGCGCACCGGGCGGGACGGTTGTCCCGGGAGGTCTACGACCACGCGATGCTGCGCCTGGACGACCTGCGCACCACCGCCGAGGGCGACGCCGCGGCCGTCACCGCGAACGCCCGCGTGCTCGACGTGATGTTCCGCGACCACCCCGACCTGCGCGGCCTGGTCGCGGCCGTCCTCGCCGGGGGTGCGGCGTGACCGACACCGTGATGAACAACGAGGTCAGGGGCGACAACAACAACACCGTGCAGGTCGGCGTGGTCAACGGCGGCGCGGTCTTCCACGGCGACACCAGCTTCTACCAGGTCACGCGCGAGGACCCGCCGCAGCGCAAGTACGAGGTGGCGCGCAACCACCTGGCCGGCGGGTCGCCGCGGTTGGCCGAGGAACTGCTCGCCGAGGTGGTCAGGTCGGACCTGTTATCCACCTCGGTCGCCTACCACTTCGCCCTCGCCACGCTCAGCGAGCGGTCCATCAACGAGCTGACGCCGGTCGAGTACCGGCAGATCCAGGACGCGCTGAACATCGCCGGCCGGTTCCCGCGCGACTCCTGGAGCGACGCGCTGCACGTCATCGGCGGCCTCATGCAGGCCGTGATCGACCAGGAACGCCGCCCCGAGCCGGACTTCGACGCCCTGGACCAGGTGCTCGCCGAGTTCTCCCGGCTGCCCGACGAGCAGCGCGAGGAGATCACCCGGCACCTCGACATGATCATCGGCGGCGCGGTGCAGGACCAGCTCGACAAGGTCACCGCCGTCGCCATCGCCCAGGCCCGCACGTCGCACGGCCGCGCGGACCGGGCGTGGAAGTTCTTCGAGCCGGAGCCGGAGGAGCCCCGCCTGGTGCCGGCGCACGTCACGCCGCGCCCGACCGGGCCGGGCTGGTTCAAGGCCGTGCCGGGCGCGCTGGCCGTCCTCGGCGGGTTCGTGCTGCTCGGCGGCGCGGACGACGTCGTGACCGGGGGCGGGTTCGCCGGGTGGGCGGTGCTGCTGCTGGCCGGCGTCGCCGCGGTGGTGCACTGCGGCGCGCGGCGGACCGCGTTGCGGGGCCGCAGGCGGCGGCTGGACCACGAGATCGGCGCTCCGGGCCAGGTCACCGGCCGGGACGAGCTGACCCGCACCGGCAGCCCGGACTTCCGCGACGCCGTCCACCGGCTGATCGAGGCCGAGGTGCGCCGGCGGCAGCCGTCGGCGTCGAAGGACCGGCAGGAGTGGCACGAGGCCGTCCGGCAGGCGTCCTGGGCGTTGTTCCTGACCATCGTCCGCACCTACGGCACGCCCATGCCCGACGACGAGGACGAGTACCGCCGCGCCGTCAAGCGGGAGGTCCGCGCGGGCACGCTCAAGTGGCTGATCCGGATGCACGTGCGGGACTGGGCGCGGCGGTGGGAGGCCGGGACGCTGTTCGAGCACACCGGCACGAACGCCCGGGAGGTGCTGTGGGGCGGGCTGGTCGCGGTGTCCGGCGCGGTCGCCGTGCTCGGGGGGTACGGGATGCTCGCGGCGAGCGGCGGCACGGCGGCGGGCGCCGGGATCGTGCTGCTGGTGCTCGCGGGCGCGGCGGCGCTGGCCGCGGGTGGCGCGCAGGTGCTCGGGACGTCCTTCGCGGTGCGGCTGGAGGAGGCCGACCGCGCCGCCGTGCTGGAGGAGGAGCGGGCCGAGTACCGGCGGTGGCGCGAGCGGTTGGCCGACCGCCCGACCGACGCCGAGATGGCGCGGTGGCTGGACTTCGACAAGGCGCACCTGAAGATCGAGGCGATGCGGCGGGCCCGGCTGACCAACCGCGACGTCGTGGCGCACGTCGTGCTGACCGAGGGGCTGCCGCACGCGAAGCGGGCGAGGTACATCTACGGGCCGCCGCGCTACTCGTCGTACCTGGTGCTGGTGTTCCTGCTGACCGACAACGGCGTCCGCGAGTTCCGGGTGGACCTGGGGTTCGAGGACGGCTCGGTGCGCAACGAGCGGCGGGCGTCGTTCCGGTACGACGCGCTCGTGCTCGCGCAGGTGACCGAGGTCGGCATCCGGTTCGCGGGCGAGCGCAGGCACATCGTGGTGTTCAAGGACAACGACATCGCGGCCGTCACGGACCCCCGGGAGGGGATGGTGGTGAGCCGGGCGCTGTGCCTGTCGCTCAAGAACAGCCACGACATCAACCTGGTGATCGAGAACTTCGAAGGGCTGAGCGACCAGGAGGTCGAGGACCGGGGCCACCTGGAGGAGCTGGCGCTCGGCTCGTCCGGGGTGACGTCGGCGCTGTACATCCTGGAGGCGGTGGCGGCCGAGGGGCCGGGCTGGATCACCGAGGAGCGCAGGCGACGGGACCGCAGGCTCCGGGAGTGGGCCCGGACGGAGGGCGATCCGGGGGTGCTGGAGCACCGCGCGCCGATCCGCGCCATCGAGTCGACGCGCCTCGACCCGCGCGAGGACCAACGCCCCGACCGGAACGGCGACCGGTTCGACCGCGACGGCTCCTGACGGGACGCGGATCGGCGGGGGCCGACCCCGCCGATCCGCGCCACGGCGCACCTCGGGGCCGCAGGGGGTAGCGGCCCGGCGGTGCGGGCGGGAACGGGCGGCGGCGAGCGGCAGGCGGGAGCCGGCGGCAGCGGGCGGGAGCCGGCGGGAGCGGGCGGCAGGCGGCGGGCAGGCGGCAGGCAGGAGCGGGCGGCGGCAGGCGGGAGCGGGCGGGAGCGGGCGAGAGCGGGCGGCGGCGAGCGGCGGGTGGGAGCGAGCGGCGGGCGAGAGCGGGCGGGAGCGAGCGGCCGGTGAGAGCGGGCGGGAGCGGGCGGCGGCAGGCGGGCATGAGCGGCGTGGGGGGCGGGGGTTCGGGCGTAGTGGTCGGTTGTGCGGGCGTAGCGGCCGGTCGGGTGGGAGCGATCACGCCGGTGGAGTCCCGCTCACCCAGGAGGACCGCGTGTCCCGTTCACCCCGCTTGCTCACGGCGGTGGCCGCCGCCGCCCTGCTCCTCGCCGTCCCGGCCCACGCGCAGGACGTGCCCTCGGCCACCGTCACGACCCCGACGACCGGCGCGGGCGTCGAGGTCGGCGTGCCGCTGCTGATCACCGGCAGCTCGTTCAGCGCCACCCCCGAAGCCGTCACCACCGAACTGACCTTCGACGGCGGCGCGACGTGGGTCGCCGCGGAGACGGTGCGCGTGCTGGCCGGTTGGCGCGCGGACTGGCGGCACACCTACACGCCGCCGGCCGCGGGCGACCTCGCCATCGCCGCCCGCGCGGTGACCGGGACGGGCGCGGGCGCGGCCGGGCCCGCGGTGACGGTGCACGTCGGCGGCACGACCACGCCCCAGCCGGTGAACTGCGCGGTCCGCTGCGAGTTCACCTCGCCCTACGCGCCCGAGGTGGACGACCCCGACGCGCAGCCGGTCGAGGTGGGCGTGCGGGTGCGGCTCGACCGGCCGGGCGTGATCCTGGGCGCGTCCCTGCTGCGCGGCGCGTACCGGGGGCCGATCACCCTGCGCATGTGGTCCGACGACGGCGTGCTGCTGGCCGAGCGGGAGTGGGACCACCCCGGCCGGATGGCCGAGATCGACTTCCCGGCCCCGGTCCCGGTCGAGGCCGGCCGCGACTACGTCGTCTCCTACTACACCCCGCAGGGCGGCTACGCCTCCTCCGAGAACCACTTCACCGGCACGGTGGTGCACGCGCCGTTCACCGCACCGCACGACGGCACGCACGGCGCGGGCGTCTACCACTACGGGACCGGCGGCGGCTTCCCGACCGACGCCTGGCACGACAGCACCTACTGGGTGCAGCCGGAGTTCCGGGGCTGACCCCTCTCCGCAATAGTGCGTCCTCCCCCACCCCCGGCGGCCCGACCATGGGACGTGGTCGACTGACCGGGGGTGGGGGGTTGCCGGACGGGGCGGAGTACGACGCGTTCATCAGCTACAGCCACAGGCAGGACCGGCTGACGGGTCCCGCGCTGCGCACCGGGCTCCAGCGCATGGCCAAGCCCTGGTACCGGCTGCGGGCGATGCGCGTGTTCCTGGACAACGCGAGCCTGTCGGCCGACCCGGACCTGTGGGGGTCGATCGAACGGGCGCTGGCGGCCTCGCGGTGGCTGGTGCTCATGGCCTCCGTCGACGCCGCGCGCTCGGTGTGGGTGGCGCGGGAGGTCGAGTGGTGGCTGACCCACCGGTCCGCCGACCGCATCCTGCTGGTGGTGACCGACGGCGAGCCCGACCCCGACCACGAGCGGACGGCGCTGCCGCCGCCGTTGCGCGCCGCGATGGCCGTCGAGCCGCGCTGGGTGGACCTGCGGTGGCTGCGGGACGCCGACCGCGTCGACCAGGCCGACGCCCGCTTCCGCGACTGCGTCGCCGACGTCGCCGCGGCCGTGCGCGGCGTGCCCAAGGACGCCCTCGTCGGCGAGGACGTGCGCCGGCACCGCACGACGCTGCGCCTGGCCCGCGCCGCGGTGGTGGCGTTGGCGCTGCTCGCGGTGCTCGCCGTGGTCGGCGCGGTGGTGGCGGTCGTGCAGCGGGACAACGCCCGCACCGAGGCGCGGATCGCGACCGCCCGCGGCCTGGCGTCGGCCGCGCTGGCGAACGTCGACACCCGGCTGGACCTCGCGCAGCTGCTCGCCGTGGAGGCGTACCGGACCGACCCGCAGCCGGTGACCCGGTCGGTGCTGTTCCAGGTGCTGGCCGCGAGCCCCCGGCTCGACCGGTACCTGCACGTCGGGTCGCCGGTCACCGCGGTCGCGGTCTCGCGGGACGGCCGGGTCGCCGTGGCGGGCACCGCGGACGGCCGCGTGGTGCGGTGGGACCTGCACGGCGACGCCCGGACCGAGGTCTCCGTCGAGCACCCGGTGGTCGACGTCGCGGTGGACGCCGACGGCGTGACGGCGGCCGTGCTGGCCGAGGGCCGCGCGGTGCGCTGGGACGGCCGGGACTCCCTCACCGACGTCGAGGTGCCCGCCGGGCACAACCGGGGCAGCGCGGCGATCTCGCCGTCCGGCGACGTCGTCGCGTTCACCACCCACCACCTCGACCCCGGTGACACCCGCGACTCCAGCGGCAGGCTGGTCGCGCACGACCGGCGCACCGGGCGGACCACCGAGTCCGTCGCGCACAACTGGCCGGACAAGGTCGCGCTGCGCTCCGACGACGAACTCGCGGTGCTGGGGAGCACGGAGTGGCAGGTCCGCTCGGTCGCCGACCTGGCCGTGCGGAGGTCCGTGCCGGTGTCGGTGATGCCCGCGGACGGCGGGTTCGCCGTGGGCTACTCGCCCGACGGCGGCCACTTCGCCTGGATGCGGGACGGCGAGACCTGGCAGTGGCGCACCGAGGGCGTCCAGGCGGCGGACTACGACACGGCGGACGCGAGCCTGGCCGTGGGCGAGCCCAACCCCGAGTCGCTCGCCGTCAGCCCGGACGGCGGGCGCGTCGCGGTCGGCCACGCGGGCGTCGTGCACGTCGTGGACACCTCCGGGGCCGACCAGGGCGAGCGGTGGCGGCTGCCGGGCAACAGCGTCCCGGTCGGCGCGCTCGCGTTCGCGGGCGACTCCGACCACCTGGTGTCGGGCACCGACGACGCCCTGGTGCTGTGGGACCTGACCCGCAACACCCGGCTCGGCGCGCCGCTGCGCACCGAGGTGCCCTTCACCTGCCGGGCGTGCCGCGCGCCGTGGCTGGTCACGGCGCCGGGACGGGTCGCGGTCGCCGCGCTGGGACGCGTCCAGGTGGAGACCGACGACGGCGTCACCGGCGGGTTCGAGGACGAGCGGGTGAACGACTACCACACCGTGCCGGTGTGGAGCGCGGACGGCTCGCGGTTGCTGGTGCTGTCGTCGCCGAGCGGGACCGTCCACGTCCACGACGGCGACGAGGTGGTCGACCGGTGGCCCGCCGTGCCGGGGGTGGAGGACGTGATGGCCGCCCGCGCGTCCGCCGACGGGACGCGGCTGGTGGTGGTCGACCAGGACGGCCGGGTGCACGTGCTGGACGCGGCCACCGGCGAGGAGCGGGCGGTGGTGGCGACCGGTGTCGACACGTCCCTGTTCAGCAGGCCCGTGCAGGCCGACCGGGCCTCGATCAGCGCCGACGGCCTGCGGGTCGCGGTGTCGGGGACGGACGCGGTGGTGCTGGTCGACGTCGCCGCGGGCACGACCCGCGAGCTGCCGGGCGGCCCCGCGACCTCGGTGCACCACACCGACGGGCACCTGCTGGTGCAGCGGCGGACCGCGATCGAGGTGTGGGACCGCGACGGGACCGGGCTGGTCCGGTCCGTGCCGTCCACCGGGGTGTGGACGCCCGGCCTGACCACCACCCCGGACGGCCGGCTGGCCGCCCGGATCCGCGCCGACCACGTGCTCGTGCTGACCGACCTGGAGTCCGGCGGCGAGCTGGGCGCGATCCCGCTCGCGCCCGCCACGCAGGGGATGCCCCAGCTCACCGCGGTCGCCGTCACCACCGACGGGCGGCACCTGCTGACCGCCGAACCCGGCGGCGGGCGCCTGACCCGCTGGAGCCTGGACGAGCGGGACTGGGTGCGGGCCGCGTGCGCCTCGGCCGGGCGCGACCTCACCGCCGACGAGTGGCGGCGGTACGTGGGCACCCGTCCCCCCGACCGGCTCGACTGCCGGCGGTAACGCCGGAGCGGTCCAGGCGGAGATACCCGGGCAGGGAGGCGCCATGCGCAGGGTCATGCCGATCTACCTGGCGGTCAACTCGTCGCCGTCGATGGCGGGCCGGCTGCCCGAGGTCGGGCAGCTGCTCGACGCCCTGGCCGACGAGCTGCTGTACTCGCCGCTGCTGGGCGAACGGGTCCGGCTGTGCCTGGTCACGTTCTCCGACACGGCCCGCTGCGTGCTGCCGCTGTCCGACCTGACCGAGGGCTTCCCCCGGCCCCCGCTCACCGCCGGCCGCAGGACGCTGTTCGCGCCCGTGTTCGACCTGCTCGGCAAGCTGATCGGGGCGGACGCGTCGGCGCACGTGGCGTCCGGCATCACGTTCGACCGGCCGCTGGTCGTCCTGATCACCGACGGCGTGCCGCTGGACCGGGGCTGGCAGCGGTCGTTCGACCGGTTCTACCAGGGCAGCCACCCGCGCACCCTGCTGGTCGCCGTCGGGCTCGACCCGGCGCGGGCGCACGAGCTGGGCGGCCTGCTGCTGGCCTCCGACGTGCGGGTGCTCGACGACACGGCGGACCAGCCGCTGGCCGCGCAGGTCCGGTCGCTGCTCTCGAACCACCTGGACGCGCTGACGACCTCGCGCATGATCGTCCGCCCGGAGGACGGGTGACCGCGAACCCGTGGCCCGCGATGCCCCGGCGGCTCGCCGAAGCCGAGGTCGGGTACGGGGAGCAGGTGGCGCAGGGCGGCTCCGCCCGGGTGTTCGCCGTGCCCGGCGAGCGCAGGTCGCTGCTCTACAAGAAGTACCACGAGCGGCACGGCGGCGCGGACCTCGACCGGCTGGTGGAGGTCTACGCCGGGCTGGACGACGCGGCCGCCGCCTCCGTGCGCGAACGGTTGGCGTGGCCGGTGGCGGTGGTGCGCGACGGCGAGGACGTGGTCGGCGCGCTGGTCGTGCGCGCCGGTCCGGCGTTCCACGTCGCGCTGCCGGACGGGCGGACCCGGGTCCGGGACCTGAACTTCCTGCTGTACGAGAAGCGGGCGGAGCGGTTGGGGGTGCGCCGGGCCACCGACCGGCAGAAGGTCGAGCTGCTGGACCGGCTGGTCGAGGCGTTGTCGTGGCTGGACGACCGGGGCTTCGTGCACGAGGACCTGGCCGCGCACAACGTGCTGTGGGCGCTGGACCCGCCGTCGGTGTTCGTGCTGGACTGCGACTCGCTGCGGGCGGTGGCGGAGCCGGGCGACCAGCCGCTCTACACCACCGTCGACTGGACCGACCCGCGCGTGCTGTCCGGCGAGGTCGGCCGGCCCGACCGGGCGTCCACGTCGTACGTGCTGGGGCTGCTGGCCGCGCGGACCCTCGTCTCGCCCTACTGGCACCCCGGTGACGACCTGCCGGCCGACCGGCTCCCGGCCGCGCTGGCGCCGCTGGTCGCCAGGGCCGCGGGCGCCGCGGGCGACCGGCCGTCGTTGGCGGAGTGGGGCCGGGCGCTGGACCGGGCGCTGCCGCAGACCCGGGGCGCGGTGGTCGAGCCGGAGGCGGCGGGCGACCCGGCCGCGGTGCGCCGGGCCGACCGGGTGTCGTTCGCGCTGGGGCTGCTGCTGGGCGCGTGCGTCGCGATCCTCCTGCTGGCGAGGTTCGTGTGATGCGGGCGGCCCTGGCCGGGCTCTCGGAGTGGGCCGAGCAGGCGGCGAAGGTCACCACGGGCGTCGCCGGGCTGTCCTACGCGTTCGGGTGGGTGCTGACGGCGCGCTTCTACTGGGCGCTGGGGGTGGAGCCGGAGGACGCCGGGATCACGTTCACGTGGTTGGTCGCGCGGGCGTTCCTGGTCGGGATCGTGGCGTTGGTCCTGGTCCTGGCCGTGCGGTGGTTGCAGGAGCGGGCCGCGTCGGCGGGGTCGGCGGACGTCGTCGTGTCGGTGGGCACCGGGGTGCGGTCGCTCGTGGTGCGGCTGCCCCTGCGCGGGCGGCACTGGGCGCGCGGCCTGGCGGGCGCGCTGGTCGGGTTCGCGGTGGTGTTCCTGGCCGTGCTGCCGTTCCGCCTGGCCGACCGCTTCGCGGACGACGTGCGCGCGGGCGTCCCGGTCGAGTTCGGCGTCCTGGGCATGTCGGTGATCCGGGTGACGCCGGTGCGGCTGGCGCCGGCGGACCCGGCGAAACCGCTGCCGGCCTCGGGCTGCGCCCTGCGGCTGGGCGGCAACGCGGGCACGTCGCTGTTCGTCGTGGACCAGGCGGTGCTGCGCGTGTCCGACCAGAACGCGCACGCCACCTCGCCCTGCTAGACCGCCCACCATCCGGGACGCGCGCCCCTCGCGGTGCAACCGTGGTTACATTCCCCCCGGTGCACGACGGTCGGGGAGGTCGACTCATGCCGGACACGAGGAGCGGGGACGTGATCCCGCTGCGCACGGCGACCAAGGCGTGGTTCCTGATCTCGTTGCAGACCTTCGGCGGCCCGGCGGGCCAGATCGCGGTCATGCAGCGCACGCTCGTGGAGGAGAAGCGCTGGATCGGCAGGCAGCGGTTCCTGCACGCGTTGAACTACTGCATGCTGCTGCCCGGCCCGGAGGCCCAGCAGCTCGCGATCTACGTCGGCTGGCTGCTCAACGGCCGCCGCGGCGGGCTGATCGCCGGCACCCTGTTCGTGCTCCCCGGCATGCTCGCCCTGCTCGCGCTGTCGGCGATCTACGTGGCGTTCGGCGACACCACCGCCGTCAACGCCCTCTTCGCCGGGATCGCGCCCGCCGTGGTGGCCATCGTGGCGCAGGCGGTGTTCCGCGTCGGCAAGCGCGCCCTGCACCACCCCGCGCTCGTGGCCATCGCCGCCGGCGCGTTCGCGGCGCTGGCGCTGTTCGCGATCCCGTTCCCCGTCGTCATCGCGGCCGCCGCCGCGGTCGGGTGGGTGCTGGGCCGCTTCGCGCCGGGCGTCACGGAGCCGCGCGGCGGGCACGGCGGGGCCGACGACGGGCCCGCCCCGCTGATCGCCGACGACGCCTTGCACCACGAGGGGCCGTCGGCGCGTCGGGCGGCGGCCGTGCTCGGCGTCGGCCTCGTCGTGTGGGCCGCGCCGGTCGTCGCGGTCGCGCTGCTCACCGGGATCGGCAGCACCCTCACCGCCCAGGGCCTGTTCTTCTCCGGCACCGCCGTGATCACCTTCGGCGGGGCGTACGCCGTGCTGGCCTACGTCGCCCAACGCGCGGTCGAGGTCTACGGCTGGCTGTCCGCGGGCGACATGGTGCGCGGCCTGGCGCTGGCCGAGTCCACGCCGGGCCCGCTGATCATGGTGGTGCAGTTCGTCGCGTTCCTGGGCGCATACAACCACCCCGGCGGCCTCGACCCGTGGGTGGCGGGCGTGCTCGGCGCACTGCTGACGACGTGGGTCACCTTCGTGCCGTGCTTCCTGTTCATCCTCCTCGGCGCGCCCTACGTCGAACGCCTGCGGCACAACCGCGCCCTCTCCGCCGCGCTGACCGGCATCACCGCGGCCGTCGTCGGCGTGATCGCGAACCTCGCGCTCTACTTCGCCCTCAACACCCTCTTCCACGCCACCGCGGTCCACCGCTTCGGGCCCCTCCGCCTGGCGCTGCCCGACCTCTCGACCTTCCGCCCGGTCCAGGCGGTGATCACCGCGGTCGCGCTCGTCCTGGTCCTGGGCGTGCGCTGGTCGATGCCGCGCGTGTTGATCGCCTGCGCGGGCCTCGGCGTCGTCGCCGCGCTGGTCGGGCTCCCGGTCGCGTGACCACGTCGGCGGGGGTGGGCGGCTAGCATGGCCGGCATGGCCGGCGGCGAGGGGTCGGAGCACGGCTCCGGCTGGGTCCTGCTGTCCTACCGGCTGCCCCGCGAGCCGTCCACGCCCCGGATCTCGGTGTGGCGCAAGCTCAAGCGCCTGGGCGTGGCGCAGCTCGGCGACGGGCTGGCCGCGCTGCCGCACGACGCGCGCACCCGGGAGCAGCTGGAGTGGCTGGCGGAGGAGGTCGTGCAGGCCGGCGGCACCGCGATGGTGTGGGTGGGCCGGCCGACGGCGGCGTCCGCCGAGGAGGAGCTGGCGGCGTCGCTCGCCGCGGCACGTGCCGCGGAGTACCTGGACGTCGTCGCGGAGGCGACGGGATCGCTCGGGCTGGACCAGGCGGGGCGTCGCGCCGCCGCGCGCCGGTTGCGCCAGGAGCTGCACCGCATCCACCGGCGCGACTACTTCCCGCCGCCCGAGCGCGAGCGGGCCCGCGCCGCCGTGGCGGACCTGGCCGGCGAACGCCACCAGGACGCGCGGGAGCCGGCGTGAGGTGGGCGACCCGCCGCGGCGTGCACATCGACCGGGCCGCCTGCGCGTGGCTGATCCGGCGGTTCATCGACCCCGACGCGGAGTTCGTCTTCGTCGACGACCCGGCCGAGGTGCCCGCCGACGCGATCCCGTTCGACATGCGCGGCGTCGACCTGACCCACCACGGCGACGACTGCACGTTCGAAACCGTCCTGCGGCGCTACGACCTGGTGGACCCGGTGCTGTGGCGCATCGCCGAGGCCGTGCACGAGGCGGACCTGGAGGACGAGCTGTTCGACGCGCCCGAGGCGCGGGGCCTGGACGTGGTGCTGCGCGGGCTGTCCATGGTGTGCTCCGACGACGAGGTGCTGGCGATCACCGGTCCGGTGTTCGACGGCCTGCACGAGTTCTTCCGCCGCGCGGTGCTCCAAGGCCGCACCCCGTCGTGACCACACCGCCGCGTCCCGGCCCTCGCACCGCACCGGGGACGCGGCGCCTCACACCGAGGGCGCGGGGCATCAACCGACCAGCCCGCCGGCGACACCGCGGCGCGGACATCGCGGGACGGCACCGGTCGGTCCCCGTCGCCGCGGAGCGCGACGCGCCCGCCGGGTCAGCCCGATGAGTCAGCCCGCCGGGTCAGCCCGCCGGCCGGCACGCGTCCGCGCGGTCGAGCACCTCACGCGCCGAGCGGGCCACGGCGGCGTCGATGAAACGGCCGTGCTCGTCCACCGCGACCCCGGACCCCGCCTCCGCCAGCAGGGCGACCACGCGCCGCGCCGCCGCCACCTCCTCCGGGGACGGGCTGAACACGGCGTTGACGACCGGCAGCTGGGCCGGGGTGAGCACCGTGCGCGCGCGGAAGCCCTGGCGCAGCAGGAGTTCCGTCCCCGCGCGCAGCCGCGCCTCGTCGCGCACCGCCGTCTCCACCGGCCCGATCGGGGCCGGCAGCCCTGCCGCGGCGGAGGCGACGACGATCGCCGAGCGCAACGGCCACATCTCGGTGCGCCGGTCGTCCGGCCGCAGGCCCAGTTCGGCGGCCAAATCCGCCTCCCCCACGCCCAGCCGCACGACCCGGGGCGCGCTCGCCACGGCGTCCACGTCGCGGATCCCCCGGGCCGTCTCCAGCAGCGCCACCACCGGCACGGGCCGCCGGCCCAGCAGCCGGTCCACCTCGGCCAGCAGCGCCGGCTCGGCCTTGGGGACCACCAGGCCGGCCAGGCCGGGCGCGTCCGCGACCGCCGCGACGTCCTCGGCCAGGGCGTCGGCGTTGACGCGGACCCACGCCCGGCCGCCGGCCAGGTACGCGGTGGCGGCCTCGCGGGCCGCGCCCTTGGCCCGGAGGGCCACCGCGTCCTCCAGGTCCACGATGAGCGCGTCCGCGCCGCGCCCGGCGGCCTTGGCCAGCTTGGCCGGTTGGTCGCCGGGCACGTACAGGTAGCTGCGCGGGATCATGCGCCGGTCGGGCGCTTCAGGTACCGGCCGACCGGGTCGCCGACGACCTTGCCCGCTTCGAGCACCCGGTGGCCGCGCACGAACGTGTCGGTCACGGCGGCGGTCAGCTCGAAGCCCTCGAACGGCGTGTACTCCTGGGTCGACTCCGAGTCCGCCGCGCGCACGGTCCACGTGGTGTCCGGGTCCACCAGGCAGAAGTCCGCGTCGAAGCCGACGCCGATCGCGCCCTTGGTGCGCAGGCCGTAGCGGGTGGCCGGGTTCCACGACGTCAGCTTGGCGATGTCGCCCAGCGACAGGCCGCGCTTGACGCCCTCGGTCACCATGCCCGGCAGCAGGTACTCCGCGCCGCCGAAGCCCGACTTCGCCAGGAACACGTCGTCGCGCGGGTCGCCGAACTTCTGCTCGTCCCGGCAGCACGCGTGGTCGGAGACGACCCAGTCGACCTCCCCGGCCAGCACGTGCTCCCACAGCGCCTCGACGTCGGCCCGCGGCCGGATCGGCGGGTTCACCTTCGCGCCGATGCCGGAGGCGGTGTCGATGTCGGCGAGCAGGTGCCCGACCGTGACCTCGCGCCGGAACCGGATGTGCGGGAACGCCCTGGCCATCCGCAGCGCGGCGTCCATCGCCTTGGCCGAGCTGAGGTGCAGCAGGTTGATGGTGGGCAACCCGGTCTCGTGCGCCAGGTAGGACGCGATCGACACCGCCAGTCCCTCGGAGTGCTGCGGCCGGGAGGCGCTGTAGGCGGCGAGGCCGGTGAGCTTCCCCTCCTCCTCGACCATCCTGGTGTAGGCGGTCATGATCTCGGCGGTCTCGCAGTGCAGCGACAGCGAGATCTCGTCGGCCAGCTCGGGGTGCTCCTCGCGCACCGCCTGCACGGCGCGCATGACGAACTCGAAGTGGGCGATGTCGTAGCGCTCGTCCTCGGGGATCATGAGGAACCTGCTCTGGTCGGCGCTGCGGCCGTGCAGGCCGTGGCTGCCGTAGAACATGAACACCTTGAACGAGGTCACGCCGTGCTCGGTGACGAGCCGCGGGATCTCCTCCAGGTGGCGCTTGGACATCGGGGCCAGGTGGTAGGCGTAGTCCACGTAGGACCGCCCCTCCGTCGCCGCCAGGATCTCCGGGAACACCTCGGCGTAGTCGCCGCCGCGGTTCAGGTAGTACTGGCCGGTGCGGATGTAGTTCAACGCGGTCGTCACGCCGCCCTGGGCGCAGGCGCGGCTCTCGGTGCCCGCGTCGACGGTGAGCGGGTTGTAGATGCCCCAGTGCTGGTGGGCGTCCACCACGCCGGGGAAGGCGAGCTTGCCGCCGCCGTCCACCACCGTCGTCGCCTCGGCGGGGTCGATGCCGGGAGCGACCCGCACGATGCGGCCGTCCGCCACGCCGATGTCGGCGCGCTCGGCTTCCGGCCGGTCGTGGCGGACCACGCGGACGTTGGTGACTAGCAGGTCGAGTGCCATCGCGGTCGCTCCTGTCAGGCGGTGAATGCGGCGAGGGGGCGCAGGAGTGCGCCGACGTCGGTCAGCGCGTCGAGTGACAGCGCGGCGGCGCGCACGTCCTCGGCGGTCTCGGCGCTCAACCGTCCCCTGGTGTTGTCGGTGAACTTCACTCCCAGCTCGTCGTCGGTGAGCGGGCGTTGCGGGCCGCCCCGGTTCGCGGTCACCTCGGCGCGCCACTCGCGGCCTTCGACGTCGCGCACCACGACGGTGGCGGGGAACTGGTGGGGGAAGATCGCGTCGCAGGCGGCGTCCGGCACGACCTCGACCCTGGCCATGATCGCCCGGCGGACGGGGTCGGCGGCCAGCTCGTCGGTGAAGTCCGCCAGTCCCGCGCCCAGCCCCGTGCCGCCGAGCAGGCCGGTCGCCACCGCGTACGGCCCGCTGAACTGCGCCTGGTAGCCGGTGGCCGGGGCGCGCTTGACCCCGATCGGCTCGCCGATCGTCCGGATCACCGCGGCGGGCACGCGCAGCTCGATCGAGGCGATGCGGTCGGGGTCGGCGGGCGCGCCGTCCGCGCGCAGCCGCGCCCCCGCGTCGATCGCGGTGTGCACGAAGTGGTTGGCCGGGTAGGGCTTGAAGAAGATGCCCGGCGCGGCCCACCGCGAGCCGAGCCCGTCGGTGACGGCGGCGAGGTCCGCCTGGCCGCGCAGGAACGCCTGGAAGAAGCCGAACCGGCCCTCCAGCACGGTCGGCGGACCGGTGAAGCCGCGCCGCACCAGTTGCGCGGCGGCGACCCCGGACTGGGCCGCCCAGCCGCAGTGCAGCCGCTTGACCGTCCCGCCGGTCCGGTTGGCCTCGATCACGCCGCCCGCGAACGACGCGGTGACGCCGAGCGCGTCCAGCACGCCCTGCTCGCCCAGCCCGTACAGCAGGGCGGCGGCCGCGGCCGCACCCATCGCGCCGCAGATCGAGGTGGCGTGCTGGCCGTGCTCGAAGAACACCGAGTTGCCCAGCTCGCGGTCGTAGCCCGCCATGCCGAGCCGGACGGTCACCTCCAGCCCCACGGCGATGGCGGCGACGACGTCGCGGCCGTGCGCGCCCGCGGCCTGCCCGGCGGCCAGCGCGGCGGGCACCACGCCGGCGCTGGGGTGCAGCACCGAGGGCAGGTGGGTGTCGTCGTAGTCCAGCGAGTGCGCGAGCACGCCGTTGGCGAACGCCGCGGCGGCCGCGGGCACCTGCCGGGCCAGGCCGATCACGGTCGCCTCCGGCCGCCCGCCCTGGTCGGCGACGTGCTCGACGGCCGCCGCGCTGGTCGGCAGCCGGTGCGCGGCCACGCACAGCCCGAGCACGTCCAGCACCCGCCGCCGCACGGACGCGGACACGTCCTCGGGCACGCCCTCCTTCAGCGCGGCGGCGGCGAAGGAGGCCAGCTCTTCGGCCAGGGTGCTCATGCGCCGACCACCGCCAGCGGGCGCACCGGGGAACCGGTCGCGCCGAACAGCTTCAGCGGCGAGAGCACGAACAGGAACTCGTGCGCGCCGGCCGCGGCCAGGGCGTCCAGCTCCAGGGTCTCGACGATGTAGACGCCGCGCTCGACCAGCAGCACCCGGTGCGCGGGCAGCACGCTGTGGCCGCTGCCCGGCGGCAGGCACTCGAACGCGATGGTGTCGGCGCCCGCGGCGTGCGCGCCCCGGTCGGCGAGCCACGTCGCCCCGGCCGCGCCCACGCCCGGCACACCGGACTCCTGGCCCTGGTAGAGGGTGCGGTCGGCGAAGTGCCGCCCCCAGCCGCTGCGCACCAGCACCACGTCGCCCGGGCGGACCTCGGTGCCCTGGGCGCGCTCGGCCGCGGCGAGGTCGTCCGGGGTGATCTCGTAGCCCGCCGGGAGGCCGGTCGGGTCGCCGAGCGCGGCGGGCACGTCCAGCAGCACGCCGCGCCGCACCATCGGCGCGATGGTGTGCGCGCCCAGCTCCACGAAGCGCCCGCCGCGCCCGGCCTCGGCGGCGTCGGAGCCGTCGAGCAGCTTGCCGTCGTGCGAGACGTGGGCGAACGCGTCGATGTGGGTGCCGACGTGGGTGCCCATGGTGATGATGTCGTTGGCCGCCGAACCGCCGTCGGCGCGCACGGTGTCGCCGTGCCGGCGCGGCAGCGCGTGCCAGTACGGCGGGTGGTTGGGCGACTGGGCCATGCCCACGGTGAGCGGTCTGCCCAGGTCGTGCACGACCAGGCCGCCTGCCACGGCGTCGAGCAGCGCCGCGGTGGTCGCGGTCGGTGTCATGGAAGTCCTCCGGGTGGTCGGGGCGGCGGTCACGCGACCACCTGCTCGGCGCGCAGCCGGGCGGTCTCGGCGGCGTCCACGCCCAGCTCGGACAGGATCTCGTCGGTGTCGGCGCCGAGGGGCCGCCCGGTGAACCGGACGCGGCCGGGCGCGGTGGCCGCCCGCCACAGCACGTTGTGCATCAGCAGGTCGCCGAAGTCCTCGTCCGGCACGGTGGTGAGCATCCCGGTCTGCCGGACGTGCTCGTCCTCGACCAGGTCGCGCGCGGTGTAGACCGGGGCGACGGCGGCGCCCGCCTCGGCGAACGCGGCGCTGACCTCGGCCTCGGTCCGCTCGGCGATCCAGCCGCCGACGTGGGCGTCGAGCAGGTCGGCGTGCGCGGCGCGGCCGTGCCCGGTGGCGAACCACGGCTCGTCGATCACCTCCGGGTGCCCGACCAGCTCCAGCACGCGCTCGGCGATGCGCTGGGCGCTGGTGGAGACGGCGACCCAGCGGCCGTCCTTGGTGCGGTAGGTGTTGCGCGGGGCGTTGTTGGCGGACCGGTTGCCGTGCCGCTGACCGACGACGCCCAGTTGCTGGTAGACCATCGGGCCGGGGCCGACGGCGGTCATGATCGGCTCCAGCAGGTTGATGTCGATGACCTCGCCCCGGCCGCCGTTGCGGTCGCGGGCGAACAGGGCCATGGCGACCGCGGAGGCCGCCGCGATGCCGCAGATGCTGTCGGCGAGGCCGAACGCGGGCAGCGTGGGCGGGCCGTCGGGCTGGCCGGTGAGGTGGGCGAAGCCGCTCATCGCCTCGGCGAGCGTGCCGAAACCGGCCCGGCCCGCGTAGGGGCCGGTCTGCCCGAAGCCGGTGACGCGGACGACCACCAGGCCGGGGTTGACCTCGTGCAGCCGGTCGGGGCCGAGGCCCCAGCGCTCCAGCGTGCCGGGGCGGAAGTTCTCGACCAGGACGTCGGCACGGGCGGCCAGCTTCAGCAGCAGCGCGGCCCCGTCCGGTGTGGACAGCTTGAGCCCGAGGTGGCGCTTGTTGCGGGAGATCTCCTTCCACCACAGGGGGATGCCGTCCTTCTGCTTGCCGTGCCCGCGCATCCCGTCGCCGAACTCGGGGTGCTCGACCTTGACGACGTCGGCGCCGTGGTCGCCGAGGATCCGGCAGCAGAGCGGGCCGGCCAGGATCGTCGAGACGTCGAGCACCCGCACGCCCGTCAGCGGTCCGTCGGCCATGGGGTCCCCTTTCCGTCGCCGTCCGGTGTTCCGGTGAGGCGAACGCTGTTCCGCTCAGAGGTTAGGTTGCGAGTGTCCCGGGGGTCAACCACCGCCGCTGCCGCGGGCTGTGACCCCGACCGCGCCCAGATGCCGCGGTTGAGCGCGCTCGCCAGCGCGGCCACCACCAGGAACCCGGCCAGCACCAGCCACCCGGCGGCGTAGGAGCCGCCGTCGGTCACCGCGCCCAGCACCAGCGGACCGGCCACGCCGCCGAGGCAGCCGCCCGCCTGGATCAACGCGGTGGCCGCGCCCGGCGCGTGCGCGTGCGCGGTCACCACGGCGTGACCCGCGATGCCCGTCCACCCCCAGCCCGCGCCGGCCGCGAGCGCCGCGCCGACCCACAGCGCCACCGGCGAGGGCAACGCCAGGACGGCGAACCCGGCCGCCCCCACCAGCAGCAGGGCGGTCAGGGCACCTCGCCCCGGGACCCGGCGCGAGGTGAACCCGAGCCCGAGCCGGACGGCGATGGTGGCGGCGCTCGCCACGGCCAGCGCCACCCCGGCCGCCCCCGCCGTGCCGCCCGCGGCGACGCCGTAACCGACCAGGAACGCGCTCATCGCGGTCGCCGCCGCCGAGCCGAGGAAGAACACCCCGGTCATCACCAGCAGCGGCCCCGGCGGTCGCGGCGCTCCCCCGCCGTCCGCCCGCTGCGCGCGGGTCGGCGGCGGCACCGGGAGGAACGCGACGAGCGCCACCGCGACCGCCGCGCACAGGAACACCGCCCGCCAGTGCAGGACCGCGCCCAGCGTCGGCACCGCCAACCCGGCCAGCAGCGTGGCCGCCGGGATGGACGAGCGCTCCAGCGCGAACGCCCGCGACGCCCGCTCCGGCGCGACGCCGCGGGCGATGAGCATGCCGCCCACCGGGCCCGCGACCGCCGTGCCGACCCCGCCGACGGCCAGCGCGGCGGCGAGCCCCGCGGCGGTGCCGCCCAGGGCGGCCGCCGCGGCCAGGCACGACGCCGCGCCCGCGACCGAGAGCCGCACGGCCGCGGCCGCGCCCATCCGGTCCACCACGCGGCCGCCGAACGGCATCAGCACCCCGCCCAGGGCGAAGAACACCGACACCACCGCGCCGAACCGCGTCGCGCTCAGCCCGAGGTCGTCCCGGATCGCCACGCCGAGCGCGCCGGTGAGGTAGAGCGGGAGCATGTACCCGGCGCCGACCAGGACGGCCGGCAGGACGACCCGGCCGTCCCGGGGTCGCGTCACCCCCAGATCTCGTCGGCGTAGGTGATGTTGACGTCCGTGCGCCACCCGGTGGCCGGGTCGCTGCCCCACTTCTCCCGCCAGCCGGCCGCGTGCTCCAGCACGGCCGGGTCGCCGTGGTGCAGCTTCCCGCCGGCGTGGAAGGCGTCGAGGTCGTCCACGAACATCAGGTCGAAGTGCTTGAACCACTCCTCGCCGCGCGCGTTCCGCCGCACGACGTAGTTGGCGTAGTCCTGGATGCCGGGGTGCCGGCGGAACACCGGGTAGTCGACGCTGCGGGTGTACTCGGCGTACTCCTCCAGCGGCACCCCGGGCTTGATGTTGTAGGTGAGCAGCACGAGCTTGCGGGCCATGCGGGCCTCCTCAGATCGTCCGGCCGACGGCATGCCCCTCGGCCACGGCTTCCAGCAGGGATCGGGGCGCGACCGCGTCGCCGACGACGTGCACGGGCACGTTCGCCTCGGCGAGCGCGTCGGACAGCTCGTCCAGCGCGTCCGGCGGGTCGACGGCGACCACGTCGGCGATCCCGGGTATCTCGGTGACGGCGCCGGTCAACGCGTTGGCCACCACCGCGACGCCGTCGCGGAGTTCGGCGGTGGCGGAGGCCCAGAGGCCCACGTCCAGCGAGCGCAGCCGTTCGACGGCCGTCATCCGGCTGTACTCGCTCACGCCCCACAGCACGGCGCCCGCGGCCGTGACCACGTGCACCCGCGCCCCGGCGCGGGCGGCCGTCTCGGCGACCGACGCCGTGGTCCACGCGCCCTCGTCGTCCAGCACGAGCACCACGCGGCCCACCCAGTCGCGGCCGGCCAGCGCCTGCTCCGGGGTCAGCGCGCGGCCCCAGCCGGGCACCACGCGGGCCCGCCGCACTGCGCCCGTCGCGACCACCACCGCGTCCGGCGACTCGGCCAGCACGTCGGCGGCGGTGGCCCGGTGCGGCCGGACCGGCACGCCGAGCGCGGCGAACCGGCGGTGCTGGTGCGCGCGGAGGCGGTCGAGGTGGCCCCGGCCCGCGCCGCGCCGGCCGACCCGCACCTGGCCGCCGAGTTCGCCGCCGGCCTCCCACACGGTCACGGCGTGGCCGCGCTCGGCGGCGACCGCGGCGGCCTCCGCGCCCGCCGGACCGCCGCCGACGACCACGATCCGGGCGGGCCGCTCGGCGGGCTCGGGCACGACGGGCCACTCGGCCTCGCGGCCCACCGTCGGGTTCACCATGCAGGTGATCGGCCGGTGGCCCGCGATCTCGCCGATGCAGAAGTTGCACGACACGCACGGGCGGATGTCGCGCTCGCGCCCCGCCGCCGCCTTGGCCAGCAGGTGCGGGTCGGCGATGTGCGCGCGGGTCATGGCGACCGCGGCGAGCCCGGCGGCCAGGCCGCGCTCGGCGTCGTCCAGGTCCACGAACCGGCACGCGGCCAGCACCGGGGTGCGCCCGCACCGCCGGGCGACGGCGAGGGTCTGGGCCAGGTACGGGGTGTGCCCCTCGCTCATGTCGGCGACGTGGTGGCCGATGGACGGCACCGTGTAGGACGCCACGGAGACGTTGAGGAACGCCAGGTCGCGGGTCGTGTCGAGCAGTTCCGCGACTCGCTCGCCCTCGGCGAGCGTCTGCCCGCCCTCGACCAGCTCGTCCGCGCTCATCCGCACGCCCACCGCGACCTCGCCGCCGACCGCGTCGAGCACCGCGTCCAGCACCTCCAGCGGATACCGCAGCCGGGCGTCGAAGTCGCCGCCGTAGGGGTCGGTGCGCGTGTTGGACGCCGGCGAGAGGAACTGGTGCAGCAGGTGGCCGTGCCCGAAGTGGATCTCCACGCCCTGGAAGCCCGCCGCCACCGCGAGCCGCGCGGCGTCGGCGTAGGCGGTGCGGACCTCCGCCATCTCCCGGCGGGTCATCGCGTGCGGCACCGCGCCCGCGACGTTCCACTTGCGCGGCGACGGGCCCCACGCGGCCGACCGGCGGAACACGTTCTCGCTGTGCCGGCCCGCGTGGGTGATCTGGGTGAAGATCGCGGCGCCCTCGGCGCGCACCGCCTCCACGACCCGGGTGAGGCCGGGCAGCGCCGCCGGCGAGGCGGACAGGCCGCCCGCCCGGCCGAGGCTCGTGCCGTGCACCCGCAGCGGCTCGGTGATGATCAGGCCGACCCCGCCGCGCGCGCGTTCGGCGTGGTAGGCGACGTGCCGGTCGGTCGGCAGGAAGTCCACGCCGAAGTTGGTGGTGTGCGCGGAGACGAACACCCGGTTGCGCAGCGCCACGCCGCCCAGCTCGACCGGGGAGAACACCAGCGGCCTCATGCGGCGCCGCCGGGTCGCCAGCGCTCGTCCAGCTCGGCCGCGGTGCGCGCGTCCAGCACCCCGGTCTCGGCCAGGTCGTTCCACACCCGCTGCTCGACGATCAGCCCGTCCCGCACCACGAACCGGTCCACGTACCGGACGTGGTCGAACGCGACGCCGTGCCGGTTCTCGCCGTGCAGCCGGCCCGTGGAGTAGACGACGGCGGAGTCCGGCCCCTCCACGCTGTCGTAGTGGTCGCGGTGCTTGTCCACGCAGCGGTAGCGGGTGGCCGAGACCGCGGCCAGGCGGGCCAGGTCGGTGTACTCGCGCCCGCCGGGGAAGATCATGCGCACGTCCGGGTGGAGCCGGCGGGCGGCGTCGTCGAGCCGCCCCGCGCCGTACGCGGCCAGGAACTCCTCCACCACCTCCCACGGCCTCATCGCGGACACCCCCCGCAACGCCGCGCGGCCTCGCGGACGGCGGTGACGATCGTGTTGTAGCCCGTGCAGCGGCACAGGTTCCCGTTGACGGCGGCGAGGATCTCCTCGTCCGTCGGGTCCGGGTTGGACTCGATCAGCTCCCGGGCGGTGAGCAGCATGCCGGGCAGGCAGAAGCCGCACTGGAAGGCGAACCCGTCCCAGAACGCCTCCTGCACCGGGTGCAGCTCCTCGCCGTCGGCCAGCGACTCCACCGTGCGCACGTCCCCGCCGTCGGCGGTGAGCGCGAGCACCGAGCAGGACTTGGTCGTGCGGCCGTCCAGCACGACCGTGCAGGCGCCGCAGTCGCCGGTCAGGCAGCCGACGTGGGTGCCGGTCAACCCGACCCGCTCCCGGATCGCGTGCACCAGCAGCGTGCGCGCGTCGGCGTCGAACTCGTGCTCGCGGCCGTTCACCGTCACTCGCACCGCTCCTCCTCCACTGCGTGCGCCACCGCGCGATCCGCGATCACGGGGGCGATGCGCCGCCGGTAGGCGGCGTCTGCCAGCACGTCGGACCACGGCCGCGCGGCGTCCAGCGCGGCCCACACGGCCTCGCGGTGCGCGTCGGCCCAGGACTCCCGCCCGACCTCCACCACCACCGGGGTGGCCGCCGCACCGCCGATGGCGACCCGGACGACCGCCGGCCCGACCAGGGCGGCCGCGGTGACGATCGGCCAACTGCTCTCGGCGAGCTTGAACTTCAGGTACCCGATCGCGGCGTCCGTGCGGGGCACGGTGAACGCGGTCAGCACCTCGTCGGGCTCGCGGGCGGTCCGGAACCCGTCGGTGAAGAACTCCCCCGCCTCGACCTCGCGCCCGCCCCGCGCGCTCGCCAGCCGCATCCGCGCCTTCAGCGCGACCAGGCAGGCGGGCACGTCCGAGGCCGGGTTGGCGTAGCACGCCGACCCGCCGGCGGTGCCGCGGTGGCGGATCTGCGGGCCGCCGGTGATGCCGCGCGCCACCCGGGGCAGCAGCGGCAGGTCGGCGGCGGCGAGGTCGGCGTAGGTGGTCATCGCGCCCACCACCACGCCGTCGTCGGCGGCCGTGACGCCCGCCAGGCCGGCCCTGGACAGGTCGACCAGCACGCGCGGCCGGACCTTGCCGTGCGTCAGGTCCGGCACGAGCATCGTGCCGCCGCCGATCGCCAGCCCGTCGCCGTCGGCCAGGGCCGCGACGACCCCGCCGACGTCGCGCGGCGCGGTGTACCCGGGGGTCATCGGGCCACCGCCGCGTCGATCAGGCCGAGCACGACCGGCGGGGTCAGCGGCACCGAGGTGACCGTGACGCCCAGCGGCGCCAGCGCGTCCTCGACCGCGTTGGCGACCGCCGCCTGCGCGCCGCCCACGCCCGCCTCGCCCGCGCCCTTGTTGCCGTGCATGGTGAACGGGCTGGGCGTGACCTGGTGGACCATGCGCAGGGTCGGCACGTCGCCCGCGCGCGGCAGCAGGTAGGTCTTGAACCGGTCGCTGGCGAGCCGGCCGTCCGCGTCGAACACCAGCTGCTCGGACAGCGCCGCGCCCAGGCCCATCACGACCGCGCCGCGCGCCTGGCCCTCGACCAGCGCCGGGTTGATCATCGTGCCGCAGTCGTGCGCCATCACGTAGTCCAGCAGCGACACCTTGCCGGTGCCGGTGTCCACCTCGACCACCGCGGCGTGCAGGCAGCTCGAATACGTCGGGTAGGGCTGGATGCGGCCGTGCTCGTCGGGGACGTGGTCGATGTTGCCGGGCTTGTAGGCGCGGGTGGACTCCAGCACCGGCTCGATGTCGCGCCCCACGGCGAACGCCCTGGTCAACAGGGTGCGGGCCACCTCGGGCACCGGCACGCACCGCTCGGGCGCGCCCAGTGCCCGCACCACGCCGTCGACCACCTCGACCCGGTCGCCCGGCACGTCCAGCAGCCGCGCGCCGAGGTCGGCGAGCTTGCGCCGCACGTCCCGCGCGGCCAGCGTCGCCGAACCGCCGCCGACGACCATGCTGCGCCCGCTGAAGTTCCCGAAGCCGTTGGGGCAGCGGTCGGTGTCGCCCTGCACCAGCTCCACCCAGTCGATCGGCACGCCCAGCTCGGTGGCCACGACCTGGGCGATGCCGGTGTCGTTGCCGCCGCCCGGGTTGGTCACGCCGGTCAGCACCGTCACCTTGCCGGTCATGCTCATCCGGACGGTGGTGGTGTCGAACCCGGAGACGAACGTGCCGGGGCTGTCGGAGGACTCCGGGGTCAGCTCGAAGGCGAAGCCGACGCCGAGGTGGCGGCCCTCGGCGCGGGCGGCCCCCTGCCGGGCCCGCAGGGCGGGGTAGTCCAGCGCGGCCAGCGTCTTGTCCAGCAGGCCGTGGAAGTCGCCGCTGTCGATGTTCAACCCGGTGGACGTGCGGTAGGGGAACGCGTCGGCGGGGACGAAGTTGCGCCGCCGCACCTCGACCGGGTCCAGCCCCAGCTCACGGGCGACGAGGTCGACCACCCGCTCCATGACGAAGTGCGCCGCGTCCTTGCCGAACCCGCGGGCCGCGTTGACCGGCGGCTTGTTCGTGCACACGATGTCCAGCTCGACGCGGACGTCGCGGACCGCGTAGCCGGACGGCAGCGTGGTCGCGGACATGTTCGGCATCGCCCACCCCGCCTGCGCGGTCAACGCGCCGACATCGGCGACGATGTGGTCCACCAGGCAGGTGATGCGGCCGTCGGCGGTCGCGCCCGCGGTGAACCGGTGCACCTGGTTGCGCGCGCCCGCCATCAGCGCCACCCGGCGGTCCTCGATCCACTTGACCGGCGCGCCGACCAGCTTGCTCAGCAGCGCGACCAGGGTCTCCTCCGGGTGGCCCTGCATCTTGAGCCCGAAGCTGCCGCCGACCTTGGCGGTGACGACGCGGATCCGGTCCTCCTCCAGGCCCAGCGTGCGGGACAGCATCCAGCGCATCTGGTGCGGGTTCTGGCAGGACGCGTGCACGGTGAGCGTCCCGTCGTCGGCGTCCCAGGAGGCCAGGTAGCCGCGCGGCTCCATCGGCGCGGTGGTGGACCGGCCGATCCGCAGCTCGCCGCTCACCACCACGTCCGCGGCGGCCAGCGCCGCGTCGGTGTCGCCGGTGCCGTAGCGGTTGTGGACGACGACGTTGCCCGGCCAGTCGTCGTAGAGGCGCGGCGCGTCCGGTCGCATCGCCTCGTCGGCGTCGAGCACGTGCGGCAGCACCTCGTAGTCGACCGCGATGAGGGCGGCGGCGTCCTCGGCCTGCTCGCGGGTCTCGGCCACCACCGCCGCGACGGGCTGCCCGGCGAACACGACCTTGTCCGCCTGGAGGCAGTGGATGTCGGTACGGTTGCCGTTGCGGGCGGCCGGGTCGATGAAGTACGGGATCGGCCCGGTCAGCTCGACCGCCTGCCGCCCGGTGAGCACCAGGCGCACCCCCGGCGCGCGTTCGGCGGCGGAGGTGTCGACGGCGGCGATCCGGGCGTGCGCCACGGTGCTGCGCAGCACGTGCGCGTGCAGCAGGCCGGGCGGCCGGTGGTCGTCGACGAACTTGCCGCGCCCGGTGAGCAGGGCGGCGCCGTCGCGCTTGCGCGGCGATCCGCCGATGCCCGCGGCGGCCGGGGGCGCGGTGGTCACGGCAGCTCCACCCGCAGCCGCTTCCCGGTGCGGTGCACGGGGTTGCGCTTGTCCACGTCCAGCTCGTGCACCTCGCCGTTGGCGTCCACCGCGGACTGCAGGCCGCCGGTCACGCCGGGCGTGCTGGAGATGAAGAACAGCTGGCCGTCGCGGGTCGGGAACGGCGGCTCGTGCCAGGTGCCGCGGCGGATGTTGAGCACCGTGTCGCCGGGCACCAGGAACGCGCGGATCGAGGCGAAGTCGGGGAAGCCGTCCACCAGCGGCGCGTCCGGCGGCGCGACCACCGAGACGAACGCGTCGCCGCCGAGCGGGATGAACGTCTGCGTGATGCCGTGGTGGCGCTCCAGGTAGCGGATCCCGCCGCCGCGCAGCCCGACCCGGAACAGGATGAACTCCGGGGCCTCGTCCACTTCGAGCCGCATGGGGCCGTGGATGGCGTTGGCGCCGTGGTAGAGGTCGATCGGCAGCTTCGGGGTGGTGCGCAGCGAGACGACCTCGCCGAAGGGGGCGAACGCCTCGGCCGTCACCGGCTCCGGCACGATGACGTGCACGTCCGCGTCCACGATGTCGGTCATGGTTGCTCCTTCTCGGGCGGGCTGGTCAGCAGGTCGACGAGGTCGCGGGCGGTCATCGGGTCGCCGTCCAGCAGGGCTCCCGCGACGCGGCCGGCGGCGGCGCGGCCGAACACCGGTTCGGTGTAGCCGGCGAACTTGGCGAGCAGCCGGTCGCGGCCCAGCGGGGCCCGGCTGTCGCCGACGGGGACGTCCACGGTGCGGGTGTGGGTCGTGCCGTCGGCCTCGGTCAGCGTGACCCTGGTGGCGGTGTGCTCCGGGTAGCGGGCCTCCAGGTCGTCGGCGCGGCGCAGCCGCACCAGGTCCGCGACCCGCAGCACCGCCGGGTCGCCGCGCCGGTCGGCGGCGTACTGCGCGCCGCCGACGTGCCGGTCGGCCAGCGCGGCGCCGACCGCGAACGGCAAACTCAGCGTGCAGGTGACCGTGCCGGGGTCGGCCGTGACCGGGCGGTCCACCAGCAGCAGCGCGATGTCGTAGGTCTCGACGTCCACCGCGGTGATCCGGTCCGGGGTCAGCCCGTGCTCCTCGGCCAGCTCGGCGGTCGCCTGCGCGGCGCCGTGGGTGTGCCGGCACCCGGCGAACCACTTCTGGTGCACGTCCAGGACGGTCCACTCCTCGCCCAGCCCGTCGGCGACCGACGCCGCGCCGTCGCCGCCGAGCACCGCGACGAGCCCGCGCGGGTGCTCGACGACCTCGCGCCAGCCCGACAGGCCGGCCTGCGCCGCCAGGGCGGCCTCCACCCCGGCGCGGGCGATCTGCCCGGCGAACGCCGGTTTGGTCCCCGGCGCGGCGAAGATCGACTCGATGAGGACGCCCGGCGCGAAGAACGCCGCCGCGCCGATCGCGTCGGCGACCCCGTCCTCGTCCAGCCCGAGCAGCCGCGCGCACGCGGCCGCCGCGCCGAACGACGCCGCCGTGGGGAACCACCCGGCCCTGGTGGCGGCGGGGTGGGCGGCGCGGGCGATGCGGTTGGCCACCTCGTACGCCACCACGACCGAGGTCAGCAGCTCGGGCAGGTCCGCGTCGACGTGCTCGGCGACGGCCAGCACCGCCGGGATGGCGTGCGACGGGTGGAACCCGCCGAAGCGGTAGCCGTCCTGGTGCTCCAGCACGTCCGCCGCCGCGCCCGCGCAGAACGCGACGTCCGGCAGCGGCGCGGCGGCCCCGGTGCCCACCACCCTGGCCTCCGGCACGCCGCCCCGGGCCAGCACGAGCCTGGTCAGCGCGGCGACCTCGGGCACGCCGGCCCCGCCGGTCGCCGCCCCGAGGAAGTCCAGGACCAGCGCGCCCGCCTTGGCCGCGACCTCCCCGGGCAGGTGGTCGCGGGCCAGTCCGGCGGCGAAGCCGGCCAGCGCGCGGGTGGTCACCGGTGGCCGCCCAACTGCTTGCGCAGCCGGCCGACCAGCTCGCCGAAGTGCGGGTCGTCGGCGACGGTCAGGTCACGGGGCCGCGCGAAGTCCACGTCCACGACGTCCTGGATGCGGCCGGGCCGCTGGGACAGCAGCACCACGCGGTCGGCGAGGAAGACCGCCTCGCTGATGGAGTGCGTCACCAGCACCACCGTCTTGCCCATGTCCATCCAGACCTTCTGCAGCAGGAGGTTCATGGAGTCGCGGGTCATCGCGTCGAGCGCGCCGAACGGCTCGTCCATCAGCAGGATGGACGGGTGGTGGATCAGCGCGCGGGCGATCGCCACCCGCTGCTGCATGCCGCCGGAGAGCGCCTTCGGGTAGTGGTCGAGGAAATCGCTCAGCCCCACGGAGGCGGCCAGCTCCTCCACGCGCGCCCGGCGCTCGGCCTTCGACACGCCCTTGCCCTCCAGCGGCAGCGCGATGTTGCGCCACACCTTGCGCCACGGCATGAGGTTCGGCGCCTGGAAGACGAACCCGAGCGAGCCCAGCGCGTCCCGCGACGGTTCGGTGGACCGCCCGGAGAACAGCGGCTTGCCGCCGATCTCGATCACGCCCTCGGTGGGCGTGATGAGGCCGGCCAGCATCCGCAGCAGCGTGGTCTTGCCGCACCCGGACGGGCCGAGCAGCACCACGAACTCGCCCGGGGCGACCTCCAGGTCGGTGGGCAGGAGCGCCCGGACCGGACCGGCGCCCGCCTGATAGGTCTTGCCGACCCCGCGCACCGAGATCGACGCGCCGCTGCCGGTACTCATGGTCATCTCCTCCTCGGTGGGCGTCGCCGCCGTCGTGCGCTCAGTCGGCATACGCCACCGCCGCCAGCTCGTCCCACGCGCCGCCGGGCGGCGGGGTGCGGTACTCGGTCGTGGGCGCGGCGTCGGAACGGATGAACGACATCGTGCCGCCGCGGCTGTAGAGCGGGCCGTGGAAGACGTCCGGGGAGCGGAAGAAGTACGCCCCCTCGCGCATCACGCCACGCGCTCCCATGAGGACGTCGCCGTAGATCTTGAACGACTCCTCGTAGACGGGGTGCGCCTCTTCGTCGGCCGAGCGCCAGCCCGGCATCATCGCCGCCAGGTAGATGTAGGCGGCGTCGTCCGACCGCAGCACCTTGGTCATCGCGCCCGGGTCGAGCGGCGTGTCACCGCTCCACGTCGCGGGCGTCCACTTGAGCCGTTCGGTGTGCGTGACGCGCGCGGAGGTCCCGCCTCCCTCGCCGGCGAGGAACCGGGGCGGTCCCCAGAACCCGCAGTAGAGCGTCAACCCGCGCACCGAGGGCACGAGGTCGATCGCCGCGCCCGCCGGGACGTGCACGTAGTCGTTGACCCCCAACGGCTCCCCGTCGAGCGAGCCCGCCCCGGAGACGACGTAGACGTCGGCCTCGGCGGGCAGCACACCGCGGTGCGGGGCGTTCAGCCGGAGCAGGAACGTCTCCGCGCCGTCGTCCGGGTCGGCGCTGAGCAAGCGCTTGCGCCCGCCCGCCGGGGCGCCGAAGTCGCCCTCCGGCACCGGGTGCCACGGCAGCTCGGCGCTGCTGACGAAGTCGACGTCAGACCTGTTCCACATAGGACGCCTTTCCGGGTGATTCGGCGGCCGGCGCGCCGAGCATCCGACCGAAGGACAGGGCGGGGGTGACGCTCATCCCGCTCACGAAGGACTTGCCGGACAACGCGCTGCCGCCCAGCACCTCGCCCGCCGCGTAGAGGTTCTCGAACGGCCCCTCGACGCCGAGCACCCTCAACCTCCCGTCCACGGCCAGGCCCGCCGGGCTCTTCAACGTCGTGCCGTGGTTGAGCACCGCGTAGAACGGCGGCTCGGCGACGGGCAGCGGCCGGTGCTCCCGGCCGAAGCGGTCCCGCGCGCCGGACGCCAGCGCCGCGTTGTACTCGGAGACGGTGGCCGCGAGCCCGTCCGGGTCGATCCCGGCCGCCTCGGCCAGCCCGGCGAGGGTCGCCGCGGTGGCGAACGACGGGTGGTCGGAGAACGCGGCGGCCAGCTCGCTGTCCGGCCAGGTCGGCAGCAGCGCGGGCGCGGCGCGCCGGATCGCCTCGTCGTAGACCACCCAGAACCGCAGGTCCGGCTGGTCGAGCAGGGCGTTCTCCCGCACGTCCACGCTCGCGTCGTCCTCGGCGACGAACCGCTCGCCGCGGGCGTTGACGTGGATCTCCCACGGCGCGCGGGACTGCGGCGTCAGCACCGGGAAGTCGTCCAGCGGCACGGTCTTGGCCGTGCTGTCGCGCAGCAGGACCCCGCCGTAGGTCGGCAGGAACAGGTCGCCGCCGCGCACCCGCGCGCCCAGGTCCACGGCCGCCCGCAGGCCGCTGCCGGTGGAGGTGGGCGCGCCGGGGCCGACCAGCGGCGCGCCCCCGGTCAGCCGGGGGAACAGCTCGGCGTTGCCCGCGTAGCCGCCGGAGGTGAGCACCACCGTCGCGGCCTCGATGTCGGTGACCGAGCCGTCCGGCCCGGTCACCGACGCGCCCTGCACCCGACCCGGACCGTCCGGGTGCAGGGCCGTCATGGTGTGGCTGCTCAGGAATTCGACGGACCCGGCAGCGCACCAGCGCTCGAAGCGCGGGAGCAGGACCTCCAGCACGGACCGCCCGCCGTTGCGGCCCCAGTAGGTGCGGGGCAGCGAGTACGGCTCGTGGAAGTACAGGATCGCCGGCGCGTCGGGGTCCATGTCGAACCCCGCGGACATCAGCCAGTCGACGGTCTCGGGCGCGCGCTCGACGGCCAGGCGCACGAGCCCGGGGTCGGCGGTGTTCTTGCTGATCCGCATGACGTCGTCGTAGTGCAGCTCGGGGCTGTCCCTGATGCCCTTGGAGCGCTGCAACGCCGTGCCGCCGGCGGACATCTGCGCCCACGACCGCCACAGCGTGCCGCCCGCCCGGTCGGCCTGTTCCACCACGGTGACCCGCAGGCCGGCCCTCGCCGCCTCGATGGCGGCGGGCAACCCCGCCGTGCCCGCGCCGACGACGAGCAGGTCGGTCGTGACGGTCCCGGTCACAGGGCGTCCACGAAGCGGGTCGTGACGAAGTCGGTCACCGGCTTGGACCGGTCCTTGACGATGCCCGAGCGGCGCATCAGCTCCAGGGCGGACTCCCACGCGGGCAGGTCCACCGACAGGTACTGGCCGTTGCCGGGCTTGCAGACCTCGGGCTGCGCCTCGGTCTTGAGCTTGGCCAGGTCGCGGTCGCTGACCTCGACCGGGTTGAACGCGCCGACGGCGGACAGGACCTTGTCCAGGTTCGACCCGTCCTCCAGGAACTGGTAGCCCTTGCGCGAGGCGCGCAGGAACCCGGTGATCGCGTCGGCCTGCCGGTCCAGGTCGGCGGTCTTGACGAAGTACGAGTCGCCGGGCATCTTCGCGAACTCGTCGGTGTTGAGGTAGTGCAGGTCGATCTTGCGCTGCTTGAACGATGCCTCCGAGCCGATGAAGGTGATGAAGCCGTCCACCTCGCCGCGGCGCAGGAACTCCAGCGACCCGACGTCCGCGCCGGTCACGACCTTGCGGACCTTGTTCGGGTCCAGGCCCTCGGCGACGGCCATCGCGTCGAGCAGCAGCTCGGTGGTGCCGCCCTTGGAGATGACGCCGATGGTCTTGCCCTGCCACTCGCTGGGGTGCTTGAGCGGCTTGGCCGGGTCGGAGGCGAGGCTGTACTGGCTGCGGTGGTCGCCGTGCGCGACGGTGATGATCGGCGTGCCGCTGTCGGCGATGAGGGGGCAGGTGATGACGGACGCCGCCTTGCCGAGCAGGCCCTGGCCCGCGGCCACCTGGGAGATCGAGCTGGCGGTGCCGGTGCCGCCGACCGGGGTGACCCGCAGGCCCTCGGCGGCGAAGAAGCCCTCCTGGATCGCGACGTAGACGTCGGCGTAGTTGATGAGGTGCTGGAAGGGCGTGACGAACACGGCCTCCGGCAGCGACTGGTCGACGGTGGCGGCCCCACTGTTCCCGGTGGACGGTGCGCAGCCGATGAGGAAGGTGCCGCCCGCCGCGGCGGTCACGGCGAACGCGCCGGTGCGCAGGAAGGATCGACGGTCCATGGTGTTCTCCTTGCGAGTCCGACTCAGAGGGTGGAAGCGCGCCCCGACGATTCGTGCCACGGGATGGCGAATCGGCGGATGCCGGCGACGACGGCGTAGAGCAGGAACCCCAGGACCGTCATGATGATCACGACGGCGAACAGCTGGTCGGTGCGCAGGCCGGCGAGCATGATCGTGGCGAGCGCGCCGAGCCCCTCGTCGCCGCCCAGGTACTCCCCGACGATGGCTCCGGTGATGGCGAAGACGATGCCCAGCTCGATGCCGGTCAGCACCGCGGGCAGCGAGGACGGGATGTCCAGCGAGATGACGCGCTTCCACCACGGCGCCTGGATGACCCGCATCAGGTCGCGGTGGCCGGGCTCGATGGAGCGGATGCCCAGGATCGTGTTCTGCGTCATCACGAAGAAGCTGATGATGGCCGCCATGAAGATCTTCGAGGTCAGCCCGAAGCCGAACCACAGCAGCAGCAACGGGACGATCGCGACCTTGGGCACCACCTGGGTGGCCACCAGGAAGGGCGACAGCACGCGCTCGACCGAGCGCATCTTGCCCAGCACGATGCCCATCGCCACGCCGACGACGACGGCGATCCCGAAGCCCACCACGGTCTCGTAGAGGGTGACGTAGGTGGCCTCGTAGATCATCCGCTGGCCGAGCAGGTCGATCAGCGCGAACCACACGTCCTCCGGCGGCGGCATGATCAGCTCACCGACGTCGAAGAGGACCGTGTAGAGCTTCCACGCCCCGATGAGGGCGGCCAGGATCAACGGCGTCGTGACCCACAACAGCCATCGGGGACCGGTCTCCTCGCGCGCGGCGCTGCGGCCGGGAGGGGGTGGTGCCTGAACTTCGCTTGCCATGCGGCGACCTCCTGGAAGCCGACGAACATCCCGCGTTGTAACGCTGTGCGGAACGGCGTACCGGATTGCGGCACTGTAAGCAGAGGTCGATTGCAGGGTCAAGGATTCATTGCGTCATTCGCCGGGCCGATTCGCCCAGGTGGACGGTGCGCACCGGGGTGGGCGCGCACAGTGAGCGACACGTTCCGCTGCGCGGAACGTGCTGGTGGGAGAGGTGTCAGGCGCGGTAGCCGAGGCCCGCCGACACGGCGGCGGCGGCCTCCACGACCAGCTCGCCGTACTCGGCGGTCTTGTCGTCGCCGAAGCGCGAGATCGGGCCGCAGACCGAGATGCTGCCGTAGACGCGACCGCTCGCGTCGAACACGGGCGCGGCGACGGAGCCGGCGTCGACCTGCCGCTCGCCCCGGCTGACGGCGTACCCGCGCGCGCGGATGCGGGTCAGCTCGGCCAGCAGCTCCTCGGGGCTCGTGACCGCCACCCCGGAGTTGACGCGCCGCTCCAGGTAGCCCTCGATCTCGGCCGGGCCGAGCGCGGCGAGGATCGCCTTGGACGAGCCGCCGACGTGCAGCGGGAACAGCTTGCCGAGCTGCACCGCCATGCGGATCTCCTGCGGGGACAACACCTGCGCCAGGTACATCCGCTGGTCGTTGTAGCGCGCCGAGACGGTGGCCGTCTCGCCGGTGCGGGCGACGAGCCGTTCCATGTGCGGCTGCGCCACCTTCGGCACCTCGAGGCGGTTGAGCGCGGCGAAGCCGAGGCTGACCGCGCCCGGACCGAGCCGGTAGCGCCGGGTGCGCTCGTCCACCACGCACAGCCCGGTGGCGACCAGCGTGCGCACGGCGCGGTGCACCACGGTCTTGCTCAGCCCCAGCATCCGGGCCAGCTCGGACACCCCGACGTCGGGTTCGGTGGACTCGGCCACGGCGAAGAGGATCTGCAACGCACGGGTGAGACCTGAACTGGTCTCGCCGTCCTCGCCGGCGCCGTTGCGCGCCGCCACCCCGCGCGTGGTCATGCCGCGGAGTATAAACAAGGCCGTCCGCGGGCGTGGCGCACGTCATGCCGCGCCCGATCGTTCCCAATGCTAAGAAAGTCGCCATGCACCAGACCGTGCTCGTCGTAGGCGGCGCAGGCGGCATCGGCGCGGCGTGCGCCGACCACTTCCGCGCGGCCGGCCACACCGTCGTCGTCCTCGACCGGGCGCACGGCCACGACGCGGCCGACCCGGAGTCCGTCGCCACCGCGCTGGACGGCGTCGGCCACCTCGACGCCGTGGTCCACGCGGCGGGCTCGGTCGGCCGCGGCGGCATCGAGGACCTCGACCTCGACCAGTGGCGCCGCGTCATCGACGACAACCTGACCAGCGCCGTGGTCGTCCTGCGCGCCGCGCTCCCCCTGATGACGCGCGGCGGCTCGGTCGTGCTGTTCAGCTCCGTCAACGGCCGGCACGGCGGCAACCGGCTCTCCGGTCCCGCCTACGCGGTGGCCAAGGCCGGGATCATCGGCCTGACCAAGCACCTGGCGAAGGACCAGGCCGGCCGCCGGATCCGCGTCAACTGCCTCGCCCCGGGCCCGGTCGCCACCCCGATGCTGGCCCGCCTGACCGCCGCGGAGCTGTCGGAGTTGCGCGCCTCGATCCCGCTGGACCACGTGACCGCGCCGGACGAGATCGCGGGCACCGTCGCGTGGCTGTGCTCCCCCGCCGCCGCCTCGATCACCGGCACCACCATCGACGTCAACGGGGGCATGTGGATCGGCTGACGGTCCACTGTGGAACGTGCCCGGCCGGAGGAGCCGCGGCGGACCTCGGCAACCGGTCCACCGGGACTCCCCTCGGCACGTCCCGGCCGTCGTGAAGGTCAGAGGGACGAGAAGTGCGCCGCGTCGCCCACCGCGGTGGTGCTCGTGACGCCGTCCACGCTCACCGGGACGTCGCCCGCGATGGTGATCCGGTGCAGGCGGCGGCGGGCGTCGTCGTAGTCGGCCACGCCGTAGTGCTGGGTGGCGCGGTTGTCCCAGATCGCCACGTCGCCGTCGGCCCACTGCCAGCGCACCGTGTTCTCCAACCGGGTCACCCGGTCCTGGAGCAGGCGGTAGACCGTCTGCGACTCGGCGCTCGTCAGCCCCACGATCCGCTTCACGAAATGGCCGAGCAGCAACGCCCGCTCGCCGGTCTCCGGGTGCACGCGCACCACGGGGTGCTCGGTCTCGTACCGCTGCGACCGGAACTCGTCGCGGTACGACTCCTCCTTCACGTCCACCCCGCCGATCCGGGTCGAGTCCACGTGCCCGGCGTAGTCGTAGACGTTGCTGTGCACCGCCCACAGCCGGTCCGCCAACGCCTTCAACGCGGGCGACAGCTCCTCGTAGGCGCGCGCGGTGTTGGCCCACACCGTGTTGCCGCCGTACGGCGGCAGCTCGACCGCGCGCAGGATGCTGATCGCGGGCACCCGGTCCACGAACGTGACGTCGGTGTGCCAGCTGTTGGCCTTGCCGTAGTCGGAGTCGATCGGCAGCACGTTGGCGTGCTCCCGGCCCTTGACCGTCGGGTGCGCGAGCGTCGGCTCGCCGAGCAGCCGGGCGAACGCGAGCTGGCCCGCGTCGTCCAGGTGGTGCTGGCCGCGGAAGAACACGACCTTGTTGGCCAGCAACGCCTCCCGGACGGTCGCGACGACCCCCTCGGACAGGTCGCCGCCCAGCCGGACGCCGTCGACCCGCGCGCCGATGCCCGCGCCGAGCCGGTGGACGGTGATCGTGTCGGAAAGCTGTGCGGTCATCGCCGTGTCCTCTCGTGGGAATGGGTTCGCATTCCACGATGGCCGGCCGCGCGCGACGGGCACAACATTGCACGGCGGTGAATTAAGTCGTCCCAGCACGCGGACGCGGTTGACACCCGCACCGTTCCCGGCACTTCGTTGCGCAGCGCAAAAAAGTGGCCGGTGTCCAGCTCCGCGCACCGCCGGCTCCATGATGTGGGACGGCGACCGAGCCCGTTGACCCCTCCTGACCTGGGTGTGAGGCTTCGAGACGTGAGCCAAGCCGTCAACCTCACCTCGCGCCGGCACGTCGATCTCCGACGGCAAGCCGGCGCGCTCTGTCGCGCCGGTCGTTGACCAGTCCCCCCTTGTCCGGGCTATTCGCGCCCGGTATTCCGGCCTGCCCGCATTTCCCCAGCAAAGGATTCGCCGTGATCAGCACGCGACGGAACTTCCTCGGCCTCACCCTCCTCGGCCTGACGGCGGCCACGGTCGGCTGCTCCACCGCGGGCGCCGGTGGCGGCGCCGAGACCAGGACGCTGCGCTACCAGGGCTGGGCGGGTGACGTGACCCTGCCCGAGCTGGCCGCCGACCTCGGCTTCCTGGGCGACGTGGAGCTGGAGTGGGTCGGCAACACGACCAGCGGCCCGCAGGACATCCAGTCCGCCGCCACCGGCCAGGTCGACTTCGGCGGCGCGTTCAACGGCGCGGTGGTCAAGCTCAAGGCCGCCGGCGCCCCGATCAAGTCGGTGATCGGCTACTACGGCTCCGACGAGGCGGCCTTCAGCGGCTTCTACGTGCTCCAGGACAGCCCGATCTCCTCGGCGCGCGACCTCCTCGGCAAGAAGGTCGGCATGAACACCCTGGGCGCGCACCACGAGGCGATGCTCGGCATCTACCTCAAGCGCAACGGCCTGTCCCCCGACGAGATCGGGAAGGTGGAGCCGATCGCGGTGCCGCCGGTCAACATCGAGCAGTCCCTGCGGCAGGGTCAGATCGAGGTCGGCGTGCTGGGCGGCATCCTGCGCGACAAGGCGTTGGAGAAGGGCGGCCTGCGCAAGCTGTTCTCGGACTTCGACCTGCTGGGCGCGTTCACCGCGGGCACGTACGTGTTCACCGAGGAGTTCCTGCGGGACAACCCGACCACCGTGCGGTCCTTCGTCAGCGGCGTGGCCCAGGCCATCGAGTGGAGCCGCACGACGCCGCGCGAGGAGGTCGTGGCGCGCAAGGTCGAGATCCTCACCAGGCGCGGGCGCAACGAGGACCCGACCGCGTTGCGGTACTGGAAGTCCAACGGCGTCGCCGAGAGGGGCGGCCGGATCGTGGACAAGGAGCTGGCGCTGTGGGTCGACTGGCTCGCCGAGCGCGGCGAGATCACCAGGGACCAGGTGAAGCTCGGCGACCTCTACACCAACGAGTTCAACGGGTTGGCGGCATGAGCGCGCACATCGCCTTCCGCGACGTGACCAAGCGGTTCGTGGTGCGCGACCGCGCGTCCCGGCGGCGCGCCGAGTTCACCGCCGTGCGGGGCGTGGACCTGGAGGTGGAGCGCGGCGAGTTCCTGGTCCTGGTCGGGCCGAGCGGCTGCGGCAAGTCGACGCTGCTCGACCTGCTCGGCGGGCTGACCGAGCCGAGCGAGGGCCAGGTGCTGCTGGACGGCGCCCCGATCACCGGCCCCGGCCTGGACCGCGGCGTGGTGTTCCAGCAGTACGCGCTGCTGCCGTGGCGCACCGCGCAGGGCAACGTCGAGTTCGGGCTGGAGGCGGCCGGCGTGCCGCGCCGGGAGCGGGCCGGCCGGGCCCGCGACTTCCTCGACCTGGTGGGCCTGAGCGGGTTCGAGGACCGGCACCCGCACCAGCTCTCGGGCGGGATGCGGCAGCGCGTCGCGATCGCCCGCAGCCTGGCCTACGACCCGGCCGTGCTGCTGATGGACGAGCCGTTCGCGGCCCTCGACGCGCAGACCCGCGAGTCGTTGCAGGACGAGCTGCTGCGGATCTGGCGGCGCACCGGCAAGACGGTCGTGTTCATCACGCACTCCATCGACGAGGCGGTCTACCTGGGCCAACGGGTCGCGGTGCTGACCTCGCGGCCGGGCCGGGTCAAGGAGGTCGTCCCGATCGACCTGGGCGACCGCGCCGACCAGGCCGACCCGCGGTCCGGCGCCGCGTTCGCGCGGTGCCGGCACCGGATCTGGGAGCTGCTGCACGACGAGGTCTCCCGCGCCCAGCAACAGGAGAAGGAGGTGGCGTCGGCATGACCGCGCTGCTGGAGTCACGACCGGCCGTGGACGAGGAGCGGCCCGCCGGCCGGGACCGGGTGCGGCGGCCGTCGGTCGCGCGCCGGGTCGCCGACGCCCTGGTGACGGCCACCGGCAAGGTGGCGGCGATCGCGCTGCTGCTGGCGGTGTGGGAGACCGCGCCCCGGCTGGGCCTGGTCGACGCGACGTTCCTGCCGCCGTTCTCCACCGTGCTCGACGAGTGGTGGCGGCTGGCGGGCGACGGCCGGCTGCTGGACCACACCGGGGCGAGCCTGGCCCGGTCGCTGTCCGGGTTCGGCCTCGCGGTGGCGGCGGCCGTGCCGCTGGGCCTGCTGATCGGCTGGTACAAGCCGGTGGCGACGCTGCTCGGGCCGCTGCTGGAGGTGTTCCGCAACACCGCGGCGCTGGCCCTGCTGCCGGTGTTCGTGCTGCTGCTCGGCATCGGCGAGACGTCGAAGGTCGCCATCGTGTTCTACGCCTGCACCTGGCCCATCCTGCTCAACACGATCAGCGCGGTGCGCGGCGTCGACCCGACCCTGCTGCGGCTGGCGCGGTCGGTGGACCTCTCCGGGTTCCGGCTGTTCCAGAAGGTGATCCTGCCCGCCGCCGTGCCGACGGTGTTCACCGGCATCCGGCTGGCGGGCGCGGTGTCGATCCTGGTGCTGGTGGCCGCGGAGATGGTGGGCGCGAAGGCCGGGCTCGGCTACCTGGTCAACGCCTCGCAGTTCAACTTCGCCATCCCCCGGATGTACGCGGGCATCGTCACGATCTCGGCCATCGGCGTGCTGTTCAACCAGGTGCTGGTCGCCCTGGAGCGCCGGTTCACGTCCTGGCGAGTCCCGGTCGGTTCCTGATCCCCCGAGCACGGAAGGAGACCTCGCATGACGCTCGAACTCGACGCGGACGTGCTGGTCGTCGGCGGTGGGCCCGCCGCGACCTGGGCCGCGCTCAAGGCCGCCGAGGACGGCGCCTCGGTGGTGCTGGCGGACAAGGGGTACTGCGGCACCAGCGGCGCGACGGCGTCCGGCGGCACCGGCGTGTGGTACGTGCCGCCGGAGCCCGAGGCCCGGGAGCGGGCCATGGCGAGCCGGGAGGCGCTGGGCGGGCACCTGGCCGACCGGCGCTGGATGGCCCGCGTGCTGGACGAGACCTACGACCGGATCAACGAGCTGGCCGAGGTGGCCCGCTACCCGTTCCCGGTCGGGCCGGACGGCGTGCCGCTGCGCAACGGCCTGCAAGGGCCGGAGTACATGCGGCGGCAGCGCGTCCGGGTGCGCCGGGCCGGGGTGCGGGTCCTCGACCACAGCCCCGTCACCGAACTGCTCACCGCGGCCGACGGCGCGGTGGCGGGCGCGGCGGGCTACCGGCGGCAGGCCGACCGGGAGTTCCGGGTGCGGGCCGGCGCGGTGGTGCTCGCCACCGGCGGCTGCGCGTTCCTGAGCAAGGCGTTGGGGTGCGACGTCAACACCGGTGACGGCGCGCTGTTCGCCGCCGAGGTCGGCGCGGAGCTGTCCGGCATGGAGTTCTCCAACGCCTACGGCATCGCGCCCGAGCACACGTCGGTCACCAAGACCGCGTTCTACAACTACGCCACGTTCTACCGGGCGGACGGCTCGGTGCTCGACGGCGCGGGCAGCCAACGCGGCCGGTCGGTGATCGCGCGGACGCTGCTCGGCGGGGAGAAGGTGTTCTGCAAGCTCGACCGCGCGGACGAAGCGGCGCGCAAGGCGATGCGACTGGCGCAGCCGAACTTCTTCCTCACCTTCGACCGGCTGGGCATCGACCCGTTCACCCAACCGTTCGCGGTGACCCTGCTGGCCGAGGGCACGGTGCGCGGCACCGGCGGCATCCGGATCGTCGATGACGGCTGCGCCACCACCGTGCCGGGCCTGTACGCGGCCGGTGACGCGGCGACCAGGGAGCTGATCTGCGGCGGGTTCACCGGCGGCGGCAGCCACAACGCGGCGTGGGCGATCTCGTCCGGGTCGTGGTCGGGGCGGGCGGCGGCCCGGTTCGCCCGCGCGCTCGGCCCGTTCGCCGCCCGGCGGCCGGTGACCGCCGCCGGCGGCGCGGGACTGCGCCCGACCGGCCCGACGACGGCCGCGTCCCCGGCGGACGTCGTGGCCGCCGTGCAGGCCGAGGTGCTGCCGTACGACAAGAACTACCTGCGGCACGGTGACGTGCTGCGCACGGCGTTGGGGCGGCTCGACGCCACGTGGTCGGCGGTGCGCTCCGGGCTGCACGCCGAGGGCGCGGACCTCGTCCGCGCCCGCCAGGCCGCGGCGATGGCCGCGCACGCCCGCTGGATGTACGCCTCGGCGCTCGTGCGGCGGGAGAGCCGGGGCATGGCCAAGCGGCTCGACTTCCCCGACCTGGACCCCGCCCAGCACTTCCGGATCACCTCCGGCGGCCTGGACGAGGTGTGGGCCCGGCCGCAGGAGGTCGCGGCATGATCGAGCTGGTGTCGGTCGCGCGGTGCGTCGCCTGCGACAAGTGCGTCGCGGTGTGCCCCACCAACGTGTTCGACCGGGGCGCGGACGGCGTGCCGGTGATCAGCAGGCAGCAGGACTGCCAGACCTGCTTCCAGTGCGAGGCGAACTGCCCGACCGACGCGTTGTTCGTGGCGCCGCAGACCCACCCGCTGCCCGCGGGGTCGTCCGCCCACGACGAGGAGCACCTGCGGCGCACGGGGCTGCTCGGCAGCTACCGCCGGGACATCGGGTGGGGCCACGGGCGCACGCCGGGCGCGGCGCGGGCGGTCGGTCCGGCGCTGTCCCCGTCCGGCCCGCCGCTGATCTCGTGAACGGCGGCGTCGCGGGCCGCGGCACGGCCGCCGCGGCGTTGCTGGGCGCCGTGCTGCGGCACGGGCCGGTCGCGCGCACCACCATCGCCCGGCTGACCGGCCTCAGCCCGGCGGCGGTGACGCGCAACTGCGCGGCCCTGGCCGGGCTCGGCCTGCTCACCGAGGTGGCGGAGGCGTTGCCGTACCGGGGCATGGGCCGCCCGCACACGCCGGTGGACGTGGAAACCGGCCGGCACCTGGTGGCCGGCATCCACATCGCCCACGAGCACTGCACGCTCGCGCTGCTGGACCTGCGCGGGCGCGTCCGGGCCCGGCTCCGGGTCCCGCACCGCGACCCGGACGACCACCGGGAGGTGCTGGCCACCGCCGCCGACCACCTGGTGCGGTTGCACGCCGAGCACCTGCCGGGGCACGTGCCGCTCGGCCTCGGCGTGGCCGCCGGCGGCTGGGTCGACACCGAGGCGGGCGTGCTGGTCGAGCACGCCTCGCTGGGTTGGCGGGACGTGCCCGTGCGGGACCTGCTCGCCGCGCGGACCGGCCTGCCGGTGCTGGTGGACAGCCACGCGCGGGCGTTGGCGCGGGCCGAGCAGCTGTTCGGCGCGGCGGGCCACCACGAGTCGCTGGTGCACCTGTTCGTCGGCAACGTGGTGGACGCGGCGATCGTCACCGGCGGCGGCACGCACCGGGGCGCGCGGTCGGCGGCGGGAGGCGTCGCGCACCTGGCGCTCGGCGACCCGGCGATCCAGTGCCCGTGCGGCCGCACCGGGTGCCTGGAGGCCACGGTGTCCGACCGCGCCTGGGCGTGGCGCGCCTACGGGTCGGGCGTGATCGACCGGCCGTCGATCTCGGACCTGGGCGACGCCGCCGTGGCCGGGAACCCGGCGGCGACCGCGCTGCTGGTCGACCGGGCCAGGATCGTCGCCCGCGCGGCGGCGCTGCTGTTCGACATCGTCAACCCCGACGTCCTCGTGGTCACCGAACTGGGTGTCATCCGGCTGCCCGAGTCCGCCGACGCGCTGCGCGCCGAGGTGGCCGCGGCGTCGCGCGTGTGCCCGTCGCCCTCGGCCGTGCTGCCGAGCAGCTTCGGCCTGGACGTCCTCGGCGTGGCGGCCGGGGCCGTGCAGCTCGACGCGATCTACGCCGATCCCCTCAACCTGCGCAACCCGATCCGATTGGGAGTCTGAAGTTGTCCGCACGCGAGCTGCACCTCAACGCGTTCCTCATGGGCGTCGGCCACCACGAGGCCGCCTGGCGGCACCCCCGCACCGACCCGCGCGCCCTCGACGACGTGGCGCACTTCCGGCACCTGGCGCGGGTCGCCGAGCGCGGCACGTTCGACTCGGTGTTCCTGGCCGACGGCGTGCAGATCTGGGGCGACGTGCGGCACACCGCCGCCAACCGGTTCGAGCCGATCACGCTGCTGACCGCGCTCTCGCAGGCCACCGAGCGCATCGGGCTGATCGCGACCGCGTCCACCGGGTTCAGCGAGCCGTTCAACCTGGCGCGCTTGTTCTCCTCGCTCGACCACATCAGCGGCGGGCGCGCCGGGTGGAACATCGTGACCACGGCGGGCGACCGGGCGGCGCAGAACTTCAACCGCGAGGTCAACGCCGAGCACGCCGAGCGCTACGAGCGCGCCGCCGAGTTCCTGGACGTCGTCACGGCGCTGTGGGACTCGTGGGAGGACGACGCGCTGGTCGTGGACCGGGAGTCCGGCGTGTTCGCCGAGGACGCCAAGGTGCACGAGATCAACCACAAGGGCCGGTTCTTCTCGGTGCGCGGCCCGCTGAACGCGGTGCGCAGCCCCCAGGGGCACCCGCTGCTGGTGCAGGCCGGGTCGAGCGAGGACGGCCGGGCGTTCGCGTCGGCGTGGGCGGAGGCGGTGTTCACCGCGCACCAGACGCACGGCGACGCGACCGCGTTCTACGCCGACCTCAAGCGCCGCGTCACGGCCCGGGGACGGGACGCCGACGACGTCAAGGTGCTGCCCGGGATCGTCCCGGTGCTCGGCGGCACGGAGGCCCAGGCGCGGGCGTTGGCCGACGAGCTGGACGCGTTGATCATCCCGGCGCGGGCGGTGCGGCAGTTGGCCGAGCTGATCGGCGTCGACCTGACCGACCACCCGCTCGACGAGCGGTTGCCGGAGTTCCCGCCGGTCAGCCGCGTCAACGGCGCGAAGAGCCGGTTCGAGCTGGTGCGCGACCTGGCCGTGCGCGAGGGGTTGACGCTGCGCCAACTGCTCGGCCGGCTCGGCGGCGGGCGCGGGCACCAGGTCGTCGCCGGCACGCCCGAGCAGGTCGCCGACCACATCGAGCTGTGGTTCACCACGGGCGCGGCGGACGGCTTCAACGTGATGGCGCCGCTGCTGCCGTCGGGCCTGGAGGACTTCGTGGACCACGTGGTGCCGCTGCTGCGGTCCCGGGGCCTGTTCCGCACCGAGTACACCGGCCGCACGCTGCGCGAGCACTACGGCCTGCCGCGCCCGGCCGGCCGGTACGCCGCGACCGCGCTGGTCTGACGCGTCGCGGGCCCGGACGACCGGCCACCGCCGCGATGCCCCGGTGCCACGCCGGCGGCGTGGCGGGTCCGGGCGGCACGGACGACCGGCGTGACGCGGCGGCGTCGTGAGTCCGGGCGGCACGAACGACCGGCGTGACGCCGGCGGCGTGGCGGGGCGGGGCGGTCTGCGGCACCGACCGACCGCGATCCCGGCGTCACGCCGGCCGGGTGCCCGGCCGGCGTGATCCGGAATTGTCGGTGGCGACCGATAGCGTGCCCCTCAATCGAGCAGGAGGGGGAGCATGACCGCCACCACGTACTTGGAGCTGTCCGAAGCGGGCGGCGGCGCGCACAAGTTCTACGAGGTGCGCGTCGAGGACACCGAGGTGACCATCACCTACGGGCGCATCGGGGAGCAGGGCCAGGTCCGCACCGCGACCTTCGCCGACCACGCCAAGGCGGTCAAGGCCGCCGAGCGGAAGATCGGCGAGAAGGTGCGCAAGGGCTACGCGCCCGCGGTCAGGGGCGTGCGGCAGCGCAGACCGGTCAGCAGGCGGCAGATCGTGAGCACCCGGTCGACGGCCCGCCAGGCCCCGGTGCTGTGGCGGTTCTCGTCCGGCGCGCCGGCGTACGGCATCTACGTCGGCGAGGACCAGGCGTGGGTCGGCAACGAGAACGGCGACATCTACACCCTCGCCCACGACGGCCGGGTCACCGGGCGGTTCGGCCTGCCGGACGCGGTCAAGTGCATCGTCGCCGACGACTTCTGGATCTACGCCGGGTGCGACGACGGCCGGGTGTACGACCTGGGGGCCAAGGTGCCCCGGGTGGCCTACGAGATCGCCGACGACGTGGACATCTACTGGCTCGACATCCACGACGGCGTGCTCGGCGTGTCCGACCGGCAGGGCCGGGTGACGGTGGTGGACCACGAGGACGAGTTCCAGTGGTCGCGCCCGGCCACCGGCGACAGCGCGTGGATGGTCCGCTGCGCGCCCGAGGGCGTCTTCCACGGCCACTCGCGCGGCGTCACGCACTACACCCACCGCGGCGACCGGGTCTGGCACGCCGAGACCGCGGGGCAGGTGCTGTTCGGCTGGCAGGAGCGCAGCGAGGTGTTCGCCGGCACGAGCCGCGGCCACGTGCAGCGCATCCGCAAGTCCGACGGCGCGCACGTGGCCGACTACCGCTGCGACGCGCCGGTGTTCTCCTGCGCCACCTCCCCCGACGGCGAGCTGGTGTTCGCGGGCGACAACCAGTCCTCGGTGTACTGCTTCGCCGCCGACGGCACGAGGCTGTGGAAGCTCGCGACCGGCTGCGGCTCGGCCTACTCCATGCAGTACCGCGACGAACGGCTCTACCTGGTGACGACGGACGGCTCGCTCGCGTGCCTGGACGCCGGCCCGACCGCCGTGCGGGCCGCCGAACAGGGCCAACTGCCCCCGCGCCGGGACATCAAGGCGGGCCCGATCGCCCGCGTCGAGCCCACCGCCGAGGTCGAGGTCGTCTCCCACGCCGTGCCGGGCGAGGGCGTCGTCGTGGAGTGCGTCCAGGAGGGCGGCCGGGTGCGGGTGCACGTGGTGTCGGACGGCTACGACCCGACGTGGGGCGTGCAGTTCCCGAAGAACATCCGCGTGCCGGGCGCGCGCTACCTGGTCACCGAAGTCCTCACCTCGGCCAGCGGCTCCTTCTACCGCACGCGCGGCGAGATCAGGCGACTGCGCTGACGGCTGCCCGGCCTCCAGCACCCACCGTCACCCGCCGGGTGGGCCGCCACTCCCGACCGCGGCCCACCCGGCGCACGACACCGACCACCTCCGCACCCGAACCCGCCCAGCCCACCCGACCGGCCACCGCCGGAGGCAACGGCGACCGGAGCGAACCCCACGGCCGGGAAGAACAACCCCGGCCGGTGAACCGCCCGACCGCCCACCCCGCGCCGCCGGGTCCCCGCGCCACCAGAGCCCCACCCCGCCGGAGGCCCACCCCGCCAGGACCCCGCCCCGTCAGACCTCCGCCGGGCTCCCTCGCTGTCGGATCTCCGCGCCGTCAGGATTCCGGCCGGGCAGGTCCCGCGCCGTCAGGTCGCCGCACCGCCCTCCGCCGGGAACCGGACCGACACCCGCCCCTCCTGCTGCCCGAGCCACGCGGTCAGCGCGTCGGCGCGGCGGGTTGGCCGCCAGGACTGCACGATGGTCAGCCGGCGGCCGCGTTGGCGGACCAACCGGGTGAAGAACTCGGTCAGCCGGACGCCGTCGAACGGGTCGCGGCCGGCCAGGAACAGCACCGTGCCGCGCGCCGACACGGCGTAGAGCACGTGACCGCCGGCGCCACCCGACGGCGGCCCGGTCAGCCCCTGCGCGGGCGCGGTGTGGACCCACAACGCCTCCGCCCCCGGGGGCGCGGTCGGGCGGACGCGCGGTCGTTGGAGCAGGACCGACTCGGCGAGCACGCCCCACCGGATCAGGTAGTTGCGCGCCGTAGGGACCGACAGGGCGATCCCGAACCGGCTGTTGACCAGCTCCACCACCGCCTGGTTCGTCCACAGCCAGTACCCGAGCCCGACCTGCTCCGGCCCGCACGTCGTCACGACCCTGATCGTCCAGAGCTGCTGCGCGTACGACAGCGCGAGCTGCTCGCCCCGCCGCCTGCCCCGCCGCCTGCTCTGCAACGCCTCCTCGCCCCGGCTCCGGTACTCGCGGTGCCAGGTGCTGATCGTCTGCCGCGACACCCCGAACACCCGCGCGACCTCCGCCCGGGAGACGCCCGACTCGACCGCGGCGATGGCACGCCGGCGCAGGGCCTCCAGTGCGTCGGGTGGCAGTCTGCGCGCGTCTTGGGCGGACATTGAGGTCACCATCCGTTCGTCCGATCACCGCGGTCAGGCGATGGTCACGGGAACCCGCACGATGGCCTCGTCGACATCGGATGTGCGAATGGCCAACGACATCTCCCACTGCCCGGATACGGGCAGGGAGATCGCGTCGGAGAGGTAATGCCCCGGCACACCGCCGTAACGCAACGGCACGGTCATCGGCCCCGGCGACCGCTCGGCGTGGCTCAGCGTCGCGCGCACCTCGGCCACCTCCCTCGGCTGCCCCTGCTCGTCCAGCACGGCCACGTGCACCTCGCTGCCGCCGGCCGCGCCCGGCGCCACCAGGGCCGCGACCTTGCCCCGCCCGGCCGCGCCGCCGGCGTCGAAGTCGGCCACGACGGGCTCGCCCGGCGCGGACCGCGCCACGGCGACCTCCTCCACCGCGGCGGGGTCGGTGTTGACCAGCACCGCGGTCAGCGCGAGCACCAGCGCCGCGATGCCCGCCTCCGCCGCCACGACCGCGCCGAAGCGCCGCACCGGCCCGGCGCCGGGACCGCGCGCCACCCGCCGCCGATCCGACACCGTGACCACGGGGAAGCCGTAGTGCCGCCGCACCCAGCGGCGGGCCGCCGCACCGAGCGCGAGGAGCACGGCCACCAGCGTGAGCTTGCCCAGCAGCACCCGCCCGTACGGGGTGCCGAGCAGGGCCGACGGGCTGTCCAGGAGCCGCCAGGACTGGAACGCGCCGGTCACGACCAGCACGAGCACCGACACCAGCGCCACCCGGGAGAACCGCGGCACCGCCACGCGCATCGCGGGCACGTCGTCGGACCGCACCACGACGGCCGCGACCACGACCAGGCCGCCCAGCCACACGGCCATCGCGGTGAGGTGCACCGCGTCCACCACCAGCGACAGACCGACCAGGCCGCCGGCCGCGCTGTGCGAGGCGGCGCTCCAGGTGAACGCGAGCAGGCACGCCGCCCCCAGCACCACCGCACCGCGACGACGACGTTCCACCTCCACGCCACCACGACGCAGGAACCGCACCAGCGCGAACCCCACCAGCCCCAGCACCAGCAGACGCACGAGCACCACCACGCCCAGCCGCGTGCCGATGGTGTCCACGACCAGGGACGGGTCGAGCGCGGCGGTGATCGGCCGGGACGTGGCGTAGGGCCCGTAGAGCAGCAGCACCAGGGCGGTGGCCGCGACCGACGCCCACCACCCGCTCACCAGCAGCGCGCGAACCCGCCGCCCGGCCACGGCGGCGGCCTGGCACCACGCGACGAAGAACGCCGCGCCGCCCAGCAGCGCGAACCCGGCGAAGGACAACCACCGGGACGTGCCGTAGGCCGCCACCGCGAGGCCGTCGGCCTCGACCTCGGCCTCGGCCGCCGAGGTCGACGGCCGGCCCACGCTGAACACGAACGCGCCCCGGGCCGGATGGGTGTCCGCCGACGTGACCTGCCAGTTCACCGTGTAGCTGCCGTCGGACAACGCCCTCGGCACGGACACCGCCAGCACCTCCGGCCTGCCCTCGGCGTGCGCGGGCGCGGCGGTGCCGATCAGGTCGCCGGCCGGCCCGACGAGCCGCACGGTCGCCAGGCCGAGGTCCACGGGCTCGCTGAAGGTGAGCGACACCTCGGCGGGCGAGGCGTCGAGCACCGCCCACCCGGCCGGGCTGGTCGAGACGACGGTGGCGTGCGCCCGGGCGACACCGGGCCCGCCCGGGAACGGCAGCAGGACCGGCACCAGCGCCAGGGCGAACGCGACGCACGCGCGCACGAACTTGTTCACCGCTTCTCCTCTCACCAGGGTGACGGGGGTGGGCGCGGGGTCGACGGCCGTCGAAGGACCGTCGACCCCGCGTGGTCAGACCCGTGCGGGCGTGTTCCCGGTGGACGGGGCCCGGTCGGCGTCCTCACCGGGTTCCGCCGCACGGGCCGACCCGTCGTCCGCCGGTGCGGCCGACGGCCGACGGCCGACCACGGCCAGCGCGAACGCGATCAGGCCGGCCAGCAGCCCCGCGCCGCCGAGCGCCCGGCCGAGCGCGTCCACGTCCGAGGCGGGCGCGGGCGGCGGCGGCGCGGACGCGGCGACCACGGACAGCGTCGGGGCCGGGTGCTCCGGCCTGGCCTCGCCGTCCCGTTCGACGTCGATCCACCGGACCACCTCGCCGCTGGAGTAGGTCTGCAACGCCTTGAACACCAGCTCGGTGCCCGCGGCGGGCAGCGGGCCCAGCGAGACGGGGAACTCCTGGAACTGGCCTGGCGGCACCGTCCCGCCCTCCCAGGCGATGGTCGTCACGGCCTCGGACACCGTGCGCTCGCCCACCCGGACGGGCGGGTCCACCGGCTCCGTCCGGGTGGTCGCGGTCCACCCGGGAACGGGTTGCACGGACGCGGAGGCGAACCGGTGGTCGGTCGGGAAGGACACCTCCACCCGGGTCGTCGAGGCGTCGTCGCGCTCGTTCGGCACGCGGAACACCACGCGGGCGTAGCCGCCCGGTTCGACGGTGCCCGGTGAGACGGTGACGTGGGCCGACGCGGTGGGCGTCACGAGGATCGTCGCGACGGCGGAGGCGAGCGCCGCCAGGACGAGGGTGAGCGCGGCGCGCCGCTGGGGGCTGGACATGGTTTTCCCTTCACCGGTCGGGGTTGCGTCGGGCTGGTGGGCGGTCACGCGTCAGCCGCCCAGGGGCAGGGGCAGCGGGAGGCCGACGGCGGGCGGGTCGACGTTGACGATGGACACCAGCCCGGCCATCCCGTGATGGGTCTCCGAGTGGGAGAAGATGTGGCAGTGGATCATCCACTTGCCGACCCTCGTCGGTGTCCAGATGAGGTCGTAGGTCTGCCCGACCCCGACCAGCACCGTGTCCATCTGCTGCGGTGACGGCAGCCGTCTGCCGTCCTGCGCCACCAGGTCGAAGTGCCCGAGGTGCAGGTGGATCGGGTGGATCATCTCGGGGCCGGCGCCGATCAGCCGGATGCGCACCCGCTCGCCGACCCGCGCCCGCAGCGGCGCGGTGGCCGGGAAACCCTTGCCGTTGAAGACGAAGCCCAGCGGGCCGTCGCCGATGATCAACCGGTAGTCGCGGTCCGAGGCGATGTCGCCGAACCTCGGCACGACCTCCAGCGAGCCGTACAGGCCCTTGCCCTCCTGGTCGCCGTGCATGTGCGAGTGGTACCAGTGGGTGCCGGTGCTGATGGCCTTCCACTGGTAGGTGAAGCTCTGGCCCGGCTCGACCTCCGGCTGCGTCAGGCCGGGCACGCCGTCCTGGTCGTTGGGCAGGTCCATGCCGTGCCAGTGCAGCGAGGTGGGCTCCGGCAGGTCGTTCTGCAGCACGAAGCGCACGGTGTCGCCCTCGTTGATCCGGATCACGGGTCCGGGCACGATCCCGTTGTAGGCGAACGCCTCGCGGACGTTGCCGGGCGAGACCTCCCAGGAGATCGGCGCCGCCCGCAGCTGGAACACCTTGACCCCGTTGACGACCTCGTACGGCGCGAGCCTCGTGCCGTCGCCGAGGTCCTCCCCCGCCGCGGCCGGCGGCACGGGGTCCGCGACCGGCGTCCGCGTCGTCGTGCCGGACGCCGTCACGCCCACCACGACGGCGGACAGGGAGAGCAGGAAGACCATCAGGACCGGCAGGGCCGTGCGCCGTCGGCGCTTGCGGGGCGCGTCGGTCGGGAACATCTCTTCGCTTGCCAACTCGGTGGACATGGGCCGCCTTCCGCAGGGCAGCGCGGGGCCGGGAAGCCGTCGGGGGGACGGCTTCCCGACCACGCGGTGGGGGTTGTCAGCAATCGGTGGCGAAGGTGATCGGGTGCCGCTGACGACAGGTCAGCAGGTCGTTCACCGGGTTGGAGGGCACGTTCTGCACCCAGCCCTCGTAGACCAGCGGCACGGCGAGCACGCCCATGCCGCCCATGCCCACGTGGTCCACGACCCGGTCGTCGGTCGCGGTCGTGGGGCTCGGGTCGAGCACCATCTTGCCGACCACGGCGGCGTCGGCCGGGTTGCCGTCGCCGTTCGGGTCGATGTCCACGACGGCCATCGTGTTGGCGAACTTGCTGGAGACGTAGGCGTAGTAGCCGCCGCTCCGCTTCGCGCCGTAGTTGATGCCGTGGCAACCGGAGTCGCACGGCAACCACTTGACGATCTCGTCGGTCTTCGGGTCGATGACCGTGATGTTGGACGACATCGTGTTCGCCACGAGCAGCGCGTTGCCGTCCGGGCTCACGGGGAGCTGGATCGGCAGACCGCCGTGGGGGCCGCGCTCGCCCGCCACCGGGTCGTAGTTGCGCCACAGGTCGATCTGCTTGCTGTGCAGCGTGGCGCCGCCGTCCTTGCAGGCGTTCTCCTTGAGCGAGATGCAGGAGACCGTGCCGCCCATGAAGTTCGCCTCGTACGCCTTCGCGCCGTCGGGTGTGATGCCGGTGGCGATGGGCAGTTCGCCGGTGGCCTCCTTCCGGATCGCGCCCGACGCGATGTCCACGATGGTGGAGTCGTAGCTGTTGACGTTCGGCGTGACCATGGTCTTGCCGTCACCGGTCATCCAGTGGGCGTGCGGGTTCGCGACCTTCTCGCCCGGACCCTGCACCGGGATGCGGCGGTCGATCTTCGTCGCGCCCGGCGACAGCTCGACCACCGACGCGCCGCCGTTGAGCGCGACGTGGAGCTGGTCGGTGTCGGTCCTCGTCATCACGTGCGAGGGGTCCGGCCCGACCTCGATCTGCCGCACGAACCGGCCCGTCGCCCGCTCGAAGACGTCGAGCTTGTTGCCGAACCACTCGGTTTGGTAGATGTACTTCTCCTCCTTGTCGGTCCACATGTTGTGCGGGTTGTTCATGTTGATCTCGGGCAGCGCGACCTTGCGGTCCACCGTCCACGAGGAGACGTCGACCTTGGTCGCGGTGCCGGACTTGGTCTTGTTCGCCGTCTTCTCCATCTGGGTGTCGATCCAGACCTCGCCGACGCCGGGCGTGCCGGGGCGCTGGTTCAACGCGGGCAGGGTCTTCGGCGTGTTGAACTTGCTCTTGAAGTAGGCGTCGAGGATCGGCACGAGCTGCGGGTTGCCGTTGGAGTCGTGCATCAGGATGGGCGCGGGCGGGAACGTCGGGTTCCAGGTCCGCGCCTCGGTGTTGCTGAACTTCTGCCAGTTGTTCGGCGAGGTGATGTTGAAGAACTTCTGCACCAGCTGCGCGATGATGTCGGCGTCGGACGGGACGTTCAACGCCCGGCTGTTGACCTTCAGCTTCTTGCCGAAGTCCAGGCCGGGGGTCAGCGGGTCGTCCACGACCACCGCGCCGAGCATGTACGGGTGGATCTTGCAGACGAACGCGTAGAGGCCCGGTTCGGTGAGCTGCGCGGTCGTGCTGCCCACGAACGCGCCGGGCTGGTCGAACGGGAAGCCCGCCGCGTTCTCCGGCCAGATCAGGTTGGTGATGGTGTGCGCCGACTCCGCGGCCGGGGCCGAGATGTCGAAGTTCACCGTCACCGGCAGGCTGATCGTGGTCGTCTGCACGTACTTCTGGATGTCGGCGAGCACCTTCATCAGCTCCACGCCGACCGGCAGGTCCAGCAGCGCGGTCTTGGCGTTGGCCGGGCGGGCGGCCATCTGCTGGGACAGCTGGCTGATCAGCGCGTTCGCCCTGATCAGCCGCAGGTCGAGCGGTGGCAGCACCTTGCCGATCGCGGTGCGCAGGTTGTCGAGCCCGAGCAGTTGCGCCGGGTCGACGCCCAGGCTGGAGATCAGCGGCGAGCCGGTGTTGAACGCCAGCTGCGTCAGCCGCGCCAGGTCGCCGTTGAGCAGGTCGCTCGCGGCCGAGCCGAGCAGCGCCCCGTTGCCGAGCAGGGGCAGGCCGTCCAGCGGCAGGCCCGGGAGCAGCCCGCCGGTCTTGATCCTGGGCAGCTCGGCCACGGCCAGGGACCGGGTGCCGAACAGGTTGAGGTTCGTGTCGTACCAGGAACCCTGGGCGTCGGTGAGGTGGAACGACACGGGGATCGGCCCGACGCCGATCGGCAGCCCGCCCGAGCCGGTGGTCGTCGTCGGCGCGGGCGCCTGCGTGGTGGTGGTCGTCGTGGGCGCGGTCGTGGTGGTGGTGGTGGTCGTGGTCGGGCCCGTGGTGGTCGTGGGTGTCGTGCCGCCGACCACCACCGTGCCGAGCATGTCCGGGTGGAAGCGGCAGCGGTAGTTGACGGTGCCCGGGCTGGTGAAGGTGAACGAGTAGGACTCCCCGGCGTTCACGTCCGCGGACAGCGGACCGCCGGTGACGCTGTGCACGACGCCGTTGGTCTCGTCGTTGGACCACCGGACCGTGTCACCGACGCTCACGTTCAGCGTCGGCGGGTTGTACTGGAGGTTCCGCATCGACACCGTGAACGTGGCCGCGGTGGCCGCCGGGGCGTTCAGCAGGACCCCGACCACGGTGAGCAGCAGCGCGGATCCGAGCGCGATCGCCCGTGTCCCGCGACGGCGTCTCCTTCCCGGGGAGAACAAGCGTGGTACGTGTGGAGAGCGCATCGATTTCCCTTCTGGCACCTGTTACGGCACATCGGAAAACCTCCACGCACGACCGCCTGCACACCGTCGGCAGTAGCTGAAGTCGTCACCGTGAAGGCACCTCAATACATCCACGGGCAATGTCGGCGGGATTGCGCAAACGTTAACGGTCCGTCAACTGGCTCGCACCAAACGGCGTTCGGCGATGTGACCAACACCTAACTAAACACCGTGGCCGAAGCGATTCACGACACCGGACCACTTCCGCCCGAATCAGCAAAACACCAGGTCAAGGCACCTGAAGAAGCGGAGCCGAGGCCCGACGGGTGACAACTATTTACTGTGCCAAGTTAATACCCGACAGTCCGACCACCCGAGCGTAGGCGACGATTCGTCACGTCTGCGCGGAGGGGTGTTGTAAAAACACATATCCCTCTGCCAGCATGGCTTCGCGCACCCATACCGGGACGGTCGCCGCGACAATGCGCGGGCCGACCGAACGAGAACAGCGAGGGGATATGACTTCCTCCACGAGCACGCGCGAACGCGGTCGACCGATTTCCCCGGGCAACGGGCCGCGCCGCCGGAAGGGCCCGCTCGTCGCGCTGGCCGCGGTGGTGGTCACCGGGGGCATGGTCGTCCGCGTCGTCACCGACGAGGAGGCCCCGCCCTCCGCACCGCTCACCCACGTGGTCGTCTACGAGGTCACCGGGCCGGGCGGCAAGTCGCCGGAGATCAGGTTCACCGCGGAGGGGGTGAACAGCAGCGAGAAGGTCGAGGCCGTCGACCTGCCGTGGCGGCGGGAGCTGACCATCCCGGCCGGCCCGGGCCTGGGCGTGGCGCAGGTCATGGCGGCCAACGGCCAGGGCGAGTCGATCTCGTGCACCATCACCGTGGACGGCCACGTCGTCGCCAACAACACGGCCAAGGGCGAGTTCGCCACCGTGTCGTGCTCGAACATGATCACCCCGGCGACGGTCGCCGGCGGGTGACCGGCGGGCGCGGACCGGCGCGATCCGCACCCGCCGGGCCGCCGCGCCCGGTGACTCCGATGTGGACGGTCACCCGCACGCCCCCGCCGCAGTGGCCACCCGCACGGCACCGTCCACGGTGGTCACCCGCACAGCCCCGCCGCGGTGATCACCGGCGCGGCCCCGCCGCGATGGTCACCCGCACGGCCCGGCCACCGCGGTCACCCCCACAGCCCCGCCAACGGCGGTCACCCGCACGACACCGTCCACGGTGGTCACCCACCGTCCTCCAGCGACTCGACGGCGCGGGCGAGGCTGGCCGCGCCGTGGCCGGCGGCGACCTGCCGGTCGACCAGCTCCTTGAGCGGGAGCAGGGTGGTGACGGGCACGCCCTGCGCCCGGCTCGCCCGGATGATCGTGGCCAGTCCCGACTGGTTCATCGCCAGGCTGGACTCCTCGCCGGAGTAGTCCCTGTCGTCGATCTCCCGGGCGAACGTGGACAGCGCCGGGAACAGGTCCGTCAGCCAGGACACCAGCTTCGGGGTGAGTTCGGTCGCGCCGATCCCGGCGGCGCGGGCCATCGCGGCGGCGTGCAGGAAACCGCCGATCGCGCCGTACATCCCGGCGAGGACGGCGACGTCGTAGCCCGACGCCAGACCCGGCTCCGGGCCGAGGAACGTGCCCCTGCCGAGGAGGTCCAGCCGGTGCCGCCACCGCTGGTGGACTTCCTCCGAACCGCTGTAGTTGAGGGACGACTGTTCCGTGCCGATCGTCTCCGGCACCGCGTAGACGGCCCCGTGGAGGTACGCCGCGCCCTGCTCCCGCGCCCAGGCGGCCACCTCCCGCGCGTCGTCCGGCGTGCCGGACGTCAGGTTCACCAGCGCACGGCCGCGAACCGCGTCGGCCGCACCGCTCAGCACTTCCCGCGCGGCAGGGGGATCGAGCACGGTGACGAGCACGAGTTCGCCGGCGGCGATCGCCTCGGCCGCCGTGCCGGCCACCGCCGCACCGCGCGCCGCGAGCGCCTCCGCCCTGGCCGCGGACCGGTTCCAGACCGTCGTCGGGTGCCCGTCGCGCAGGAACGCCTCGGCCACCACGCGCCCGAGGTTGCCCAGACCGATGACGGTGACCGGCTCGCGGTCTGTCCTCATGGTGTTCATGGGACCAGGTTCGCCGTCGTCGGCCGGCGCGACCAGTGACGGTGATGACCCGTGCCACCAAATTCCTGCCATACGATGTGGACCATGAGCGCCGGTTCTGTCGCACTGGTCGTGCCCGACGCGATCGGCGTCCTCGACCTGTACGAGCTGAGCATCCCCGCCACCGTGTTCGGCCTGCCACAGCCGGACCTCGCCGACCCCTGGTACGACCTGTGGCTGTGCGGGGCCGGGGAGCAGGCCGAGGCGTCCCTCCCCGGGTTCGCGCTGCGCGGCGGGCGCGGGCTGGACGACCTCGCGGACGCGGACACCGTCATCGTGGCCTCGGTGCCGGACGAGGTCGTCTACGACGACGCGCCCGTGCCGCCCGACCTGGTCGCCGCCCTGCGCCGGGCGCACGACGCCGGGGCCAGGATGGTGTCGCTCTGCGCCGGCGCGTTCGCGCTCGCCGAGGCGGGGCTGCTCGACGGGCGGCGGGCCACCGCGCACTGGATGCACGCCGGCCGGCTCGCCGAGCGCTACCCCGAGGTCGACGTGGACGACTCGGTGCTCTACGTGGACAACGGCGACGTGCTCACCAGCGCCGGGATGACGGCCGCGCTCGACCTCTGCCTGCACCTGGTCCGCCACGACCTCGGCGCGCACGTCGCCAACCAGCTCGCCCGCCGGTTGGTGGTGCCGACCCACCGCCCGGGCGCGCAGTCGCAGGTGATCGACCTGTCGGTGCCCGCCACGGACGACGACGGCCTGGCGCCGGTGCTGGACTGGGCCCGCGCCCACCTGGACCAGCCGCTGACGATCGACGACCTGGCCCGACGTGCCGCCGTGAGCCCGCGCACGTTCTACCGGCGGCTCCAGGCGGCCACCGGGACCACGCCGTTGCGGTGGCTGCTGAACCAGCGCGTGGCCAGGGCGCAGACCCTGCTGGAGTCGACCGACCTCGCCGTGGACCGGATCGCGGAGCTGAGCGGTCTCGGCACGGCGAACAACCTGCGCCACCACTTCCTCAAGCAGGTCGGCGTCTCCCCCAGCGACTACCGGCGCGCCTTCCCCCGCCGGCCGCAGCCGACGCCCGCCCCCTGAGGTCCCGCGGCGGGACTGTCGCATTCGCAGGCGGTGCGGCGATGTCGTGGGTGGAGGAGGCGTCGTGGCGAAGTCGATGAGGTCGCGGACGGGTCGGGTCGTGGCCGGGCTCGTGCTGGTGGGTGCGCTCGCGGGGCTGGTGCTCGTGATCCGGTCGGCGGTCGAGCAGCGGTCGTGGGCCGATGCCGAGGGCGTGGTGCGGGAGCGCCTGCGGTCCGGGAAGAGCTACTCGGTCGAGGTCGCGTACCGGCTCCCGGACGGCACGGAGCAGGTCACGACCCTGTCGGAGAACGGGCCGGCCCGGAACCCCGGCGACCGCGTGACGGTCCGCTACGACCTGGAGGGCGGCCGCGTGGTCGCTGCCGCCCTGGCCGACAACGACCAGGCGCACTGGGTGGCGGGTGGCCTGCTGGGCGTCCTCGCCCTCGGCGCGATCGTCGCCAACCTCACGGCCTGGGCACGCGACCCGGACTGACCGCCGCTCCCGCCGCCGGCGGCGGCAACCCGTCCCGGAACGTCCCGAGGGGACCGTCCACGGCGAATTCACGTCTTCGACGCCGCCGGAACGACTACGGCGTCAGCACCGGGTCGATCCAGCCCGAGTAGACCGTGGTGTAGCAGGCGCTCGACTCGATGGATATCCGGATCCGGAAAGCACCGGTGATGTCGGCCCGTATTTCCTCCACCCGGCCGACACCCAGCGTCGCCGACGCCCTGGTCTCGTCGTCGACCATCACCGCGAATGTCACCGTGGCCTCCGAAGGGCTCTTGTCGCCGAGACCGACCTTCGCGCTGAACGTCCGGTACTTGCGGTCCACCTGGTACGTTTCGACATACGGGTCGCAGAGGTACGACTCGCCGATCATCACCTTGTCGTGCTCCGCGCCGTTGACCTTCAACGAGCCCAGGTCGTAGTACGAGGACTCGCGGCCGACCAGCGCGACCTCGCTCAAGGGCTTCGACGCCGTGCCGACCGGGACCCCGGTGGTGGACGTCGGGCCTCCCCCTCCGGTCGACGTCGCCCCGGCGGACGCCGACGTCCCCGACCGATCGCCGTCCGCCGAGGTCGGCGCGGTCGGCGCCGGGGTTCCGGTGGCGACGCCCCGGCCGTCCCTCGCAAGACCGCGGTCCACCACCACGGCCAGCGCGGCGGTCCCCGCGATGATGCCCACGATCGCCACCGCCACCCGGAACCGGGGCAGCGAGCCCGCCAGCGTGCCCAGGTACAGCAACCCGGCGAGCACGGCGACCGCCCCGGAAATACCGATGACGGCCGCTGTCGACCCGGTGAGGACGGCCGCCACCGCCGCGACGTCGGCGACGATGGCTATCCACTTGAGCACCTTGTCGCCCAAACCGCCCCGGGAACCAGAGGATTCCTCGGCCATGCTCCCCCCTCATGTCGACGGTGTGCGCACACTACCGCCGGTCACGTCGACCGTTTTCCGCATCCGTTCGGCCGACCGGACGCGTGCGCCGATCGGACCATGGGCCCCGGCGGATTTCCGCTCCCGAATGCAGACATTCCCGGAACCCTTCGGCGAATTCCGGTCGACGCGGCCACACATTCCCGGAACCGGCACGGCCCTTTCGGGCACGGTCCCTGCGCCTGCTCGGCGAGCCCGATCCCGGGCGCATGGCCGAGCCGATCAACGCGGCCGTCCTCCGCGCGGCCCAGAACATCGAGGCCGACGGGGTGGAGGCGGTGCCGGACCTGCTCGACCGCCTGCTCCGCCCGTACCTCGACGCGCGGTGACGGCGGGCGTCGACCGGGCCGCCTGCCGCCCCGGCACCGGGGTGGGGGAACCGGTCCGCCCCGGTCGGGGCACACCCGATCGGGGAACCGGGGCTGACAGCCGCGCCGACCCGGCGGACGCTGGCCGGTATGAGGGGTGTGGTCGTGCCGGTGGTGGTCCTGCTCCTGACCGCCGCGGCTCCCGCGGTCGCGCGCGGGCCCGGCGTGGTGGTCGACTCGGACCGGTCGGCGACCTGGCACGGCCGGGTGGACCGGGACGACCCGCGGGTGCGGGACGTGCCCGAGTGCCGGGCCGCGGGGTGCGACCGGGCCGAGGTGGCGGTGCGGCTGCCCGCGCGGCTGCGGGACCGGCCCGGCGGGGTCGAGCTGGCGATCCGCACGGTCGGCGCGACCCCCGACGACAGCCTGGGCTTCGCCGTCTACCGGGCCGGCCGCCGGGTCGCGCTCGCCGACGCGCAGATCGGCACGTCCCGCTCGGTGTGGCTGCCGAAGACCACCGCGCACTACACCGTCTACGTCTTCCAGAACCCGTTCGTGCCCGGGTTGGCGTCCGCCACCGTCCGGTACGAGGGCCTGGTGGAGAACGAGGACTCGCGGGTCGAACCCGTGCCGCGCGACCTGCTGCCCGACCTGGAGGCGCTGCCGCAGCGGTTCGCGACGTTCGACACGCCGCCGCCGTTCTTCGGCGACTCGGCCGAGCCCGGCTCGTCGTGCTTCCGCAGCGAGGTCGAGGAGCGGGACGCGCGGCTGTGCCTGCGGTTCGGCCAGGCGATGGCCAACACCGGCGACGGCCCGGTGGACGTCCGCTACCGCACGCCCGCCGGCGAGCGGCCGGACGAGGTGCCCGGGGCCCAGCGCGTCCACCGCTCGGACGGGACGTTCACCGACGTCCCGTCCGTCGGCTCGATGCGCTACCACCCGATCCACGCCCACTACCACTTCGAGGACTTCTCCGTGTCCGAGCTGTGGGCCGTGGACGCCGCCGGGCGGCCGACCGGGACCGGCCCCGCCGCCGTCGGCAAGAAGAACGGCTTCTGCATGGCCGACACCGAACTGGCCTGGTGGGACCGGAAGGGCAACGCGCCGCAGACCTACCCCGCGCCCCGCTGCCTGGACCCGGAACCCGACTCGCCGCCGGGCGTCGACGCGTTCCGCAACGGCATCTCCCGGGGCTGGGCGGACGAGTACTGGTGGGCGCTACCCGACCAGATGATCGAGGTCGGCGGGCTGGCGGACGGCACGTACGCGCTCGTCACCCGGATCGATCCCGGCAATCGGCTGCGGGAGCTGGACGAGGGCGACAACTGCGTGCGCGTGCCGATCACGCTGACCGGCCTCGCCACCGGCACGCCCGCGGCGGCGCTGGGCAGCCCGGCCGAGCCCTGCGCCTGACCGGTCGTCACAGCCAGCCGTTCTCCTCGGCCACCCGGACCGCCTCGGCCCGCGTGCGCGCGCCGGTCTTGCCGATGGCGGCGGACAGGTGGTTGCGGACCGTCCCCTCCGACAGGTGCAGCGCCTTGGCCAGGTCGGCCACCGTGCCGCCGTCCCGCGCGCACGCCAGCACGTCGCGCTCGCGCTCGGTCAACGGGCTGCGCCCGTGGGCCAACGACTCCGCCGCCAGCACCGGGTCGACCACCCGCAGCCCGGCGTGGGCCCGCCGCACCGCGTCGACCAGGTGCTCCGGCGGCGCGTCCTTGACCACGAACCCGACCGCGCCGGCCGCCATCGCCCGCGCCAGGTAGCCGGGCCTGCCGAACGTGGTGCACACGATCACCCGGCACGACGGCAGGGCGGCGTGCAGCTCCGCGGCCGCCGACAGCCCGTCCAGGCCGGGCATCTGCACGTCCAGCAGCGCCACGTCCGGCGCGGTCCGGCGTGCCGCGGGCACCACCTCGTCGCCCGCGCTGACCTGCGCCACCACCTCGATGTCCGGCTCCAGCCCCAGCATGGCGGCGAACGCGCCGCGCACCAACGCCTGGTCGTCGGCCAACAGCACCCTGATCACGCGACCTCCGCCCGCAGCCGGTACCCGCCACCCGCAGCCGGTCCGGCCTCCACCGTGCCACCGACCTCCGCGAGCCGGTCGGCCAGGCCCGCCAACCCCGTGCCGGGCACGCCCGTGCCGCGGCCGCGGCCGTTGTCGCGCACCTCCAGCCAGGTGTCGCCCAACCGCACCTCGCACCGGGTGGCCGCCGAGTGCCGCAGCACGTTCGTCACCCCTTCCCGCAGCACGTGCCCGAACACCCGTTGCAGGTCCGGGTGCACGTTGTCCACCGCGTGCGGCAGGTCCGCCTCGATGCCCGCCGCGCGCAACGCGGCACGCGCGCCCACCAGCTCCGCCGACAAGGACACCTCCCGGTACCCGGACACGGTCGCCCGCACGTCGCCGAGCGCCTGCCGGGTCAGGGTCTCGATGTCGCGGACCTCCTCGCGCGCACGGCCCGGGTCGTCGCGCTCCAGCAGCCGCCGGGCGAGCCCCGCCTTGAGCGTGATGGTGGTGAGGCTGTGCCCGAGGACGTCGTGCAGGTCGCGCGCCAGCCGGTTGCGCTCCTCGACCACGGCCAGCGCGGCGATCTCCTCCTGCGCCCGCCGCAGCTCCCGGTTGGCCCGCAGCGCCCGGCCCATCGCGCCCATGCCGAGCGTCACCGAGAACACCGTCCCGAGCTGGTCGACGTCGTCGGGCAGGTCCCCGGTCACCGCCATCGCGACGGCCAGGCCCACCAGCACCGCGCCGTTGACGACGACGGCCCGCCGGGTGGGCAGGGCCATCGCCGTCGTCGCCATCACGTAGATCATCAGGGTGGCCGCGTCGAGCCCCAGCACCGCGACCGTGACCAGGCCGAGCGCCGTCAGCGCCAGGCAGGCGGCGGTCCGGCGGTCGTCCCGGTGCTCCAGCCGCCACAGCAGCGGCAGGAGCAGCCACCCGACGGAGTAGGCGGTCAACAGGGAGATCCCCAGCACCTTCCGCGGCGTGGAGCCGTCGCCCACCGCGGTCTCGTACACCGCCCGCGGCACGAAGATCAGCACGAACACCGAGCCGAACAGCAGCCACTTCACCGCGTCGCGCATGTCGCCAAACTAACGCCGGATCCCGGATCGGCGGCCCGACGACCGGCGTGGTGGGGCGGCTCCACCACCGACCCGCCCCTCCGGGCCCGCGGTCCGGTCGAGATCGTGGGACGCGGCACTACACCCGCCCGGCCCGGAAGCGCCGGGCGGCCACGAACGCCGGCACCAGCACCCACGCGCCGACCACCAGCAGCGCGTGCCCCACCTCGGCGCCCGGCACGAGCGGGGCCTGGGCGAGTTGCTTCACCCAGTAGGTCGGCAGCGCCTCCATCACCGCGCGCAGCCACCCCGGCGCCACGTCGGCCGGGATCCAGATCCCGCCGAGCAGGCCGAACAGCATCGTCGCCGCCGTGGTGACGGCCTGCATCCCGTCCGGCTCGGCCACCAGCCCGATCACGATCCCGATCAGCACGAACGGGACGGCCGCCAACCACAGCGCGAGCAGCACCGCGGCCCACTGCCCCGGCTCCAGCCGGACGCCCTCGACCACCGCGCCGACCAGGCTGACCAGCAGCACGGCGGGCAGCGCGACCAGCATCCCGAGCACCCCCTTGGTCAGCACGTACCCGGCTGCGGACAGCGGCGTCAGCCGCAACTGCCGCTGCCAGCCGGACCCGCGCTCCACCGCGATCCGCGCGCCGGTGGCCAGCGGCCCCGACATCACGCCGAACAGGGCCATGTTCATCATCAGCGACGTCACCACCGGCAGCCCGTTGGGGAACGTCTCCCCCTTGCCGCCGTAGAGGTTGACGAACAGCAGCAGCATGACCGCGGGCAGCGCCACGGTGAAGATGAGGTACCGGGCGTTGCGGACCGCGCGGACCAGCTCCAGCAGCAGGAATCGGGTGTTCACCGGTGGTCTCCCGTCAGGGCGAGGAACGCGTCCTCCAGGCCGAGGGCCGTGATCTCGATGTCGTGGGCCGCCGGGTGGGCGGCCAGCAGCGCGCGCAGCGCCGCGTCGGAGTCCGCGCAGGTCAGCACGGCGCGGTCGGCACGCAGCTCGGCGGAGCGCACGCCCGGGAGCCGGGCCAGCTCCGCCTGCCGCGCGCCCGGCGTCACGGCGCGGATCGTGCGGCCGGACACGGCGGCGCGCACCCGCGCGACGGAACCGTCGGCGACGACCCGGCCGGACCGCATCAGCACCACCCGGTCGGCGAAGTCCTGCGCCTCCTCCAGGTAGTGCGTGGCGAACAGCACGGTCCGCCCGGAGGAGGTGTAGTCGCGCATCGACCGCCAGAACCGGCGGCGGGTCTCCACGTCCATCGCCACGGTCGGCTCGTCGAGCACCAGCAGGTCCGGGTCGCTCACCAGCGCGAGCGCGAACCGGACCCGCTGCTTCTCCCCGCCCGACAGCCTGGTGCAGCGGCGGTCGGCCAGGTCGGCGACACCGGCCCGGTCGAGCACCTCGGCCACGGGCAGCGGGTCGCGGTGCAGCGCGGCGATCAGGCTCACGGTCTCGGCGACCGTGGCGTCGTCCGGCAGCGCGCCGCTCTGGAGCATCGCGCCGACCACGCCGTCCGCCACGGCCCGGCGCGGCGTGCGGCCGAACACGCCGATCTCGCCGCGGTCCGGCGTGGACAGACCGAGCAGCAGGTCGACCGTCGTGGACTTGCCCGCGCCGTTGGGCCCGAGCAGCGCGACGACCTCGCCGGGCGACACCGTGAGGTCGATCCCGTCCACCGCCCGGACCTCGCCGAACGCCTTGTGCAGGTCGCGCATCGCCAGTGCGGCTCCGGCGCGAACGGCTGTTGCGTGTGTCATGGGACGAGCGTGCGCTCCGACGCGGGCCGGTCCGGGTTCCACCCGTCACGACCACGCCATGACATCCGTCATGGATCCCGCCGTGCACAATCACCGCATGCCCGCTCACGATTTGCTCCGCTGGCAGTTCGACCTGACCTGGTCGCTGTTCGACTTCCACCTGGAACGGCTGACGCCCGAGGACCACCTGTGGGAACCGGCTGGTCTCGTGTGGACGATCCGGGACGGGGTGCCGGACTGGGCCGAGACCGAACCGGACCCGGTGCCCGTGCCCACCGTCGCCTGGGTGTCCTGGCACCTGGGCTGGTGGTGGTCGGTCGCGATCGACCACGCGCTGGCACGCCCGCCGCGCGACCGCGCGGAGGTCACCTGGCCCGGTCCGGACCGGGTGGTGGACTGGCTGCGCGGGCTGCGGGACGAGTGGGTCGGGCTGCTGCCGGCCCTGGACCTGTCCGCGCCGTCCACCTTCCCGTGGCCGGACCGCACGGTCGGGCACATGGTGGCGTGGGTGAACGCCGAACTGATGAAGAACGTGACCGAGATCGGGCAGCTGCGCCTCCTCCGGGCCGCGTCCGCCCACCAGCCGCGCTGACCCGCGGTTCCGGCCCGGCCCGGGTTCGGGCGCGGCGCGCGGTTCACGGGCAGCCCGGGGTTCAAGGGCGGCGCGGAGTTCAGGCGCGGCGGTCGGTTCACGCGCGGCCTGCGGTTCACGCGCGGCCTGCGGTTCAGTGCGATCCGCAGGCGGTTCGGGGGCGGCGGGCGGTTCAGTGCGATCCGCGGTTCGCGCGGCGGGCGGTTCGGGCGGTGCGGGCACGGCCGGCGGTGCGGGCGCGGTCGGCGGTGCCGGCGTGACCGGTGGTTCAGGCGTGACCGGCGGGTCTCCGTGCCGACCCCGACAGCTCCACCGGCTCGACGGAGTCCGCGAGCGGCAGGACGGCGACGAGCCGGAACCCGCCGCCGGGCGTCCGGTCGGTGGTCAGGCTGCCGCCCAGCGCGGCGAGCCGTTCCCGCAGGCCGGACAGCCCGTGCCCGGTGGACAGCGCACGGTGGTGGGCGGGGCCGCGGCCGCCGTCGTCGGACACCTCGATCCGGACGTGGTCGGCGGTCCAGGTCAGCAGCACCTCCGCGGTCGCGCCGGCGCCCGCGTGCTTGGTGACGTTGGTCAGGGCCTCCTGCACCACCCGGTACACGGCGAGGTCCACGGCGGCCGCGACCGGCCGCCGGTCGCCCACCACGCGCAGCCCGACGCGCGGTCCGGCGGCCCGGAACGACTCCAGCAGGGCCGGGACGTCGTCGGCCCCGGGCTGCGGCTCGGCCGCGTCCCCGTCGGCGCGCAGCACCTCCAGCATCCGGCGCAGCTCCCCCATCGCGTTCTCGCCCAGGCGCTGGATCGTGTCGAACGCCCGCGCGGCGCGGGCGGTGTCGTGGTCGAGGACGCGCCGCCCGCCCGCCGCCTGGAGCACGATCACGGTGACCGCGTGCGACACCACGTCGTGCAGCTCGCGCGCGATCCGGCCGCGCTCCTCGGCGACCGCCTGCCGCGCCTCCATCCGCCGGCCGGCCGCCAGCAGCCGGGCGTGCTCGCGGCTGGTCCGGACCCACCGCCCGGTCGCCCACACCGACAGGGGCAGCAGCGTCAGGTACGCGGCGGCCGCGACGTCGACCACGAACTCCTCCGGCCGGGACAGGTCGAAGTCCGGGGTGGAGGTGTGCAGCGCGTAGAGCAGGGCGGCGGCCAGCGCCACGCCCGCCACCCGCACCCGGCACCGCTCGGCGACCGTGAACAGCGCGAGGTAGACGACGATCTCGGGGCGGAAGTCGAAGCCGCTGACGGGCGCGGCGAGCGCGGCCAGCGCCAGCACCACGACGAACACCGCCATCGGGCGCCACCGGCGCGCCAGGAGCACGACGAACATCAACCCCAGGTAGCCCAGGGTGAACCAGAACCGCGGTTCCTCCGGCCGCAGCGGGACGTGCGAGTAGAGCACCACGTCCATCGCCCCCGCCACCAACGCGAGCACGACGTCCGCGGCGACCGACTTCACCGCGCTCCGGGTCACGGGCATCGAGCGCAGTTCACGATGTTGTGCTTCGCGCACGCCCGGTCGCCCGGCCGCACCGGTCCGCCGGTACCCGCGGCCTCGAACGCCGCGCGCACGTCACCGCCGTGGGCGGCGATCGCCGCCTCCAGCACGACCGGCTCGGGCATCACCGCGTTCGGCGCGTGCCGCGAGGCCGAGGCGAGGTCGAGCACGGCGAACTCCGCGCCCGCGACCCGCACGGCGTTCACCCCGGCGGGCGCGATGCGCTCGACCGGGCTCCCGCCCCCGGCGAGCACGACCGCGACCTCCAGGCTGCCGTCCAGCAGGCCGGGCGGCGGGTCGGGCACCACGACCCGGTCCGGTTCGACCAGCCAACCCGCGGCGACGTGCCCCTCCCCGGTGCGCGCCGCGCCCTCGTCCTCGATGGAAACGACCACGCGTTCCGCCGTCATCATTACCCCCTGGGCAGGTCCGTTCGAGTCGTGAACCAGGAAAGCAGGGTGAAGGCGTTCCATCCTCCGACGCCGGGCGGACCTTGGGCATCCCCGAATGGTGTTACCACGAACGTGTGACGCCCCGATCGTGTGACGCACTCCGTGCCGACGCGGGACCGCTCGTCAACGGCGTCCCGGCGCGTTCCTTCGGCCTTGACCGCCGACAGACCGACGTGAACCAATTTCACGTCAGATCGGCCGTCAACGAGGAGGTCGTCATGTCCCTGCTACGACGCCCGGCGCTGGCGACGGCGCTCGCCGTCACCCTCGCCTGGTCCGGCACCGCCGCCGCGCAACCCGCGCCCGCCGCCGCGCTGCCCGCGGCCGCCGCGCTGCCCACCGCCGCCGTCGCGATCGGCGACAGCTTCGTCAGCGGCGAGGGCGCGGGCTCCTACCAGCCGGTGACCGACGTCAACGGCGTGGCCCAGGGCTTCCCGGGCTGGTCCGCGCCGAACACCAACGCCTTCTTCTGCCACCGCTCCGCCAACGCGTCCCTGCACCAGGCGGCCCTGCCCGGCATCCAGGCCCGGTTCAACCTCGCCTGCTCGGGCGGGCAGCCGCACGACGTGGTGAGCCCCTCGGGCAGCCGGGCCAAGGGCCGTGCCGTCGCCTCCCAGCTGGACCAGCTCCGCGCGGTGGCCGCCACCCACGACATCGACCTCGTCCTGGTCGGCCTGGGCTCGAACAACAGCTCGTTCACCTTCGGCGACGTGGCCACGCTGTGCGCGAACCGCTTCATCGCCGACGCCTGGACCGGCTGGTGGGAGTTCTGGGCCTACCTCGGCGGCCCGGTGCCGCAGGAGCCGTGCGCGGTGTCCGACCTCGCCACGGAGGCCGAGATCGCGGCCGCGACCGCCGAGACCACCGCGGCCCTGCGCTCCCTGCTCACCACCCTGGCCCAGGTCGACGCCGACGGCCGGCACCGGATCGTCTTCCAGGACTACACCAACCCCCTGCCGCTCGACCTCGCCCCCCGCTACCACGAGGAGGACGGGCGCACCGACACCCGCGACAAGTTCCGCGACCTCGGCGCCGAGCGCTACGCCGCGGGCTGCCCCGTGCACCGCGCGAGCCTCGCCCCGGGCCACGTCTTCTCCTCCCGGCTGGGCACCGTGGTGCAGGGCGCGCACGCCGCGCTGTCCGCCGAGTTCCCCCACGCCGACCTGGTCCTGCTCAACGTGCAACGCGCGTTCGACGGCGCCCGGCTGTGCGAGCAGGACGGCAGCCCGGCCAACGCCCTGGCCACCCCGATCCGGCTCCAGGACGGGCCGACCGGCACGTTCGTCACCAGCCTGTCCGGCAAGGACAAGATCGACGTCCAGCGCATCGCCAACACCTGCGTGAGCTACTTCCAGACGTGCCAGGAGTCCTGGCACCCGAACGCCGCGGGCCACACCGTCCTCGGCCGCTGCCTCGCCGGCGCCGCCACGACGACGGCCCGGGCGGTCGCCTGCACGAGGGGCGCGGACGGCACGATCACCGTCGGCTGAGCACGTCACCACGACAGGAGCCGTGCGGGGGAACTCCCCCGCACGGCTCCTGTCGCGTCCACCGACCTAGAAGGGCTGCCAGGAGTCGTCGTCGCGGCCCGGCCGGGGCGTGTACCGGCCGACCGCCTCGACGTTGCCCGCCACGTCGATCGAGCGGTACTCCAGGTACTCCTTGCCGTTGGGGCGGACGTGGACGTCGCCGCCCCGGTAGGTCTGCCAGGCGCCGCCGGACACGCGGTACTCGGTGCGGGCCACGCCCGACGTGGCGTCCGTGGCGGTGAGCCGGACGCGGGACGCGGACGAGCCGCGCTTGGCCTTCGTGACCGGCGGCGCGGTGTCCACCTGCACCGCCACCGACTGCTCGGCGGAGGTGTTGCCCGCCGCGTCGGTCGCCCGCACGGCCACCCGGTGGACGCCCTCGCCCACGGACACGACGCCGGTGTAGGGCGTCCACGGGCCGCCGTCGAGCCGCTGCTCCAGCACCACGCCGCCGGACGTGTCGTCGGCGGCCGTCGCCGACACCAGCGCCCGCGTCGTCCACCACCCCGTCGGACCGGGGGCGTTGTCCGCCTTCACGGTGAGCCGCGGCGCGGTGCGGTCGACCCGCACGGTCGCCGTCTTCTCCGCGGAGGCGTTGCCGGCGGCATCGGTCGCGCGGAACGCGACCACCCGCTCACCGTCGTCCGCGAACGACAGCGGAGCCGTGTACTCGGCCCACTCGCCCGCGCCCACCCGGTACTCGACGCGCACCGGCCCGGAGCCGTCGTCGGTCGCCGAGGCGGTCACCGTGACCGGACCCGTCCACCACCCGCCCGCGCCCGGCGACGCCGGGTCCGTGACGACCGACAGCACCGGAGCAGTCCGGTCGGTGGACACCCGGAAGTGGCTGAACCGGGCGGGCTTGGTCGCGGTCTGCCCGCCGCCGAGGGCGAACAGGCCGATCCGCGCCCCGGTCAGGTTCGCGTTGACCACCGGTTCGAGCGACGTCCAGACCCGGCCGTCGGCGCTGTAGGAGCCGGTGTAGGTGGTGCCGGACTTGGCCAGCCGCAGGTGCCACACGCCCCCGGAGAGCCCGCCGACGCCCGGCTGCGGCTGCCCCACCACGTCGCCGCTCTCCGACCGCAGCTCCACCCCGCGCTGCACGGGCGCGCCCGGCTCGTTGGTGACGATGTGGTCGAGCTTGATGTAGTTGGCGTCGTCCGCGTAGGCGATCAGCCCGGCCTGCTGGAAGCGCTCGTCCAACGCCGACGCGTCCACCTCCGTCTCGATCACCCAGTCGCCCTCGGGCGCGTGCTGGAGGATGAAGTTGGCCGGGTTGTCGTCCGCGGTGCCGTAGATGTCGCCGTCGCTGGTGTCGATGCGCAGGCTGCCGTCGCCCACGCCGTAGCCGCTCGGGTCGGGCCGCACGACGGCGTTCCAGCGGCAGCCGTCCAGCGCCGTGCCGGAGAAGTCGTCGTCCGGCTCGACCGGCGCGGTGTCGTCCGGCGTGAGGGTGAACCAGTCGAACTCGGCGTCCACCACCGGGCGGTCGCCGCCACCGCCCACGAGCGAGATCAGGCCGACCTTCGGGTTCGCCATGCCCGCCAGCGCCTTGGTCTGCGGCATCGTGGTGAACGCCTGCCCGTCCGCGCTGTAGGAGGCGGTCAGGTTCTGCCCGTCGCTGGTGAACCGCACCCACACGGTGTCGGGGTAGTCCGCGCCCAGCGGCGCGGTGTTGGACTCGCCCACCTCGTTGGGCTGCCCGGCCTCCTCGCGGATGAACTGGAAGATCCGGCTCGCCGCGTCGTCGGTGTCCGAACGGCCTTCGAGCACCATCTTGGCGTAGTTGTCGTCGTCGCCGTAGATCACCAGGCCGGCCTGCTGGTAGGCGCGCCGCACGGGGACGCGCAGCTTGGCCGTGGCCTGGAACGGCCCGGACGGCAGGTCCTGGAGGACGATGTTCGGCGTGGTGTTGGTGGTGCCGTAGATGTCGGACGGCGCGGTCGGGAGCACCAGGTGGCCGTCGCGCACCGCGAGCTGCTGGTTCTCCCGCACCACGGTGGTCCACCGGTTCCGGTCGAGCGCGGTGCCCGGGAAGTCGTCCGACCGGCCGGAGAAGCACGTCACGTCGGGCGCGCGGACGGTGATCGGGACGGTCTTCGTCGCGCTCGCGCCGCGCGCGTCGGTCGCGGTGACCTTGGCGGTGAAGGCGCCCGCGGCGGTGTAGGTGTGGCCGACCGACGCGCCGGTGGCCGTGCCGCCGTCGCCGAACACCCAGGTGTAGGTGATCGGGGTGTCGCCGTCGGGGTCGGTGGCCGACGCGGTGAAGTCCACCTCCAGGGGCGCGGTGCCCGACGTCGTGGTGGCCGAGACCTCGACCGCGGGCCGCTGGTTGTGCGTCACGCCCCGGCCGACGAACTCCAGCCAGTTCACGTTGACCAGGTAGCCGGTCGTCGCGCTGCCCTGCGGCCTGCGGGTGACGAAGTACAGCTCGGACCCGGCCGGCACGTCGTCGGCGAGGTCGGCGGTGACGGTCGTCCAGGTCTGCCAGCCGCCGGTGCCGGCGAACGTCGCCGTGCCCGCGAGGGGGCCGTCCGGCGCGCCGACGCGCACCTCCAGCCGCCCGCCCTCGGACGCCGCCGCCACCCGGAACCGGACCTGGTCGATGCCCTGGAGCGTGGCGGGGCGCAGCGAGAACCAGTCGCCGTCGGTGATGAAGCCGATGTTCCGGCCGCCGCCGACGTCGGTGGTGTCCTCCTGCTGCACGCCGTCCGCGTCGTCGCCGATGCCGTCCGCGGTGCGACCGGTCGCGGTGTGGAACTCGGCCTCCTTGTGCTTGGGCTGGAGCACGACGATCGCCTCGCCGGTCAGCCGGGACGCGCCGTCGCCGCCCTTGTCGGTGTACTTGGCGGTGAGGACGCCGAAGATGTTCGCCCCGACGTGGCCCTCGTCGCCCGACATCAGCGCCAGGCCCTCGCAGCCGCGGTACTGCTCGTAGCCGTGGGAGTGCTCGTCGTGGCCCAGGGCGGGCTGCACGACGACGTCCTGGCAGTCGATCGTGCCGTCCTCGGCGTCGGTGACCGTGACGCGGTAGGCGACCTGGTCGCCGAAGTCGAAGAAGCCGCCGTCGACCGGCGCGGTCAGCGTGACCACGGGCGGGGTGTTGCCCACGACGATGGTCACGTTGGCGACCGCGGACCTGCCGCCCTGGTCGGTGACGGTGAGCCGGGCGGTGTAGTCGCCGTTCGCGGTGTAGGTGTGGCTCGGCGCGGGCTCGGTGCTGTCCGTGGCGCCGTCGCCGTCGAAGTCCCAGGCGAACGTCAGCGGGTCGCCGTCGGGGTCGCGTGACCCGGCCGAGTCGAACCGCACGGTGAGCGGCGCGTGCCCGGAGGTCTTGTCCGCCTTCGCCGCGGCGACCGGGGCCCGGTCGCCGCGCACGTAGTCGATGCGGTAGACGCCGCTGTCGGCGTTGTTGCCGCCGAAGCCGGAACCCCACTCGATCAGGTACAGCGAGCCGTCGGGGCCGAACTGCATGGCGTGCGGCCGGTTGAACGCCATGCCCGGCAGCATCCGGCTGATGTCCACGACGGTCGAGCCGGACTCGTCGAGCTGCAACGAGAACAGCCGGTTGTCGTTCCAGTCGCCCCAGATCGCCTTGCCGTCCCAGTAGGCGGGCCACTTGTGCTCGGACGCCAGGTCCGGGTCGAACCGGTAGGTGCCGCCCGCCATCGGCGCGCCGCTGCCGCCGATCTCGGGGTTGCCCGTGCTGGTCTTGCCCTGCCAGATCTTCGTGCCGATCGCGGCGGGCAGCTCGGTGATGCCGGTGTTGTTCGGGGAGTCGTTCACCGGGTGGGCGCAGTCGAACTGCGCGCCGGACGCGCCGGTGGCGAAGTCGTAGTCGACGTACGGGGTGTTGTCGCCGACGCAGTAGGGCCAGCCGTAGAACCCGGGCCGGTCCACGACGTTCCACTCCACGCGGCCGTCCGGCCCGCGCCGCGGGTCGCTCTGGCCCGCGTCGGGGCCGTAGTCGGCGACCTGGAGCTTGTTGGTCAGCGGGTCCAGCCCGATGCGGAACGGGTTGCGGAAGCCCATGGCGTAGATCTCGGGCCGGGTCTTGGGCGTGCCGGGCGGGAACATGTTGCCCGCCGGGACGGTGTAGGTGCCGTCCGCCTGCGGGGTGATGCGCAGGATCTTGCCGTTGAGGTTGGCGCTGTTGGCGGCGGAGCGCTGCGCGTCCCACGCCGACCGGCCGGCCCGCTCGTCCAGCGGCGAGTAGCCGTCGGAGTTGAACGGGTTGGTGTTGTCGCCGGTGGTGATGTAGAGGTTGCCGTCGTTGTCGAACTCCAGCGCGCCGCCGGCGTGGCAGCACTGCTCGCGCTGGGTCGCGACGGTCAGCAGGACCTTCTCGCTGCCGGCCACGATCGTGTCGCCCTGGAGCGTGAAGCGGGAGACCCGGTCGACGGCCTCGGCGCCGGCGGGCGAGTAGTAGAGGTAGAGGTGGTTGTTGGCGGCGAAGGCCGGGTCGAGCGCGATGCCGAGGAGGCCGAACTCCTGTCCGGTGTAGACGTTCAGCGTGCCGGCGGTGACGACCGAGCCGTCGCGCCGGACGACGCGCACCGCGCCGTTGCGGTCGATGTAGAACACGCGGCCGTCCTCGGCGATCGCCAGCTCCATCGGGTTGGCGGTGGTGTCGTCGAGCGTGACCTTCTCGTAGGCGTCGGTGCGGGTGGCCGAGCAGTCGGCGTCCAGCACGCCGGCCGCCGTCTGGATGCCCTTGAGCAGGTGGTCCAGGAACGCCGGCTCGGCGTAGGACTCGTCGGTGTGGCCCAGGCCGGTGTACCAGGACCGGCCGCCGTCGTAGTCCTGGCACCAGGCGATCGGGTGGCTCGACCCCATCGTGCCGCCGGTGTAGCTGGTCTCGTCCAGCTCGGCCAGCACGTGCACGTCGGCGGACGGGTCGGTGCGGTAGTTGTACCACTCGTCGAACCGCCGCCACGTCTGCGGCAGGCCGGCGGTGGACGGGTGCGCCGGGTCGGTCACCTTCACCGTCGCGTCCTGCGGCTGGGGGTGGCCGGAGAAGTAGGCGCCCACCAGGTCGCCGTACCAGGGCCAGTCGTACTCGGTGTCGCTGGCGGCGTGCACGCCCGCGTACCCCCCGCCGGCGCGGATGTAGCGCTCGAAGGCGGCCTGCTGGGCGGCGTCGAGGACGTCGCCGGTGGTGGAGAGGAACACCACGACCTCGTACTGGGCGAGGTTGGCGTCGGTGAACGCGGCGGCGTCGTCGGTGGCGTCCACGGTGAAGCCGTGCTCGTCCGCGAGTCGGCGGATCGCGGCGACGCCCGTCTCGATCGACGGGTGGTGGAAGCCGGCGGTCTTGCCGAAGACGAGGGCCTTGAACGTCTCCTCGCCGTGACCGGGGTGCGCCTGGGCCGGCGCGGCCAACGCCACGAGCGACCCGAGCAAGGCCACCACGACCGCGGCGGTGGACCACCGTCTCGGACCGCGCCTGGACGAACCCACCATGGAGACCTCCACCCGATTGAGCGCGCGCTGCGCCGACGACGACGGGATCCATTCGTCGGGGATCAAGCTAATGACGCGTTTTCCGGGGGGTCAAGGCAACCGATTGGCGACAACTCGCCAATTCACGATCGGCCTATCGGCGCGAACAACTCATTCGGCGGATTTACCGCACGCGCCCGGCACAGGAGGATTCGCGCGCGGCGTCGCCCGCCCCGAGGTGCGGCCGGTCACCCGATCGGGTGCTGCGGGTTGCTAGCGTTGCGCGGTGTCTGAGCGAGAGCACCCCGGCCGGATCGTCGACGGTCGGTTCGAGCTGCTGGAGCGGCTGGGCAGCGGTGGGATGGGTACGGTCTGGCGCGCCCTCGACCTGGGGCTGCAGCGCGAGGTGGCGATCAAGGAGGTCCGCCCCGCCGACGCCGACCAGCTCGACGGCAACCCCGCGATGGCCGCCCAGCTGCGGGAACGCGTCCTGCGCGAGTCCCGCGCGCTGGCCCGGCTGCAGCACCCGAACGTCGTGTCGATCTACCAGATCATCGACTCGCCGGACTCGCCGTACCCGTGGATCGTCATGGAGCTGGTCCGCGGCACGTCCCTGGACGCGCGGCTGGCCAAGGGCGTGCTGAGCCCCGCCGAGGCGGCCAGGGTCGGCCGGGACGTGCTCGCGGCGCTGCGCTCGGCCCACTCGGCGGGCGTGATGCACCGCGACGTCAAACCGGGCAACGTGCTGCTGCGGACCGACGGCAGCGCCGTGCTCACGGACTTCGGCATCGCCGCCCTCCAGGGCTCGACCCAGCTCACCGCGACCGGCGACGTGATCGGGTCGCCGGAGTACATCGCCCCGGAACGGCTGCGCGGCGACGAGACGCACACCGCGTCCGACCTCTGGTCCCTGGCCATGCTGCTGTACGTGGCCGTCGAGGGCCACCACCCGATGCGCCGGGCCACCACGATGGCCACCCTCGCCGCCGTGATGACCGAGCCGGTCCCGCCACCGCGCCGCGCGGGAGCCCTCGCCCCGGCGCTGAACGCCGCCCTCCGCAACGACCCGGCCGAACGCCCGACCGGCGAGGTCCTGGACCAACTGCTGGCCGCCGCCGAACGCGCCGCCGCCCCGTTCCCCGGACCCGCCACCCCGACCGGCTTCCCCGGCCCGGCCGGCGGCTCGCCGGGCCCGGCCACCCCCGGCGGGTTCCCGGTCCCGGAGCACCCCCACCGGCAGTCCGGCCCGACCCCGACGCCAACCCCCGCCGGCGGCACGCCGATGGGCAGCCCGCCGGGTTACGCCTCGCCCTACCCGACCCCGCTCCCCGGGCCGCGCAAGCGGGCGGGAGCCGTGGTGGTCTCGGTGCTCGGCGTCGCACTGGTCGTCGCCGCCACGCTGCTGGTCGTCCACCTGACCGACGGCGACGACCCGGCGAACAACGGCAAGGGCACGTCCACGGTGCCGACCACCATGCCGAACATCGCCCTCCCCGACCCGACCACCACCACCGAGGTGGCCCCCGGGGAAGACCTCCTCACGCCGGCCGGCGCCCGCAAGGCCGTCGCCGCCCTGAGCGAGGTGATGGGCGGCACCAAGGTGTCCGACCTGACGCTGTGGTCGGAATTCGCCACCGCCGTCGCCCCGACCTCCGCCGTCGCGCACGGCTTCGACGACTTCGAGTACCGGTCCGGCAAGGCCACCAGGAAGGGCGCCGACGGCGTCGACGCCGACCGGGCCGTGCTCGACCTGAACGACGCGAACTGGGACGCCGTGCCCGCGCTGTTCGAGCAGGCGAACCGCGAACTGGGCGTCCCCCAACCGACCATGCGTTACCTGATCGTGAGCACCGACATCATCGACGGAACCGCGACGATGAGGGCCTACCTGGCCGACGATTACGGCGGCGCCTACCTGGAAGCCAACCTGAAAGGCGAAGTGCAGAAAACCTATCCGCGCAACAAGTGACGCGATGTGCCGCGGACATGTCCGCGGCACAGGTCCTCCGATCACGTGTGTTGACGGCCGACCGGTTGCCTTCGAGTGCGCCATGCGGTCGTGCGCACCCGGTCGAGGGTCACGGCCGGCCGTCGTCCACTTCCGCTACGGGAAGCAGACCGGCGAGGAGTCGATACGGATTCCGTTCGGCACACCGAGAGCACGCAGGTCCCAGACGAGCCCGGCGTTGCCCGGCCGGAGGCACCCGACCTTGCCGTTGGTGTAGCGGATGTAGACGACGTCGTCGTTGCGGGTGTTCACCCCGTAGTAGACGTCCGTCCGGTTGAACCCCTGCCAACCCGACGTGATGACCTGGAACTGCTCGACCTTCTGCTCGTTCGCGTTGTAGAGGCAGGCGTAGGGGTAGGCGCATCCCAACGCCCCCGCGGTCGCCACCTCTCCCGGCGCGGCCGACGCGGCGCCGTGCGGTGCCGAACAGGTCACCGCCAACGCGACGAGCGCGGCGACCAAGCTCGTGAAACCTCTCATTCATCCCCCTCGTGACGATGTCCGGGCAGTGCCGGAGCCGGAGACATCGTCCCGAGCCGGAAAGGCGCACCGCGACACGTTTGCACCCAACCGCAATAGCGCTGGTCACGTGCTCGGAGCGCCGGCCTTTCGGGGTTCCCCCGGACGGACGTATCCGACTACCGGTGACGTGCACCTGATGGGGAAGAGTGATTTCCGTGAGCCGGAGGATGCGCATGCTTCGAGTTCACTTCACGGCCGAGGATCTCGCGCGGACGCACGTCGCGTTCGCGCCCGACCCGCTGTGGGAGATGCTGCTCGGCAGCTTCAAGCTCCACGAACGGCCCAGACCTGCGTTCATGCGACCGTGGGCGCAACGGTTGCGGGATCACCCGGAGTGGAATTCCGCCATCCGGCCCGGAATCCAACTCCTGGGCGATCTCGCACCCCAGGGCCCCTACTTCCCGGATTTCGTCACTCCCGCCGAGGCCGAGGCCGGACTCGATGCCGGGCTGGAGGCGATCATGCGGACGCCCCACCGGCGCGTCATGAGAGAGCTGAACCTGCTCGCTTCGCACGGGCGATCGAAGCTACCGGCGTGGCTGAACCTCTTCGCCACCGACACCACACGCGCCCTGACCCACGTCACCACCACACTGCGCCGCTACCACGACGTCGCGGTCGCACCCCATCACGACCTGATCAAAGCCGGCATCGACGCCGACCGCGCCCTGCGCGCCCGACACCTGCTCGACGGTGGCGTCGAGGGCCTGCTGCACGGCATGCGCCCGCTCATGGACTGGCAACCGCCGGTCCTGCACGTGCGATACGACGTCGAACACGAGATGCACCTGAACGGCAGAGGTGTTCGACTGGTGCCCTCCTACTTCTGCCACGGCTCGCCGGTCGCCATCGCCGACCCCGAACTGCCGCCGGTGATCATCTACCCCATCGCCGCCGAGCACCGCTGGATGAGCGCACCGCACGCCTCGCAACCGTTGCGGGAACTCCTCGGCGCCACCCGCGCGAACGTGCTCTCCGCCATCACCTCCGAGCCCAGCACCACCCGCCTGGCCCGGATCCTGCGCATCTCGCCCGCCGCGGCGAGCCGACACGCCACTGTCCTGCGCAACGCCGGACTGATCGACACCCACCGACACGGATCCGCCGTGCTCCACACCCTCACCCCACTCGGAGCCCGACTGCTCGATCGCACACGGCCTCCGAACGCGACGCGATGATGCCCGACCACGCACACCGCCCCTCGGCGACCGGATCGTCGGTAGCGGACCCGGAGGCCGGGCCTGTCGGCCGAGGTCTCGTCAGGATCGGCGTCCGGCCCGGAGCCGCGGCCCTGCGCGCGTTCTGGACCTGGTGGTGCGCCCGAGCACCCCTAGCCCACCGGGGACTCACGACGGCGTTGCCCGATCCTCGCCGACGTCGGGGGCGACACCTCGCCATCGCGCGAGGTCCGCGGCCGTTGCCGCGATGTGGGGGTAGTCGGGGCCCAGGATCCGCCGCTGGTCGGCCAGCAGCGCCTCCAGCTCCGCCGCCGCGGCGCCCGGGTCGCCGGCCTCCCCCAGCCAGTGCGCCCGCCGACCGCGGGTGGCGAGCGTCTTCGGGTGATCGGCGCCCAGGACGCGGAGGCGGTCGGCCAGCAGGGCGGTCAGGTCGGCCGCCGCTCCCGCCGGATCACCGGCCTCGCCCCGGAACTGGGCGAGGGTGCTGCGGGTGATCAGGGTGCTGGGGTGGTCCGGTCCCAGCACCCGCAGCCGGTCGGCCAGCAGCGTTACCAGCTCGGCCACCGCGCCTGCCAGGTCGCCCGTCCTGCCGCGCCAGAACGCGAGGCTCTGACGGGTCTTCATCGGGTCCGGGTGGTCCGGGCCCAGGACGCGCAGCCGGTCGGCGAGCAGCGCCTGGTACTCGACCGCCGCCCTCGCCGGGTCGCCGGCCTCGCCCCGCCGACGGGCCAGGTTCGCGCGCGTCGTCAGCGTGTCCGGGTGATCGGGCCCCAGCACCCGCACGCGGTCGGCGAGCAACGACTCCAACTCGGCCGCCGCCCGGTCCACGTCACCCGCCTCGGCCCGCCACCAGGCCAGGCGGCTGCGCGTGGCGAGGGTCCTGGGGTGGTCGGCGCCCAGCAGCCGGCGTTCGTCGGCCAGCAACGACTCCAGCGCCGGCACGGCGCGCGCCAGGTCGCCCGCCTCGGCCTGCCAGGCCACGAGGTGGTGGCGAGTGGTCAGGGTGGCGGGGTGGTCCGCGCCGAGGTGGGCGTTCACCTCGTCGTGCAGGGCGTGCCAGTAGGCGATCGCGGCGTGGACCTGGCCGGTCTGCCCCAACGACTCGCCCGCCCGTTCCAGCACGGGGTGCAGGTCGTCGGTGTAGAGGATCGCGTGGGCGCGCAGGCTGTCGACGCAGGAACGCAGGGCCTGGGTGAGTTCGGCATCGGTGGTGTCGATCTCGGGCCAGACCGCGTGGAGGGCGTCGGCCGCGGCACGTGCCGGCGCGGGGAGCCGGTCCGGGGCGATGGTGTCACGGACCGCGCGTTGCACCAGGGCGTGCACGGCCACCGCGCGGCCGGGACGGCCGGGGTCCAGGGTGATCAGGTGGTACCGGTGCAGGCGGGTCAGCCCGTCGTGGACGTCCCCGACGCGGACCTCGCCGCCGATCCGGTCCGCCAGGTGGTCCACAATGGACTTGTCGGTGAACACGCCGAGCGGGGTGCCGTTGGCGTCGAGCAGGCTGGTGACCTCCAGCAGCAGGCGTGCCACGCCGGGGCGCACCGAGTCGGCGCGTTCGATGGACAACGACCAGGTCGCCGCGACCGTGGCCTGGTGCTCGGGCAACGCGTCCTCGGGCGGGGCCAGCTCGGCCAGCGTGCGACGCCGGTCGGCCAGCATCGCCCGGTAGTCGGCGACCGAGAGCAGCGGTTGGTCGAGGATGAACGCCGCCGCTTGCCCCAACGCCAGGGGTAATCGCCCCAGCTCGACCGCCAGGCCCCGCAGTTGCGCGGGATCGGCGTCGCGGCCGAGCGCCCCGGTCAGGTAGGCCACGGCCTCGTCCGCGTCGAACACGTCCAACTCGACCACCCGGTACTCCCCGCGGCGCAGCGCGGCGTCACGTCGGCGACTGGTGAGGATCACCTGCCCGGCCGCGCTCGGCGGCGGGGACAGGTCACGGAGGTCGACCGGGTCCTGGACGTCGTCGAGGACCACGAGCCACCGCCGGGAGGTCGCGGCCAACCACTCGCGGAACGACTTCGCGGCCTGCTCCGGCGGCCGTTCGGCGATCTGCGGGTCACGGTCGACCAACACCCGGGCGGCCGCCTCGGCGTAGGCGATGACCACGGCGTCACGCGACACCGCCGAGATCCACAGCGCCACGTCCAGCGACGCGTCCGACCACCTCGACCACGCGTACCGGGCCGCGAGTTGCGACTTCCCGACCCCGCCCAGCCCCGACACCACCACGCCGAGCGTGCGCCCGATCGCGTCCTCGCCCCGTCCGGCGGCGAGCACTTCCGCCACCAGGTCGTAGTCCGGTCGCTTCCGGTAGTGGTCCGCGAGTCCGGGCGGCAGCCCGACCCGCACCGGCCACGCCACCCGCCGGGCCGCCTGCCGGAACGTGATCACCGCATCGCGGCCGGCCTGCACCACGTGACCGGCCGCCCGGACCTCCGCGTGCTGGACCACGTCGGCCGGCGTGCCGAGGGCCTTGCCACCGTCGCTGTCCACCGCGTCCGTCATGCTCACTCCGTCGGCCTGATCGGTGTGCGGGGCCCGTGTACGCCAAGGATGTCACCACTACGGGTGCGAGGTGGCCGCTTCGACCGTGCCGGTATCAAAGTTCCATCGGCCGGTATCGCAGCGCTCTATCGGCTCCGACCGACCTCCTCCGCGGTGATCGACCCCCGCTCGGCGGTGGACGTGGGGCGGGCGGACCGGGTCGGGGTCGCATCCGGGTCCGGTGTCGTCCGGCGCGGCGGGGCACCGCCTGACGTGATCACGGCTGCGTGGTCGTTGACCTCCAGCATGGTCGAGGTCTTAGCGTCGCCACCATGACCGCAACACCCGTCGCGGAGGTGCGGCGACCGCCCAAGTCCCTCCTGGCGACCCTGCTCGGCGTCAGCACGATGACCATCATGGCCAGCGCCACGATCACCCCGGCGCTGCCGGGCATGGAGCGGCACTTCGCGGGCGAGCCGCACGCGCAACTGCTGGTGCGCCTGGTGTTGACGCTGCCCGGCCTGCTGATCATGATCTCCGCCCCGCTGCTCGCCCGGCTCAGCGGCCGCACGGGGCGCGTGCCGGTGCTGGTGGCGTGCCTCGCGCTCTACACCGTGGGCGGCGGGTCGGGGTTGGTGCTGGACTCGCTGTCCGGGCTGCTCGTCGGGCGGGCGCTGCTCGGGGTCGGCATCGCGGGCATCATGACCACCTCGACCGCCCTGCTGGCCGACCACCACCCCGTCGCGGAGCACGGCCGGGTGCTGGGCCTCCAGGGCGCGGCGATGGGCTTCGGCGGGGTCGTGGCGCTGCTGATGGGCGGTGTGCTGGCGGCCGGGAGCTGGCGCGGGCCGTTCGCGGTGTACCTGCTGGCGGTGCCGCTGCTGGTCCTGGTGCTCAGGTTCGTGCCCGAGGCGGCCGTGCGGCCGGAGGAAGGCGTCACCGGGGGCACGCCGTGGCAGCGGCGGTCGCTCGGCCTGTACGCGCTGGTGTTCCTGGGCGTCGTCGCGTTCTACACCGTGCCGACGCAGGCCCCGTTCTGGCTGGCCGAGGTGGGCGGCGCGGGTCCGGCGGTCGCCGGGGCCCTGATCGCCGCGGTGAACCTGGTGATGACCCTGGTGGGCCTGAACTACCGGCGACTGCGCGCCCGGTGGGACTTCCCGGTGCTGGCGACGGGCATGTTCGCGGCGCTCGCCGTCGGGCTGCTCCTCATCGGCTCGGCGGGCACGCTCTGGGTGGCCGGCCTCGGCATGGTGGTGGTCGGCATCGGCATCGGCCTGCAGAACCCGACCCTCAACGGCTGGCTGGTCGCCTCCGTGTCCCCCGGCGCGCGGACCAGGGCGCTCGGCCTGCTCACGTCGGCCCTGTTCCTCGGCCAGTTCTCGTCACCGCTGATCGCGCAACCGGTCATCGACGCCGTCGGCCTCGGCACGACGTTCGTCCTGGCCGGTGTGCTCGCCGCGGTCGTCGCGGCGGCGTTGGTCGTCACATGCCCGCCGCGCCGCCGGTGATCCGCGAACAGGTCACCTCGTGGTCAACTCCCTGATCGTCGGCGTGCGGAACAGCTCGCGCAGGCTCGGTGACGGCAGGCCGCGCGACTTGAGCGCCGCGCTGATGCGGACGGCCAGCAGGGAGTTGCCGCCCAGGTGGTAGAAGTCGTCGTCCAGGCCCACGGGCACGCCGAACGCCGCGCTCCACGCCTCCCTCATCGCCTCGGCCAACCCCTCGTCGGTCGAGCCCTCGCCGGGCGGAGGGGGTGCGGCGGCCGGTTCGGCGCGCGGGTCGGGTTCGGGCAGGCGGGACGCGTCGAGCTTGCCGTTCGCGGTCAGCGGCAGGGCGTCGAGCGCGGTGACGGTCGCGGGGACCATGTGGTCCGGCAGGATGTCGCGGGCGCGGGTGTGCAGGTCGCGGGTGTCCAGCCCGGCGGGGACGACGTAGGCGTCCAGCCGCGCCCGCGCGGTCCCGGGGTCGCGGACGACGACGGCCGCCGCGCGCACGTCGGGCGATTCGAGCAGCACCGCGCGGATCTCGTCCAGTTCGACCCGGAAGCCCCGGATCTTCACCTGGCCGTCGATCCGGCCGAGGTGGTGCAGGGTGCCGTCGGGCAGCAACCGGCCCAGGTCGCCGCTGCGGTAGGCGGTGCCCCCGGCGTACGGGTCCGGGACGAAGCGCTGCCCGGTCAGCTCGGGCCGGTTGAGGTAGCCGAGCGCGACGCCGGCGCCGCCCACCCAGATCTCGCCGGGCACCCCGGGCGGGGTGGGCCGGCCTCCTTCGTCCATCACGTAGACGTGCCAGCCGGGCAGGGGCCGGCCCACCGAGCGGGACGCGGCCAGCGCGAGCCCCCGGTCGTAGGTCTGCGCGGTGACGTGGACGGTGGTCTCGGTGATGCCGAACATGTTCACCACGCGGCAGTCCGGGTGCCGGTCGTGCCAGCGCAGCAGCACGCGGGCGTCCAGCGGTTCGCCGCCGAGCACGACCAGGCGCACGGCCAAGGCCGCGTGGTCGACGTCGAGCAGTTGCGCGAACGCCGACGGCGTCTGGCTCAGCACCGTCACCGCCTCGCCCGCCAACAGGTCGCGGAACCGCTCCGGGTCGCGGGAGTCCTCATAGGACACCACGACCAGCCGCCCGCCGGTCAGCAGGCAGCCCCACGCCTCCCAGACCGAGAAGTCGAAGGCGCTGGAGTGGAACAGGGTCCACACCTGGTCGGCGTCCAACCCGTACTCGTCCCGGGTCGCGTCCACGAGCGCGATCACGTTGCGGTGCGGCACGACCACGCCCTTGGGGCGTCCCGTGGAACCCGACGTGTAGATGACGTACGCGGGGGAGTCGGCGTCCGACGGCGGCCCGCCCGCGGGTGCGCCGGTCGAGCCCGGCGGGGCGGCGAGGTCGTCCGGCGCGACGGCGTCGTCGGCCGGGAACCCCGCGAGCCGCGTCACGACGAGCGCGGCGGCGGCGTCGCGCGCGGTGTAGGCGAGCCGGTCGGCCGGGTACGCCGGGTCGGTCGGCACGTAGCAGGCGCCGGCCTTCAACACCCCGAGCAGCACCACGACCAGCTCCGACGTCCGCTCCAGGCAGACGACGACCCGGTCCCCCGGCCCGACGCCCCGCTCCCGGAGGCCGTCCGCCACGGCGTCGGAGAGCGCGTCGAGGCGGGCGTAGGTGAGCCGGACGTCCCGGTCGCACACCGCGATCGCCTCCGGCGACCGGGTCACGACGCGGCGGAACGCCTCGGGGATCGTCGTGGGCGTCGAGTCCAGGGCGACCGGCGACCGCCCCAGTTCCACCAGCTCCGCCACGACGGCGGGCGACGGGGCGACCCCCGCGTCGTACGCGGCGGCGACGTGCCGGGCGAACCGCTCCGCCACGTCGGGGGCGAAGTGGCCGGTCAGGTGGTCGCAGCGCAGGACCCACCCGTCGCCCTCCGGGAACACGGTCAGCGTCAACGGGTGCACCGGCGGGCCGGGGACGTACTCGGCCCCGGCGAGGCGCGTGGTCTCCACGAACAGCCCCACCGCCGGGGTCCCGCCGTACCAGGCCAGGACGTCGGCCAGCGCCGCGCGCCAGCGGGTCTCGTCCCCGCCGGCCACCGGCAGCGCCACCGACGCGACGCCCGACCCCGTGCCCAGGCCCCACGGTGGCGGGTCGGCCGCCGGCGCCGCGACCGCCCGGCCTTCCCAGCGCAGCTCCGCCGACGGGTCGAGCAGCGCCGCCGCGAGGCCGAGCACCGGCAGGTCCCGGCGGGCCGCGACCACCAGGGACGCCCTCTCGCCCGAGCGCACGAGCACGCACCGCACGTCGTCGGTCGGGCGCGCCAGCTCCGCCGCCCGCCGCCGGTCGAACTCCCCGGCGGGCACGTCGTCCACCCACAGCCGGGCCCCGACGCGGGCGCGCACCCGCGCCGCCAGTTCGGCCGCGTCCACGTCCACCGGCACGGCCACCGCGTGCACCGCCATCACCACTCCCCCGTCCCCGTCATCGGGCGCTGAAGCCACCGTCGACCGCGAGCACCGCACCGGTCACGTGCCGCGACTCGTCGGACGCCAGGTACACCACCGCCGCGGCCACGTCGGCGGGTTCCACCAGCGCGTTCATCGGCTGCGCCGTCGTGAACGCCTGCTCGTGCTCGCTGACCGGCACGTCCAGGGCGCGGGCGATCTCGGCGAGCATCCGCCCCTCCACCTCGTTGTCGTCGCGCACCGAGCCGGGGCACACGGCGTTCACCCGGACCTTCATCGGGGCCAGGTCCAGCGCCGCCGCCTTGGTCAGCCCGATCACGCCGTGCTTGGCGGCGACGTAGCCGGCGAAGTGCCGGTACCCCACCAGGCCGGCCGTGGAGGAGATGTTGACGATGCTGCCCGACCGCGCGGCCGCCATGTGCTTGCCGACCGCGCGGATCACCCGCCACGCGCCGGTCAGGTCGATGTCGAGCATCAGGGACCACTCGTCCTCGCCGATCTCGTGCACCGGCTTGCCCGCCGGGGCGGCGACGCCGGCGTTGTTCACCACGACGTCGAGCCGCCCGAACCGGTCCAGCGCCAGGTCCACCGCCGCCTGCACGTCGGCCGTGGACCGCACGTCGGCGGCGTGCGCGAGCACCGCCGCCCCCGCGGCCCGGCAGCGCTCGGCGGTGTGCGCGAGCTGGCCCGGCGTGCCCAGCGGGTACGGCACGCCGGGCACGTCCGCGGCCACGTCCAGCAGCACGAGGTCGGCCCCCTCGGCGGCACAGGCCAGCGCGGTGGCGCGACCCAGGCCGCGGGCCGCGCCCGTGACCAGCACCGCCTTGCCGCTCAGCCGCACGTCCTCACCCCTCGTTCACGGCCCGGTCCACCAGGTGGACCAGGCGCTCGCCCGCGTCGGCCAGGTACATGTGCCCGCCCGGCGGCTCGACCAGCTCGAACCCGGCCGTGGTCACGGCCGCCCACCCGGCGGCCTCGGCGGAGGTCACCAGCTCGTCGTCCGCGCCGCGCAGCGCGGTCACCGGCACGGGCAGCGGGTCCGTCGTGGACGGCACGTAGCCCTCGTGCATCTCCACGTCCGCGCGCAGCGTCGGCAGGATCAGCTCGCGCATCTCCGGGTCGTCCAGCGCGTCGTCGCTGAACCCGGCGAACTCCCTGACCCGCCGCACGAACTCGTCGTCGTCGAGCCCGGTGGCGCGGCGATCGCGCTGCACGTGCGGTTGCGGGGAGCCGCTGGCGAACAGCCGCACCACCTCCACGCCCGGCACGTCGAGCAGCCGGTGTGCCAGCTCGTAGGCGAGCACGGCGCCCAGGCTGTGGCCGAACAGCGCGACCCGCTTGGCGTCCCCCAGGTCCGCCACCACCTGCGTGAGCAGGGCGGCCGCGGCGACGTGCGCGTCGCGGTGCGGCTCGACGTCGATCAGCCGCTCCCGGCCCGGCAGCCGGGCGGGCAGGACGCGCAGCCGGTCGCCCGCGAACCGCGACCAGGGGTGGTAGAAGGACGCGCCGGCCCCGGCGAACGGCAGGCAGACCAGCGTGGTGGGCTCTCCGGCGCCGGTCATCGGGGCAGCCTCTCGTCGTAGGCGACCGGCAGGGACCGCAGGCCGCGGCTGGTGGAGTTGTCGAAGACCCAGTCCAGGTCGCGCGGGGCGACCGCCAGCCGCAGACCGGGCAGGCGGCGCAGCATCGTCGGGAACACGACCGAGCCCTCCACCCGCGACAGCGGCGCGCCGGCGCAGAAGTGCGCGCCGTGCCCGAACGCGAAGTGCTTGTTGACCTTGCGCTGGATGTCCAGCCGGTCCGGGTCCTCGAACACCCGCGGGTCGCGGTTGGCCGACCCGAGCATGAGGTGCACGAAGCTCTGCTTCGGGATGTGCTGCCCGCCCAGCTCCATGTCCTCCGTGGCGATGCGCAGCGTCCCGCGGAACACCGGCGAGTCGAGCCGCAGGAACTCCTCCACCGCCGACGGGGCGAGCGACGGGTCCGCGCGCAGCAGGGCGAGCTGGTCGGGCTGCTGGAGCAACGCCTGGGTGCCGTTGCCGATGAGGTTCGCCGTGGTCTTGTGCCCGGCGATGATCAGCAGGACGAGCGTCGAGACCAGTTCGGACTCCTCGAAGACGTCGTCCTCGTCGGCGGCCCGGATCAGGTCGCTGACCAGGTCGTCGCCCAGTCGCGCGCGTCGGGCGGCGAGCAGGTCGAGCAGGTACCGCTCGATCTTGTCGCTGGCCACGCGCAGCAGCCGGTTGCGCTCCTCGTCCGGGTAGGGCGCCTCGCTGAGCATCACCACGTCCTGCTGGACCTGCGGCCGGTCCTCGTCCGGGACGCCGAGGAACTCGCTGATGACGCGCATCGGCAGGGAGTAGGCGAAGCCCATGAGGTCGACCTCGCCGGACTCCGGGAAGTCGTCGATGAGGTCGTCGGTGATCTGCTGGACGCGCGGGCGCAGCAGCTCCATGCGGCGGGCGGTGAACGCCCGGCTGACCAGCTTGCGCAGCCGGGTGTGGTCCGGCGGGTCGGCGGTGATCATGTTGCGGATCAGCACGGGGCTGGCGTCGCGCAGCTGCTCGCGGAACCACGCGGGCGCGGCGTCCACGCTCTTGGACAGGCGCGGGTCGGTGAACGCCTTCAGCGTGGTCTCGTAGTCGGTGACGATGTAGGCCTCGGCGCCCGGCGGGTAGTCGATCCGGTGGACGGGGCCGTCCGCCCGGAGCGCGGCCTCCCAGCCGTGCCGGTCGTCGCCGGGGTCGTTGAAGAACTCCGGGGGCAGCACCCGCACCGCGGGCTCCCCCGCCGTGATCTTCCCGGTTGCGGTCATGACACCGATTCCTCCAGTTCCGCGGGACGGGGCAGGGTCCGCATCGTCCTGGTCAGGGTGGTCAGCGCGGCGGGCGTGGCGATCGAGAGGATGAACAGGAACACCCCGACCGGTCCCGCCAGGTCGAAGATCGTGCCCACCAGGAAGATCCCCAGCGGCTGCACGATGATGGTCAGGAAGAACACCGCGCCCAGCACGCGGCCCTGGAGCTTGTCCGGCGCGAGCACGGTCACGTACGACAGGAACAGCGAGCCGACGATCGGGGCGCGCAGGAACACGAACCCGATGACCACGCCCATCACGATCAGCGGCGGCGTGAACGCCAGCAGCAGCGCGGCGACCGGCCCGACCCACGCCGCGTACAGCATGATCACGCGCGGCGGGACGTGCCGGTGCACCCAGGACGCGACCAGCGACCCGATGAGGCCGCCGCCGCCCGCGAACGCCACCGCCGCGCCGGTCACGGCGGAGGCCGTGTCGGTGTCGTGGGCGGTCGCGGCGAGCGCGATGAACAGGCCCGTGTGGTTGAAGACCATGTTCGAGCACATGACCCAGATGAGCATCATCAGCAGGATCGGGTTGCGGCGGATGAACCGGAACCCCTCCTTGGCGTGCCGCTTCCCGTCGTCGTGCGTGGTGGCCTCGGCCTGCATCGGCTTGCGGATCACCAGCAGCAGCAGGGTGGAGACGAGGAACCCGAACACCGCGCCCAAATAGGGGAAGGCCCGGCCGAGGCCGAACAGCGCGCCGCCGATGGGCGGGCCGACGAGCGTCGCGCCGAAGAACCGGATCTGGTTCTGCGAGATGGCCGTCGACACCTGGTCGGGCGGCACCAGCGCCTTGATCGCGGCGATGCCCGCCGGCTGGGACAGGCTGAGGAACACCGCGGAGGCGGTGGAGATCAGCAGCACCAGCGGGAAGGTGACCAGGTCCGTCGCGATCAGCAGCGCGAACAGGCCGAGCAGCACCACCCGCGCGAGGTTGCAGCCGATCATCAGCAGCCTGCGGTCGAACCGGTCGGCGAGCCGCCCGGCCGGGATGGACACCAGGCCCGCGACCACCACCTGGGCCGACGCCACCGTGCCCGCGAACAGCGCCGAGCCGGTGGTGGCCAGGATCAGCAGCGGGTAGGCGAACTCCGCGGTCTCCTTGGCGACGGCGGCGAACGACTCGCTGGTCCACAGCGCCTGGAAGTTCACGTTGCGGCGCAGCGGAACCGGCGGTGCGGTGCCCTGCTCCACGCTCTCGGTCATCGGGACTCCCTGGTGTGCAGCACCGAGCGCAGCCGTGCCGCGAGCCGGTGGACGTGCGGGTCGGCGAGCATCGACCAGTGGTCTCCGCCCACCGGGTGGACCTGGACGCCGGTCCCGTAGACCTCGCGCAGGCGTCGGACGTCACGTCCGTCGCCGCGCGCGAGGAACACGGCGACCGGGAAGTCGGGGCGGCCGGGCCGGTGCCGGGGCAGCGCGGCGACGGTGGCCAGGAACCGCCGGCGCACGGCCGGCGCGCGGCGCAGGCGGCGGCCGAACGCGTCCAGCCCGGTCGCCGCGCCCACGAAGGTGCGCGCGAGGCCGAGGAGGTGGGCCGGGTCGGTCGCCAGCGGTCGCCCGGCGACGGGGACGTACCCGTCCAGGCACACCAGCAGGTCCACCTCCGCGCCGTCGGCGCGGAGCAGGCAGGCGACCTCGTGGGCGACGACCGCGCCGAACGACCAGCCGCCGACGGTGTACGGGCCGTCCGGCCGCACCGCCCGCAGGCGTCGCACGTGCTGCGCCGCCAAGGCGGCCACGTCGGGCGCGGGGTCGACGGGTTCGAGGCCGTGCACGGGCACGTCCAGCAGGTCGGCGAGGGCGCGGTAGCCCTCGACCGCGCCGGTCGCGTCGGCGACGAGGAACAGCGGGTCGCCCGACCGTTCCGCGCCGAACGCCACCACGCCCGGCGGTGGTTCCGCGCCGACCAGGCGGGTCAGCGCGCCGAACGTCGGCTCGGCCTGGAACTCGGCCGACGCGACGGTCCGACCGGTGCGTTCCCGGACGCGGGCGAGCAGGTCCACCAGCATCAGCGAGTCGCCGCCCAGCGCGCGGAAGTCGTCGGTGTCCGACACGGACGCCACGCCGAGGGCGGACGTCCAGATGTCGGCCAGCGCGCCGGGTCGCCGCGCGGTGACCACGACGCGCGGGCGCGGTGCTCCGCCGCGGTCCGGGTCGACCGCGGTGAACGGGTGGGTGGGCAGCGAGCGGCGCCACGAGCCGTCGTCGGTGTGCTCCAACGCCCGGTCCACGCCGCGCTCCCACAACGCCGCCAGGGCGCGCAGCACGTCGCGCTCGCCGCCCAGCAGCGGGATCGCGCCGTGCTCGGGCGACCAGTCGGGGTGGCGGCGCAGCGTGGCCGACATGGACGCCCCGGGCCCGAGCTCCAGGTACGTGTGGTGGCCCGCGGCGAGCAGCGTGCGCGCGCCGTCGTCGAGGCGGACGGGGCGCACCATCTGGTTGGTCCAGTACTCCGGTGTGGTCACCGCGCCCGCCCAGTCGCCGGTCTCGTTGGAGATCATCGGCACGGTGGGCGGTGTCGCCGGGGTCGCGGCGACCAGCGCGGCGAGCGCGGCGGCGGCGGGTTCCATCGCGGGTGTGTGGAACGCCCTGGCGGTCGCCAACAACCGGACCGCGAAGCCGCGCAGGTCGTCGCCGTCGAGCAGCGCCCGCACGGCCCGCGGCGGCCCCGCGAGCACGGTGCGGCCGGGTCCGGCGACGGCGACGGACACGCCGTCGTGGCCCTCCAGCCGGGGGAGCACTTCGTCCCACGACGCGTCCACGGCCGCCATCAGCCCCGGTTCGGTCCGCCACATCGCCGCGGCCCGCTCGTGGACCAGGTTCGCGGCGTCCTCCGGGGTCCACAGCCCGGCCAGCACGGCGGCGGCGTACTCGCCCACGCTGTTGCCGAACAACGCCGCCGGCCGCACGCCCCAGTCGGCGAGCTGGCGGCCCAGGGCGCAGCCGAGCGCGAACAGCCCGAGCTGCTGGTGCACGGTGTGCTCGAACCACCGCGGGTCGCCGGCGTCGGACACCACGGGCGTGAGGTCCACCCCGTGCGCGGCGCGGACGGCGTCGGCGATCGCGTCGAAGTGCGCGCGGAACCCGTCCAACAACCGGTGCGCCGCCGCGCCCGCCGCGTCGCGCAGCACGCCCTGGCCGGGGAACAGGAACACGGCCGTGGTCAGCGGTGGCGGTCCGGCTGACCGGACCGACGCCGTGCCGCCGGAGTCGGCGGCGTTGGCGGCGTTGGCGGACGCGCCGGGGGTGTTGACCGCGCCCGGAGCGCCGACCGGGCTCGGGCTGCCGGCCGCGCTCCGAGTATCGGCCGCGCTCGAAGTGTCGGCCGCGCCCGGGGTGTTGGCCGCCCCCGGAACGCCGGCCGGGCTCGGGCCGCCGGCCGCTCCCTGAGCGCCGGCCGCGCTCGGAGTGTCGGCCGCACCGGGAGCGCCGGCCACGTCCGAGCTGTCGGCCGCGCCCGCCGCGCCGGAAGCGCCCGCCCGGCCGGAAGTGCCCGCCGGGCTCGGGCTGCCGGCCGCGCCAGGAGCGCCGAGGGTTCCGGCCGCGCCCGGACTGCCGGCCGCGGACCGGACCTCCGTCCCGAGCAGGGCGGCGGCCTCGGCGAGGTCGCCCGCCACGACGGCCCGCCGGTGCGGGTGCGCCCGCCGCCCGGCCAGCGTGCGCGCGACCTCGCCCACCGTCGCCCCGGGCGGCATGGCCGACAAGTGCCCGGCGAGCGCCCGACCGGTCTCGGCCAGCGCCTCCGGCGTCGGCGCGGACACCGGCAGGACCCGGGGGCCCGGGGTCACCGGACGCGGCCGGCTCGGCGCGGCGCCCAGGATCACGTGCGCGTTGGTGCCGCCGATGCCGAACGCGCTGACCGCCGCCAGCGGTGTGCCGCGGTCGGGCCACGGCCGGTGCTCCCGCGCCACCCGGAACGGCGTGGTGTCCAGCTCCAGCAACGGGTTCGGCCGGGAGAAGTGCAGCGTGGGCACGACCTCGCGGTGCTCCAGCATCAACGCCGTCTTGATCAACCCGGCGACGCCCGCCGCCGCGCCCGTGTGCCCCAGGTTGCTCTTCACCGCGCCGATCAGGCACGAGCCGGTGTCGTCGGTGCTGCCCCGGAACACCTCGGTGAGCGCCTGCACCTCGACCGGGTCGCCGATCCGCGTCGCGGTCCCGTGGGCCTCGACGTAGTCCAGGTCGGCCGGGTCGACGCCGGCGACCTGCTGGGCGTAGTGCACGACCTCGCTCTGACCGCGCAACGACGGCGCGGTGTAGCCCATCTTCTCGCCGCCGTCGTTGTTGATCGCCGACCCGAGCAGCACGGCGGCGATCCGGTCGCCGTCGCGCACCGCGTCCTCCAGCCGCTTCAGCACGACCACGCCGACGCCCTCGCTGGGCACCGTGCCGGCCGCCTCGGCGTCGAACGGGCGGCACGTGCCGTCCGGCGACAGGATGCCGCCCGGTTCGTGCACGTACCCCCAGTCGTGCCGAGGGGTCACCGTGACGCCGCCGGCCAGCGCCGCGTCGCACTCGTAGCCGAGCAGCGCGCGCACCGCCATGTGGGTGGCGGTGAGCGACGTGGAGCACGCCGTCTGCACGGTCACTGCGGGCCCGCGCAGGCCCAGCTTGTAGGCCACCCGAGTGGTCAGGAAGTCCTTCTCCAGCCCGATCACCCGGGCCAGCTCGCCCTGGTCGTCGAGGTCGGGCGCGGGCACCACGTCGGCACCCGCGTACACGCCGATCCAGCCGGGGAACCGCGTCGGGTCGAGCCCCGCGTCGTCCAACGCGGTCACGGCGACCTCCAGGAACACCCGCTGCTGCGGGTCGATCCCGGCGGCCTCCGCGCGGCTGTAGCCGAAGAACGCCCAGTCGAAGCGGTCCGCGCCGGGCAGGAACCCCTTGGCGGGGACGAAGTCCGGCCGCATCGCCCGGTCCCGGGGCACGCCCCGCGCAACGAGCTGTTCGCGGTCGAACCGCGTGACGCCCTCGACGCCCGCCCGCAGGTTCGCCCAGAACTCGCGGACGTCACGGGCCTTCGGGTACCGGCACGCCATCCCGACGACGGCCACGGAGCCCCCGGTCACGGGCGCGCGGCCTGGTCGATGAGCCGGCTCAGGCCGGCGGGCGTGGGCTCCAGCAGGAACTCCCGCAACCGCACCGTCACGCCCAGCTCGTCCTTCACCAGCCGCAGCAGCTTCACCGCGCCCATCGAGTTGCCGCCGACGGCGAAGAAGTCGGTGTCGGCGGTCACCTCGCCCGCGTCGCGGCCGAGCGCGCGGGCGAAGAACTCCGCGCCCGTCGACGCGGGCGGCGCGACGTGCTGCCCGGCGGGCAGGGCCGCCGCCACCAGCGCACGCCGGTCGACCTTCCCGTTGCCCGTCACCGGAACCCGGTCCACGACCGCCCACAGGGTCGGCACCATGTACGCGGGCAGCCGCTCCGCGACCCGGTCGCGCAGGTCGTCGGTGCGCACGTCGCCGACCGGCACGACCGCCGCGACCAGGCGCTTCTCGAAGGCGTCGCCGTCGGTGACGACCACGGCCGCGTCCCGCACCCGCGCGTCGCCCTTGAGCACGTCCGCGATCGCGGACAGCTCCACCCGGAACCCGCGCAGCTTCACCTGGTCGTCCCGCCGCCCCAGGAACCGCAGCCGCCCCGCCGCGTCCACGCGGACCAGGTCGCCGGTGCGGTAGAGCCGTTCGGGGACGTCCGGGGAGAACGCGCCGAAGGCGCGTGCCGTCTCCGCTTCGTCGTCCACGTACCCGTCCGCCAGGCCCTCCCCCGCCGCGTACAGCTCGCCGACCGCGCCCGGCGGGACGATCCGGTGGCGGCGGTCGAGGACGTGGACGCGGGTGCCGGGCAGCGGGACGCCGATGGGCAGCGGCCCGTCCGCGTCCTCGGCGACCCGGACCGAGTGCGTCGTGGTGAACGTGGTGTTCTCGGTCGGCCCGTAGCCGTTGGTGACGACCAGGCCGGGGTGGCGTGCCAGCACCCGGGCCACGTGGTCGTGCGGCACCACGTCGCCGCCGGTCAGCAACTGCCGCAGCCCGCCGAGCCCGTCCGGCGCGAACTCGGCGACCAACCGGAACAGGCCGGCGGTCAGCCACGCGACGCTCACCCGCCGCCGCGCCAGGAAGGCGCCCAGCTCGGACGCCGACGGCAGGCCCGCCGGGTGGACCTCCACCGCCGCGCCCGCCACGAGCGGTGCCCACAGCTCCAGGGTGGACGCGTCGAACGGCAGCGGGGAGAGCCGCAGCACGCGGTCCTCCGGCGCCAGTCGCAGGAAGTCCGGTTCGTGCACCAGCCGCACCACCGCCCGGTGCGGCACCGCGACGCCCTTCGGCACGCCCGTGGAGCCGGACGTGAACGCCAGGTACGCCAGGTCGTCCGGCCCGCCGGGGGTCGGTTCGGCGGTGGCGGCCGGCCACGACGGCTCCCACGTCGCCACGACCGGGACGTCCCCCGGCGGGAGCGCGTCCGGCGCGTCGAGCAGCGCCGCCTTGGGCGCGGCCTTGGCCAGCACGTGCCGCAGCTGGGCGGCGGGCTGCGCCGGGTCGACGCCCACGTACGCGGCGCCCGACCAGAGGACGCCGAGCACCGCGACGACTTCGGCGACGGACCGGTCCACGGCGACCAACACCCGGTCGCCCCGGGCGACGCCGGCCTCGCGCAGCAGCCGCGCCTGCTCCGCCGCCGCGCCGACGAGCTGCGCGTAGGTCAGCTCCACGTCCTCCGCCCGCACCGCGACCGCGTCGGGGGTGCGCACGGCGGCCCGCCGCACCAGCTCGTCCACCGTCACGGCGGGGAAGTCGCGCCGGGTCGCGTTGATCGCGTCGAGCACCGCGCGGCGTTCGGCGGAGATCGCGCGCAGGTCCTCCAGCCGGCCCCGGGCCGTGCCGAGTTCGCGCACGGCGGTGGTGAAGTCGGCGAGGAACGCGCGTGCGTCCGCCTCCTGCCACAACGCCGTCGCGTACTCCAGCTGGGCGCCCAGGGTGGGCTCGGAGCGGCCGAACGACAGCGACAGGTCGAACTGCGCGCCGCCGCCGTGGCCCTCCTCGACGTCCAGCTCCGCGTCGCCGAACGCGAGCCGCCGCGGCACGAGCTGGTCGTGCATCCCGAAGCACACCTGCACCAGCGGGTGCGCGCCGAGGTCGCGTTCGACGCCCAACCGGGCCACCAGTTCCTCGAACGGCAGCGCGCCTGCCCCGATGCTCAACGCCAGCGACTCCTGCACCGCGCGCAGGTAGTCGGCGGCCGGCAGGTCGTCGTCGACGTCCAACCGCACCGGCACCAGGTTGCCCGCCACACCCACCAGCCCGGCCAGCTCCGAGGTGTCGCGGCCGTACAGCGCGACCCCCACGAGGAAGCGGTCGACGCCGGTCCAGCGGTGCAGCGCCAGGCCGTACGCGCCGAGCAGGAACGCGAACGGCGTGATCCCCAGGTCGCGCGCCCGCGCGCCGACGAGCGCGGTCAGCTCGTCACCCAGGTCGAGCGGGACGCGCGCGCCGGACGGGTCCTGCACCGCGGGGCGCGGCCGGTCCGTCGGCACCTCCAGCACGGTCGGCACGCCTTTGAGGTGCCCGGCCCAGAACTCGGCCTGCCGCTCCCACTCGCCGCTGCGCTTGGCCTGCTCCTGGCGCAGCAGCAGCGCGGCGGTCGTCGGCGCGGGTCCGTCGAACGGGCTCGGCCCGCCGGCCGCGAAAGCGCCGTACGCGCGGGCCAACTCGTGCAGCACCAGGCCGACCGCCCCGCCGTCGAGCAGGACGTGGTGCGCGACCAGCACGAACGCCTGGCGTTCGGGTCCGGCCACGAACAGCAGCCGCCACGGCGGCGCGGAGGCCAGGTCGAACGGGACCCGCCCGCTCGTGGCCGCCACGTCCCGGACGTGCGCGTCGAAGTCGTCGCCGGCGAACGCGACGTCCTCGATCGACGGCGGCGCGTCGGTCACCACGGGGGTCACCTGGCCGTCGCGTTCCACGAACACCGTGCGCAGCGTGGCGTGCCGCTCGGCCACCGCGGCGGCGGCCCGGCCGAACAGCTCGCGGTCCAGCGCGCCGGCGGTGACGGCGCAGGTGAACACCAGGTTGTAGGTCGAGCCGCCCAGCACCTCGTCCACCAGCCACATGCCGCGCTGCATGGGCGTCAGCACGGGCGTCGGGGCGTCCGCCGGTTCGGGCCGGGCGACGCCGACGACGTTCGCCAGCACCTCGCCGAGCGGCACGGGCGAGAGCAGGTCGGACACCGACAGGCGCACGCCCAGGTTCTCCTGCGCCAGTGCGGTCAGGCGCATCGCGCGCAGCGAATCGCCACCGAGCCCGATGAAGCTGCGCGTGGCGAACCCCTCGGTGCCGGCGCCCGACCCGAGGACCGACAGCGCGTACTCGTCCAACGTCATCTCGCGCTCCTTCGCTGCGTGCCGGTGGACCTAGCGGGGGCGTTCCGGCGTGCCGCGCTCGGTGCGCGCGGCGGCCAGCAGGTGCTCGCGGCCCGTGCCGCGGAACGCCGACGCCCGCGGCCGCGCCGGCTCGGCGAGCAGGTCGGCGTGGCCGCGCACGGTGCCGGCGCGGAAGAGGTCCACCGCGCGCAGGGCGCGGCCGGTGGCCAGGTTCAGCTTCTCCACCAGCAGGACGAGCCGCAGCGAGTCGCCGCCGGCGTCGAAGAACGTGGCGTCGTCGGGGACCTGCGCGACACCGAGCACCTCGCACCACGCGGCGCGGACGACGGCCAGCCGCGCGTCGGGGTCGTCGAGGTCGACGCCGTCAGAGGTCTGGGGTTCGGACATGGGGTTCCTCCGCTGAGTGGGCGAGGGCGTGCGCGCTGTGCCGCAGGTCGTCCAGCAAGCGCTCGATCGTCTCGTGGTCGAACCGGTCGAGCGGGTAGTCGAAGGCGAGCGCCAGCCGCGGCCCCTCGTCCACCCGCACGAAGAGGCCGAGGTCGTACTTGGTGCGCACCTGGCCGTCGAGCCGGTACCTGCCGCGCACGCCCGGCGCCAGCTCCAGCTCCGCGGGCAGGTCGTCCACGTTCACCAGGACCGGGGTCAGCGGCGGCCAGATCACCCGGCGGCCGGGGTTGAGCGCGGTGGCGATCGCGTCGAGCGGCACGTCGGAGTCCAGGAACGCCTCCATCGCGCCGATCCGCGCCTCGCCCAGCACGTCGCGCCACGACGTGGTGGCGTCCACCGTGATCCGCAGGACCAGCGTGGACATGAACATGCCGATCGCGTCGGCGGTCGCGGGGTCGTCCCGGCCCGGCCAGCCGAACGCGAACAGGAAGTCGCGCTGGCCGGTGGTGCGGGAGAAGGTGCCCGCCAGCAGGGCCGCCGCCGTCATGAACGGCGTGCAGCCCTCCTGCGCGGCGATGTCCAGCACCGCCGCGCTCAGCTCGGGGTCGAGCACCACCCCCCGGCTCGCGCCGATCTCGGACGGGTGCTCGGGCGTGCGGTCGCGCGGCAGCTCCACCGTGGTCGGCGCGCCGCGCAGCCGCGCCACCGCGCCCGCGACCCGGGCGGCCAGCTCGTCCCCGGTCAGCGGGCGCACCAGCTCACCCGGGTGGGCGGGCTCGGGCAGGTCCGGGTCGCGCCGGTCGAGCAGCGCCCGGTACGTCTCGATGATCTCGTCGACCAGCAGGTGCCGGGACCAGCCGTCGAACGAGATGTGGTGCATGGTGAGCACCAGCAGCGTGGTCTTCGCGTCCACCTTCACGACCTCGCCGCGGGCCTGCGCCTCGGTGGCGAGGTCGAACGGCGTCCAGGACAGCAGCTCGACCAGGCGCTCCAGCTCCCGCTCGCTCCAGCCGTCGGCCTCCGCGTCGATGAGGCCCACGTCGCCGGGCGGGCCGTCCGTGCGGTAGCGCACGCGCCCGGCGGCGGGGTCGAACCGGAACCGCGACCGCAGCGCGGGGTGCCGCGCCAGCGCCCGTCGGGCGGCGGCGGCGAGCAGTTCGTGGTGGACGGGTCCGGTGAACTCCAGCACCGTGGGAATGAGATATGTGGGACGGAGTTCTTCATCGCTGTCCAACACCCAGATGCCCTGCTGGGCCGGGGTCGCGTCAAACCACAAATGTGCACCGGGCAGCGTTCCACCCAAAATTGACCACCCCCCAGGTGGGTCAAATTTTCCCCCAGACGCCGACCGAGGCTAAAGCCGTTTCGCGGACAGTGTCAACACCACCGAACGCGTTCGACCGCAGCATTTCCCGGACTTGCCCGACCGCGTGGAATATTCCACGCGGCGGCGACGCGGTGTGCCCGCGCCGCCGGTGATCCACGTGCTGAGCAGCGCCGAAGCATGGGTGTTGACGCAGTTCACGGGCGCGTGCTTCACTCCGAACGAGGCGGGGGAACGAGCCGACACCGGGGATGTCGGACGCTGGGGGCATTTTTTTCGATCAGCACCGGCAGGTCACCGATCACCACTGTCGACCGGTGACGGGACCGGCCGGACGACCGCGCCCTGACCTACTCTCCCCGAAACAACCATCGCACCCGAAATCGGACGAATAAGTCGGTGGAGCCTCGCGAAGAATGGGGAGGGCATGACCACGCACGAGACCGCCGCGGCGCGCTGCCCGGTGCACCTGGGCCGGGACGACCTGGTCGACCCCACGCTCTACAGCGACGGGAACGCGTACGCCGTGTGGCGCGAGCTGCGCGCGATCGACGGGCTGAGCTGGCGGCAGGTGGACGACGAACGCGGCTTCTGGTCCGCGGTGCGGTTCGCGGACGCCGACCAGGTGCTGCGCGACCACGCGACGTTCACCTCCGAACGCGGCACGCTGCTCGACCTGCTCGGCACCGACGACCCGGCCGGCGGCACGCAGCTCGCCGTGACCGACCCGCCCCGGCACACCGAGATGCAGGGCAGGCTGAAGCGCGCGCTCACGATCAAGGCCGTGGACAAGCAGCGGGACATGATCCGCGACCACGTCGTGGCCCTGATCGACCCGATCGGCGACGGCGGCGCGTTCGACTTCGCCGAGGCCATGCTGGCCATGCCGATGTCGGTCACCGGCACGATGATGGACCTGCCCCGGTCGGACTGGCCGTGGCTGACCCGCATCAACACCACCTGCATCGCCCCGGACGACCCCGAGTACCAGCTGGAGGGCAACCGCGGCCTCACGCTGGCCCTCGCCCACCACGAGCTGTTCGGCTACTTCCAGGACCTGGTCCGGCACCGCCGCGACCACCTGGGCGACGACCTGATCTCCGTGCTGATCACCACGGAGTTCGAGGGCCGTCACATGTCGCTCGGGGAGATCGTGTCCAACTGCTACAGCCTGCTGCTCGGCGCGAACGTCACCACGCCGCACTCGCCGAACTTCGTGCTGGCCGAGTTCGCCGGGACGGGCGTGCTGGAGGACTGGGCCGACCACCTCGACGTCAACGGCACCGCCGTCGAGGAGGCGCTGCGGTGGGCGTCGCCGGTGAACCACTTCCTGCGCTACGCCACCCGGGACACGGTGCTGGCGGGCACGGAGATCGCCGCCGGCGACGCCGTGGTCGTGTGGCTGGGCGCGGCGAACCGGGACGACGCCGAGTTCCCCGACGCGTCCACGTTCGACATCAGGCGCAAGCCGAACAAGCACCTCGCGTTCGGCGCCGGGCCGCACTACTGCGTCGGGCACAGCGTGGCGCGGGTGACCCTGCGCATCCTGTTCGAGGAACTGCTGGCGCGGTTCGAGGACTTCCGCCTGGTCGGGGAGCCCGAGCGGCTGGTGTCCAACTTCGTGTCCGGCTACAAGCACGTGCCGATCACCGCGCGCCGTCGTGCCGCATGAGCGGTCGCTGGCTGCGCAACCACGCGCCGCGCGCCGACGCGTCGGTCCGGCTGCTGTGCTTCCCCTACGCCGGGGGCAACGCGGCGATGTTCCGCGAGTGGCCCGCGCTGCTGCCCGACGAGGTCGAGCCGATCGCCGTGCAGCTGCCGGGCCGCGACGACCGGTACGACGAGCCGCCGCACACCGACATGGCGGCGCTGGTGGCCGAACTGCTGCCGGCGGTGCTCCCGGTGCTCGACCGGCCGTTCGCCTGCTACGGGTTCAGCATGGGGGCGCGCGTCGCGCTGGAACTGGCGCACGCGTTGCGCGCGCGGGACCTCCCGCTGCCGGCGCGGCTGTTCGTGGCCAGCAGCGCCGCGCCGTCGCTGCGGCTGCCCGTGCGCGGGTGGTCCGAGCCGGACGAAGGGCTGATCGCCTACCTGCGCGATCTCGGGGGCACGCCGGCCGCCGTGTTCGACCACCCGGAACTGCTGGAGCTGTTCCTGCCGCTGGTGCGCGCCGACCTCGCGGTCGTCGGGCGGCACGAGCCGCCGCCGCGGGCGCCGCTGGACGTGCCGATCCGGGCGTTCGCCGGCGCGGCCGACACCGGCGCCTCACCGGACCGGATGGCGCCGTGGCGGGCCGAGACGTCGGCGGCGTTCGACCTGACCGTGGTGCCGGGCGCGCACTTCTTCACCGACGACGGCCTGCGGCAGGTCCTCCGGACCGCGGTGGAGGACCTGCTCGCCGTCGGCGCGGCCGGTCAGTAGGCGGCGTCCAGCTTCGCCCGCTGCTCGGGCGTCAGCTCCAGGTCCGCCGCCGCCAGGCTCTCGTCCAGCTGCTCCACGGACGACGCGCCCACCAGCGGCACGATCGGCAGGTCGCCGCCGATCAACCACGCCAGCACCACCTGGTTGACCGTCGCGCCGGTCTCGGCCGCGACCTCGGCGAGGGCCTGCCGGCGCACGGCGGTCCCCGCGTGGTCGAAGTCGGGGCTGAGCGGCTTGTCCTCGCGCACGTACCCGCCGGACAGCAGCGGCGAGTACGCGGCCAGCGTCAACCCCGGCGTCTCGCGCAGGTAGGTGAGCAGGTCGCCGGTGGCGATGCCCTGGTTGCCGTCCTGCGAGCGGCGGCCGGGTCGGTCCGTGCGGGCCCGCAGGTAGCTGTAGTGGTACTGGAGCACCTCGTACCCGGGCAGGCCGCGGGCGGCGGCCAGGGCGCGGGCGCGTTCCACCCGCCAGGACCAGTGGTTGCTCACGCCGAGCAGGCCGGCCACGCCGTCCCGCACGACCTCGGCGAAGCCCTCGACGGTCTCCTCCAGCGGGGTGCCGGGGTCCTCCACGTGCGCGTACAGCAGGTCGATCTTCTCGACCCCGAGCGCGTCGCGGCTGCGTTCGGCGGACTCGCGGATCGCCTTGGCGGACAGACCTTCGACGTTCTCCGCCTTCGCGGTGTCGGCGAAAGCGAGGCCGGCCTTGGTGGGCCGCCCGCCGAGCTTCGTGGCGATGACGACCTCGTCGCCCACGCCCCGGCTCGCCCGCCAGCGGCCGAGCACCGCCTCGCTCTCGCCGCCCTGCGTGGACCCGTACCAGAACGCGTAGTTGTTGGAGGTGTCGACGAACGTGCCCCCGGCCTCCACGAAGCGGTCGAGGATGCGGAACGCCCGCTCCTCGTCGGTGGCGGTGCCGAACAGCATCGCGCCCAACCCCAGCACGCTGACCTGCCGCCGGGTGGCCGGGTCCTGCCCGATGGTGCGGTACCTCATCCGCTGCCTCCTCGCCTCGGTCCGCGCCCGGCGCGGGACGTCCGGGCGCACAGTACTACAGCACGTCATCGACCAGGCGCGGTCCGCACTTCCCGCGTCCGTCCACTGTGGATCGCGCAGGACCGGGCCGCGACAGCGGTTCGGGACCGCGAAGCCGGGGGCGCGACCGGCGCGGGTCAGAGCGCCAGGCGCAGGTGGTCCAGGCCGACGTACGCGAGGTTCGCGCCCCACTCGACCCCGCCCTCGGCCACGACGGCGTCGGGGAACCTCCGGGTGAACCCGCGCAGCAGGGTCGCCGCCTCCAGCCGCACGAGCGGCGCGCCCACGCAGTAGTGGGCGCCGAACCCGAAGGCCAGGTGGCGGTCGGCCGGACCGGTCGACGCGGCGGCCGCCTCCTCGAACAGGCCGCCGGCGGCCAACGACACCAGCACGAGGTCACCGCGCCGCAGCCGCTCGCCGTGGAACAGCAGGTCCTCCGCCACCACCCGACCCACGTTGCGCAGCGGCGGGCGTTGTTCCAGCACGGACTCGACCAGCGCCTCGACCTCGCCGGGCACATCCCCGGCGACCAGGTCCCACCGGGTCCGGTCGGTCAACACCGCCAGCAGGCACGACCCCAGCAGCGACGCCGTCGTCTCCAACCCTCCGAACAGCAGCATCGCCCACGTCGCGGTCGTGCGGGCGCGGTCGGCCGGGGTGTCGCGGGGGAAGGCCGCCAACGCGGGCGATCCGCGCAGCGCCTCCGTCATCTCCGCCATGGCCCGCGTGGCCGCCTCGGCGTGGTCGCGCCGGTACATCGCGGCGATGAACGCCGAGAGGGCCTGCGACCACCCGTGCAGCACCGCGGGTTCCGCTTCGACGCCCACGAGGTGGGCCATCACCCGTCCCGACAACCCCTCCGCGAGGGCCGGCACCGCGTCGTGCCGGGGGTCGGCCGCCAGCTCGTCCAGGCAGTCCTCGACCAGCCGCTCGACCACTCCCGCCAGGGAACGGGTGAACGAGGCGGAGAACAGCCGCTGCACCGGTTTGCGGAGGGCGGCGTGCTCCGCGCCGTCGGTGTGCACGAACCACAGCCGGAGGAACTCGGTCAGCTCCCGGTACTCCTCCCGGGACCGCTCGGTCATGTACAGCTCGGCGGACCGCTCGGAGGTGCGCGACGAGAACGCGCGGTGCTTGAGGACCACGCGGGCCAGCACCGGGTCGGACACCACCCAGCACTCCAGCCCGTCGTCCCACGTGATGCCGGGCGTGGCCGCGCCCCCGCCGGCCCCCGCCGCACCCCCGCCGACCGCGGTCCCGCCTCGGACAGCCACGCCGACTCCTCCCACACGGCGGCGCGCGACCGTTCCCCGACGATCGGCGCGGCGGACCTCGCGGTCCGGTCGTGGAGCTTCGAGTCCCCCCAAGGGAATCCCCCACCCGGTTCGAGGCTAGGAGCGTTCACCGATCCGTGTCAACGCGGGCGACCGAAACCCTCCACCGGGCGAGGTGCGGCTCGATCCCGTTGCCGCGCCGCCACTTCCCCGTCCGCCGACCGGGGTCGGCACCGATCCGGGTGATCCGGTCACCGACTCGGTCGGGTGAAATCCACGGGGCCGTCGTCCGGCTCCGGGGCGATCATGCCGCCGCTGTGGTGCGGTGTGCGGAAGACCAACACGGGTGCGGGCGAGTGCGTGGAGGCGGGCGTGATGCGGTCGAGGGCGCGTCGGACCGGGTGGGCGGCGGCCGCGGCGGTGGGGCTCGGCGCGCTCCTGTGGGCCGGTCCACTCGCGACGCACGCCCAGCGGACCGCGGTCGCGGCGGCGGGCTTCACCTGCGGAGCGCTGTACTCGGTGCAGGGCGCGGGCGCGAATCCGGGCGCCCGCGCGATCTGGTCGGTCGACCCCGCCACCGGCGCGGGCACGCCGGTCGCGGCGTTCGGCGGGGTGACGGGCACCATCAACGCGCTCGGCATCACCGCGGGCGGCACCGCCGCCTACGGCGTGGCGGCCAACGGCACGGCCCGCACCATTCACCGCTTCGACACCGCGACCGGCACGACGACCTCGGCGCCCGGTGTCGCCGACGCCCCGGTGACCCACGGCGCGGTCAACCCCCGCAACGGCTTCTACTACTACGGCGGGTTCGTCGGGACCACGCTGAAGGTCTACGGCCACGACCCCCGCACCGGCACGTCGCTCGGCCTGGTCGCGCAGGGCGCCACGCCGACCGACGGCGCCAACGGGGACTGGGCGTTCGACCAGCAGGGCAGGCTGTACGTCGTCGGCGGCGCGGGCGGCACGAACAGCGTCTTCGTGGTCAACGAGGAGATCCCGACGACGGCCGGGCCCGCGCGGGCGATCACCGGTCGCCGGATCACCACGATCAGCACGCCGGGCCAGGCGCTCAACGGCATCGCGTTCGCCGGTGACGGCTACCTCTACCCCGCCAGCGGGACCACGCTGTACCGCGCCAACCCGAGCACCGGCGAGGTGCTGGGCAGCCGCGCCCTGTCGCAGGCCGGTTCGGTCGACTTCGGCTCGTGCGCCTCGCCGAACACGATCGTCGTGCGCAAGGACTTCCCGCTGGGCCGCGTCACCCCGTCCGACCAGGCCACCGTCACGGTGACCGGCGGTGGCATCACCACCGGGAACACCGGCACGACGAGGGGTTCCGACGTGGGGTTGCAGACCGAGCCGGGCGAGATGGCCGGACCGGTGTTCGGGCTGGCCGGGAGCACGTACACCGTGTCCGAGTCCGGCTCGGGCACGAGCGAGAGCGGACCGACCGCCCCCGGCTACGAGCGCGGGTGGGAGTGCGTGAACCAGAACAACGGGCAGGTGCTGGCGCGCGGCACGGGCACGAGCGGGCAGTTCACCATGCCCGACGGCGGCGCCGCGGGCGTCGCCGCGCTGTGCACGTTCACCAACACGGCCAGGGTCTCGCGGATCGACCTCACCAAGGAGGCCGGCGCGATCGCGGACGCGGACGGCAACGGCCCGGACGCCGGCGACGCGATCCCGTACACCTTCACCGTCGCCAACACCGGCACGGTCGTGCTCGAGACGATCCGGGTGGACGACCCGAAGGTCGGCCCGGTGACCTGCCCGCCGGGTCCGCTGGCGATCGGCGCGTCGACCACCTGCACCGCGACGTACCGGCTCACCCAGGCGGACGTGGACGGCGGCAGCGTGCCGAACACCGCGACGGCGACCGGGACCGCGACGAACCTGCCGGACGCGACCGACGAGGACTCCGTCACCACGCCCGTGCCGGTGACGAGCGCCATCTCCCTGGTGAAGGCCGCCGCCGGCGTCGCCGACGTGGACGCCAACGGCCCCGACGCGGGCGACACCATCACCTACGCGTTCACCGTGACCAACACCGGCAACGTCACCCTGACGGGCGTCGCGGTCGACGATCCCCGGGTCGGCCCGGTCACGTGCCCGTCGACCACCCTCGCACCGGGCGCGTCGACCACCTGCACCGCGCCGCCCTACCCGCTCACCCAGGCCGACGTGGACGCGGGCGCGGTCGACAACACCGCCACCGCCACCGGCGTCCCGCCCACCGGCGACCCGGTGACGAGCAGCGACCACACCACGACCCCGGTGGAGGTCGTCGCCGGCCTGGACCTGGACAAGCGGGCCACGTTGGCCGACGCCGACGGCAACGGCCGGGCCGACGCCGGCGAGCGGGTCGACTACTCGTTCGTCGTGACCAACACCGGCTCCGTCACCATCACCGACCCGACGATCGTGGACGACCGACTGGCGGCCGCCGGGGTCGCGGTCACCTGCCCGACCGGACCGTTGCCGCCGGGAGGCAGCACCACCTGCGCCGCGACCTACGTCGTGACCCGGGACGACGTCACCGCGGGCGCCATCGTCAACACGGCCACCGCCACCGGCCGGACCCCGGGCGGCGGCGCCGTCGACTCCCCACCCGACACGGCCACCGTCCCGTCGGGCGCCCTGCCGACCACCACCCCACCCGAGCCGCAGCCCGAGCCTCAGCCGACCCGACCCGGCACGCCCCCGCACCCCGAGCGCCCCCACGACGAATTGCCGAGCACCGGCGTCAACGTGGCCCTGGCGGCGCTCTCCGGGCTGGCGGCCGTGGCCCTCGGCCTGCTGGCACTCCGCGCCGGAAAGCCCCGCCGCGAACGGTGACACCCCCACGCCCCTGTGGTTCCCCGCCGGGTCCGATCCGGACCGAACCCGGCGCCACCCCGTCAGGCCGGTTGGACGAGCGGCCCCAGCAGCCAGTTGCCCGGGGCGTTCTCGTCGTCGCTGAGGTAGAACTCGGTGATCGCGGTCCGGAACTCGTCCTTGCCGATCCGGCCGTCGCCGTCCCGGTCGAGCCGCCGGAACGCGTCGCCGGAGTACGACGGGTCGATCCCCAGCCCTTCGTACATCCGCACGTACTCGTCGAACACGAGCGAGCCGTCGCCGTTGGTGTCCACGATGCGCATGAAGGCGTCGGCGATCCTGATCACCGCCGCCTCGAAGTTGCCGGGGGCGGTCACGCTGGACTTCATCAGGTCGATGAACTCCTCCCGCGCGACCCGCCCGTCGCCGTCGGTGTCCCCCTCTTCGAGCAACCGCCACCAGCTCGCGAACGCCTCCCGGACCGGCTCGGCGTTCCCGGGGTCGGCGCCGCCCGGCAGGCCGGTGAACAGGTCCGCCATGCCCCGGAGGTCGTCGGCGGTGAGGTAGCCGTCCCCGGTCCGGTCGAACCAGTCGAAGAGGACGGTGAACTTCCGGTCCTTCGTGTCTGACATCTTCGGCTCCTCTGCTTCGGTTCCACGAGGGCGAACGCCTCGTGCGCCCGGAGGCGAAGAAGTCGAACGGCAACCCGGTGCCCGGCCGGGACGGGGAGTCGGCCCGCTCCGGCGACCCCACGATCCGACCGGCCGACGCCTCGCCGTGCGCCTCGGCGTCGCGCTCCCGCGCAGTCCGCCGGGAGTTGCCCATCTCCGCCCCTCGGTCAGGGGTTCGTCCCCTGCCTCGACGGTGGCAGCGCCGCCTGCCCGGCGGCCAGCGACTTCACCCGGCGGATCGGGCACGTCACCCGAGCAGGTCTCCCGGCGGACCAGGGGCTCAGGACAGCCCGGTCTGCGCCCAACCGCGGACCGGCAGGCGGTTGGCCATCTGCAGCACGAGGACGGTGCACGCCACCGCCGCCGCCACACCGAGCAGCCAGAACGCGCCGAGCCCCAGGCACGCCGGCGCCGACACGTCGTGACGCCCGAAGACGTACCCGGCCGTCCACCCCAGGGCGAGGACACCGGCGCCCGTGAAGGTGATCAACAACGGCAGCGTCGACCCCAGGAAGTGAGGTCGACGCCGTTGGCGCTCCTCCAACCACCGCTCCCAGCCGAGCCCGCCGCGCACCCGGTCGCTCAGCTCCTCCTTGATGTACTCGGCGACCCGGAGGGTGCCGAAGTGCTGCGCCACCAGACGACCGCAGAGGAGGTACGACCCGAACGGGACGATCAACAGCAGCGCCGTCATGCCCGGCCGCGTGAGGGCGAAGCCGAAGATGGCGCCGGTGAACGTCAGCTGCAGGGACAACATCTGCTGCTGGGCCTTCACCCTGTCCTGGATCTCGTCGCGGAGGGCGGCGAACTCCGCCAGAGGCCCGTCCGCGCTCCCGATCTCCCTGTCCGCCAAGGACGACATGGCCCACGACCGTACGCACCCGCCCGCCCCCGGAACGCGGAACCGACCGCGGGTCACCCGGACGGCGCACACGGCCCGCACCCACCGGATCACCGGGTCCGCCGCCCGACGGACCCGGTGATCGGCGCGTCGCGCGGGATCAGGCCCTGGGGAGGGTGAAGATCAGGCCCTCGCTCGGGTTCGACCAACTGCCCTTCACGTCCACGGTGACCACCTTCGCCCGGTGCTGCTTGTCCGGCGTCAGCCCGGTGATGGTCGCCTGCTTCTCCGTGACGAAGACGACGTGCCCGCCGTCCAGGTACACGTGGTAACCGGCGGTCGGGTTCCACCACGAGCGGGCGTCCCACGCCAGCGTCACGGAGGTCGGGGTCGACGAGACCACGTGCAGCGCGTCCGGGCGGATCGGCCGGTCGGCGTGGAGCATCAGCGCCTGGAGCGTGCCCAGCAGGTCGTTCTGCGCCGGGTCGTGCGAGCAGGACGCGGTGATCGTCGGGCCGAACGGCGTGCCGTCGGCGCGTTCCGGGCGCAGCGTCAGCGCCAGGTCGTCCACGCGCAGGTCGTAGGCGCCCGGCACGGGCAGGTACAGCGCCGGGAAGGCTCCCGCGGCGCGCACGGCGGTCGTGCGGACGTCGGTGATCCAGGTGGGCGCGAGCGTGAACGCGGCCCGCGTGGTCCGCGTCCCGTCCGGGCCGACGACCCTCGCGTCGAGCGTCGCCGTGCTGTCGCCGTCCAGGCGCACCCCGCTGCCCACCGGCAGGGCCGGCCGCAGCTCACGCAGGTCCAGGTCCACGTCGAGGAAGGCGTAGGTGCCGCTGGGGGCGCTGTTCGGGCCCGCCTCGTCCGGCAGCCCGCCGACCACCCACGCGGTCAACGCCACGGTCGGGCCGGCGGAGGTCGTGCAGGTGTAGTCCATCCGCACCGCGGTCGTCTGCGCCGCCGCCGGACCCGCGGCTCCCGCCAACGCCCCGGCGGCCACCAGGGCCGAGGCCAGGGACAGAGCGGTGACGCGGAATGTGCTCCATTTTTTGCGCAACTTTACGTCCCCTCCGTGTGCACTCGCCCACGTTCAGTGTTCCGCAAATGACGGTCGGTGTGCGTGGACCGTTCAGTCGCAGTGGCGGGAAGCGAAGTTGCCCCGTTCCGGCGAAGCACTCAGGGGGTCGGGGTCTGCCGGATCAGGACACCGTCCGCCGGGTCGGCGGATATGCCGAATGCCAGGGCGCGGTTGTTGCCGATCACCACGTCCCGGATCCCCCGGGCGCGGTCGAAGCCGTTGTCCCGAACGGGGGTGCGCCGCCAGTGCGCGCCGTCCGAGGAGTGCCAGATCACCCCGGCGACGTCACCGTACGTGCCACCGGGAGCGATGAAGCCCGTTCCCCGGTTCCGGATGGCCCACAGGTAGCGGTCGTGCGCGGGGACCACTCCGGCGTCGGGGAGCGTCCCGGGATCGGTGCGGGCCGGCCGCCACGCGCCGTCCCGTCGGCACCACATCCGCGGCTCGTCGGAAACGCGCTCCTGGTCCGGCGCCGGCCGCCGTTCCACCACGACGACGGAGGCGTTGCCGGCGATTCCGCCGATGCCGGTCCTGCCCGTCTGGGGAAAACCGGCGGAAATGTCGTGCCAGGTCGTCCCGTCGGCCGACGACAATATCGAACAACGGTCACGATCGCACAGCCCCAGCAGGAAACCGTTCGACGTCGCGGCCGCGACCGGCGCGTAGTCCTCGTACCCGGCCTCGGGTTCGGGGATGGCGAACATCCCGGAGAAGCACCGCCCGTCCCGGGAATACCACGCGCAGACCTCGCGGTGTTCGGTGTCGAAGCCGCCGTTCGCGCCGACGACCAGGACGCCGCGCAGCCCCGCGGTGATCACCAGGTTCCGCGGTGCCGGCGGGTTTCGGTCGCCCGGCAGGAGCGGGGTCGACTCCCACCGGTCGCCTCCCTCGGTGCGCCAGACCGCCGGTCCTCGCGCGTCCCGCCCCAGGAGGTAGGCGGCCGGACCGTACCCGCTCACGACGTTGACGTGGCGTTCGAGCGTCACCACGTTCCCCGGTGCGCTTTCGCGCCAGTCCACACCGTCCGCCGACACGTGCACCCGAGAAGGGCCGTCGAGGGACGAGTGGGCCATGACGAACCCGTCGTCCCACGGAACCGGGGCGTCGCCCCAACCGGGCACCACCCAACCGGACTCGCAGCCCACGCGTAATCGGCTCACCGCCGCGACGGGATCCCCTCCCGAGCGGTCGCCGGGACGGCCGTCCACCGCGTGCAGCGCAACGAGTGCGACCGTGACCGTCAGGGCGAGGGCCACGACGACCAGCGCGATCACGCCACGTCGGTCGTGGGTCGACCGGATGACGACGCTCCCCACCCTGCCCGCCTGCACGACGTCGCGGGCGACTCCGCTCACCGAGTTCCGGTTGTCACCCGGTGCCGCGTCCTCAGCGATTACGACCACCTCACCGCCCCGAGCGCCCGCACACCGCCGACCCGCGGACCTGATCGTCAAGCTACGGCAGGACGATGTGGCATAACCACCCCGGTGCCGAGCGGAGCAGCGCTCCGACCGGTGGCGCCGCCTTCACGTGCTTTCAGCGGTCTTCCCCGTACCTGCGGCAGGGTCACACGGCACGAGGACTCGCCACCGGTCCGGCAGAGGAGGCAGCACGACGCCTTCCCCGCGCACGAACTCCGCCCTCCACCGCTCCCGGCGGCGGGCGTACCGGTACTCCCACACGGCGGCGACGAGGTGACAGACCAAGGCCGCCACCACGATCACCCGAGCGAGCACCCCTTCCACCCCGACCAGGACCACTGCCAGCACGGTGACCAAGAGCAGTTCGCACAGCGCCCAGACCACCGCGCCCCACCGGCGCGCCGGGACGTCGGCGCGCAACGCCGTCAGCGTGTCCACCTCATCCGCGCCGTGCTCGCGGATGCGCGCGACCTCCGCCCTGCGCCGTCGCGACTCCCGGAACGCCTCGATGATCGCGTTCGCACCGGCCGCACCCAACCCGACACCGGCGGCACTGGCGAACCAGGCATCGGGCCCCACCGCCACCACCGCCACCGCGGCCACGAGATCCAGCACACCCGACCCGACCGACAACCACAACTCCCGCCGGAGGAGCCCACCGGGCAACTCCCCACCAACCGAAGTCGCCACCGGCCGCAACGCCACCATGTTGACCACTTCGTCCCGCGCCCGACGAACCCTCTCGTCCACCGCGCCTCCCCCGGCACTCATCCCACCCACCCACGGCTAACCACTCGCCCACCACCTCAAACGCCGCCGAACCCGACCCGACCGCCGACGGTCGAACCGATCCCTTCGCCATCCGCGGACCGGCCAAGCCGGGGCGACGACTACGCATCCGCGACGGCGAGCCTGCCGGACTCCCCGCCGATGCGTTCCAGCACGGCGCGCGCGGCTCCCCCCGTGAGGACCACCCAGCTCGGCGTAGAGCAGTTTCCGCACCTCACGGGCTCTGCCCACGCGTCACCGGTGAACACCGAGGTTCGCCGCTATCAGCCTGTTCGCGAGTTGCCTCGCCTCGTGAGCTTCCCGCGGACCGCACGGATCGTCGTGAGCGGCGGCGTTGGAGAGTGCGGCGAGCCTGCGGGCGTCGCGGCGGACATGGGCGGGTGCCCAGCCCTCGGTGGCACGGTCGTTGGCCAGCGTGGAGAGGCAGAACCGGTGGTCCCTGAGCCCGCGTGCCCGCTGACCAGCGCCTCTCGTGCTGTTGACCTGGACGAGCCAGTCGGGGCCGTAGTACTGCCGCAGTCGCGCCTCCAGAGCGGGTGCGACCGCGCGCGCTCCGGATCGCGCCGCTGCGCGGACGACGTCGGCATGGTCCGTGCCATGCTCATCGTCACGTTGGGAGAACCGGATCAAGCCGTTGTCTCTCCAACGGTCGGCACGGCGGCCTGAAGGCTCGGCATGTCGCAACCCGTCGGGCCGCCTGATCGCGAAGTAGAGCACGAGCCCGATCGGCAGAGAACCGAGCGCCGCCACACCTGATCGGTCGGCGTAAACCAGGCTCAAGAGCAGGGCGGTGCCCGTCTCGGCGACGAACAACCCCACGGCCACGAGCGGAACTCGCCACCCCCGGCCGGTGCTCCACCGGCGCACGCACACCGCCCATGCCGCACCGACGGCGACGCCGAACCCGATCGCGGCCATCACGATCACCACCTCCGCCGTCGGCGGAGTGCCGTTGAGGGTCCCCGCCTGCGCCATCTCGACGGCGTACCGGTGCCACACGCCGGTGGCCAACCACCCGGCGAAACCCGCGAACATCGCCCGACCTTGCCTGCGCTGGCGCATCGTCGCCACCCCTCCGGTGCTCCGCTCGAACCCGCTGCGTGGTGGCAGTCGGCAATTCGTTCATGATGGCGTAGCGGGCGTGAGGGGTCGGAAGCAACCGCGACCGATGGGTGGTGGCGGTGGAACCTCACCGCCGACCTCGGAGTCCCGGCGCTTCCCGCGCCGCGACCACGACGGCACGTACAGCCAGGCGTTCGACGCCGTCTTCCACACCGACGACCTCAACTCGCGATGCCACGACCAAGCCGACCGATCGCGAAGCCGGACTGCACCTCGACACGCCGCTGACCAGTCATCGGCCGAGTACGTGGTGGACGCCGCACGTCAGCAGGTTCCCAGCGGGACAAGGTGATCACGTACCAAGTTCCGCCTCGTACTCGCACCGGATCACGCACGACGTAAGTCGCCGCAGTGATGTACGCCGACGACTACGGGCGTCCCCTTACGCGTGCCGCGCCACGGACCTGCCGCTACCGCCGGTCCCGACGAGGTACCGCGCTGACCGGGCGGGTGCCGTCGTTCGACGCCACCCTGAGCCTCACTGCGGTCTACACCGGCATGCGCTGGGGCAAACCGACTGGGCCGCACTGGTCCCGGATCGACTTGGACACCCGCCTACAAGGCCAACGGCTCGAACAGTGGCTCACCGACGCCGCGCAACCGACCTGCCCAGCCAGCACGACTACGCCGCTGGCGTGGAGCGTGACCTGGCCGCCGTCACCGCACGGCTCACTCTGCCCTGGAGCTCAGGAGTCGTAGAAGACCACGTCAATCCGTACCACATGCTCGTACGCCAGATGCAGGGACGCGCGGGCTTCCAGCTACTCCGCGAACGGGACCTGTTCTCCTGACGATCAGTCACCGGTCGACAGAACTCGAGCCAGAGCCGGTCCCCACCGACATAGCCGGCAGTCAGCTCTCCAGACGCCCGTGAGCGAGCCGACCTGGGGTCGACCCCAGAATCATCCAAGATTCCTCCCATTCGCCTGCCCGACGATCGAGGACACGGAGGACGTGCCTCCAGAGCTCAGGATGTAAGGGGGAAGCGGATGCGTTTGGTTATGAAGGCGATCGGCGTGGTGGCAGGCGTGCTGACGGCACTGGCCGTGGTGGCCGCACCCGGTTCGGCGGTGGAGGCCCAGCAGGCGGTCAGCGTCGACAGCGTCGACGGCTACTACAACGGTTCCGTCGTGGTCGGCACGAACGTCGTCAAGGCCAACGGCAGCATCGCAGACACGGGGTTCCATCGGAGTTCGAGCGCGCTCTACATCAACATCAGGTCGAGCTCGGGCACCTACAACATCCCGTTCGCCACGGTCGGCAACGGTGACGCGTACGTCTTCGCTACCCGCCAGAAGGCGTTCCCCGGGACGTTCATCAGCGGGACGGCGACCATGTGCTCGTGGCGCAACTCGGGCACCGGCAGCGTGTGGGCGTGCGGCACGCCCCAGTCGATCGGCTGATCACGCTGTGGTGTCTTCCTTCGCTGGCGCAAGGCCGCACCACGACGTTGGTGGACGCCGCCTCCACCGGCCACTCCCAATGAACCGAGTATGTTCGACCAACCGGACAGTGCTGCCTTGTTCCACTCGGAGCGACGGCCACTTGATCCGGTCAGTCATCACCACAGGGGGAACCCATGATCGTTTCCACGCTTCGTAGATCGGCGATGTTCGTGGCAGGTCTGGTCGCGGCCATTAGTTTGGTGGGCGCCGGCACCGCGGCGGCAGACGACATCACTGCGACCGGCGCGGTGTACGGAACCACCAATTGTTCGGCTGCCGATGGTTGGTACGAATACTGGAAGGTGTCGGACAACCTCGGTGGCTACCCCGCCTACGACGCGCAGATCGAAGGCCTCGCGGTCATCGCCGGTTATTGCGACGGATACGACGACGCGGTCGCGCAGGTCACCTTCAAGTACCGCAGCGGCGGGACCTGGGCGACCCAGAACTGGGTCACCATCGCCAAGGCATCGGGCGACCACGTCGTGGACAGGTCGTACAGCACGATCCGTGATCTTCGCATCCGGGTCTGCGACAGGATCAACAGCAACACCGTTACCAACCTCAACTGCACCGGCGTGAGCTGACTCGGGATCGGCTGGATTCGGCACAACTTGTCGCCCGACCTCAGCGGCCTTGATTGCCAAGGTCCTGGATCGGTCGCCTGATGCCCGCGTTCGCCCGGTGAGCACTCCGGCCGAACGCGGGCAAGCGGGCCTGTCCAGCCAACCAGCAGGGCCGCTCGTTCAACGGCGACCAAGTCGACACGATCGACGGCAACGTGCTCTGGCCGAGGGGGACATCCTCGGGCAAGATCCTTACCGATAGGATCTCCACCGTCCACCGACACAGCGGCGCCACCGATGTCAACCGCGTCCAAATGGACCGGACGCACGGTCCGCAAAAGTGTCGATCACGAGGCAAAGCCGCAGTGATCCTCACCCATCCTGATCACGCAAGCTCACCGCTCCACAGAACTTGAGCCAGAGCCGAGTCAGGATCTCGACCCCCGGAGCGGTCGTCGCGGCTCACCACGGCGCCCGCGTCGAAGTCCCTCGCGCATGCTTCGCCTGTCGACCGGCACGGCGAGTGGTGGCTCCCTAGGTCCATTCGAAGTGGTGGATGGTTCTCGGCGCGCCGATGGACGATGCAGAGGAGCGTCGTCCTGTCGGTGATGCGACCGGTCGAGGCGGTGCTTCCCGGGACACGCGCCTCCCCGCTTCGTTGGGGGCTCCGTTCGTGGTGTGACCGCACGATGTCGGTGCGCAATAGGCGCCGTGTCTGTTATGCATGAGGGTCAGTACGTGCACTGAGCGGGGGCTGGGTGATGGAATTCGGTTTGCTTGGCGAGGTTCGTGCGTTGGTGGACGGTGAGCCGGTGGAACTCGGCCATAGCCGTCAGCGCTGCGTGCTGGCGGTACTGGCGGTGGAAGTGAACCGTCCCGTCCCGGTGGATCGTTTGATCGATCGGGTGTGGGGGGATGCGGCACCGAACGGGGTGCGCACCACGTTGTACGGCTACATTTACCATCTACGGAAGGCCGGTGTGGCCATCTCACGGCGATCAGGCGGGTACATCCTGACAGCTGATCCGACAACAGTCGACCTGCACCTGTTCAACCGCCTTGTCTCCAACGCCCGTAACTCCGGAGAACCAGGGCTGCAGATCCTGGACGCCGCGTTGGCCCTGTGGCGTGGGGAACCTTTTGAAGGCATGGAGTCACCCTGGTGGACGTCGTTGCGCGAGGAACTACTGCAGCGGCGATTGACTGTTGAACTGGAGCGCAACGACCTCGTATTGAATGAAGGTGGGCACCAGGATCTACTCGCCAGGCTATCGACGTTGGTGGCGGCGCATCCGCTCAATGAACGAGTGGTGGAGCAGTTCCTGCTGGCCGCCTACCGCTGTGGATTGCAAGCCGAAGCTCTGACCTGCTTCGAGGAATTCCGCAGTCTGTTGGCCGAGGAACTGGGCGTGGATCCGGGGCCCGGTCTGCGGGAGTTGCACCGTCGTATCCTTGACGCCGACCCGGTCCTGACATCACGCCCTGTCGAGGCTGGACTCGTGCCTCGACAATTGCCCGCTGCTCCACCGCTGTTCATCGGACGGGCGAAAGAATTGAACCTGCTGGACGGGGCCTGGCCGGTCGACCACACGGCGACCGGTGAGCGGATAGTGATCTCCGCGATAGCCGGCGCTGGCGGTATCGGTAAGACCTGGTTGGCGCTGACATGGGCTTACCGTCACCTGGAGCGGTTCCCCGACGGGCAGTTATTCGTCGACCTGCAGGGTTTCAGTCCCGAAAGCACACCGTTGGAGCCCGAAGTGGCAGTGCGCGGCTTCCTCGACGCCCTGGGGACTGAGCCGGCTCGGATCCCGACCGACCGTCATGCGCAGATCGCGCGTTATCGCAGCCTAGTGGCAGGTCGACGGATGTTGATTGTGCTGGACAACGCCGTGTCCGCCGAACAGGTGATCCCATTGCTGCCCGGCAGCGCTTCGTGCACTGTGCTGGTCACCAGTCGCCACCGGTTGCCCGCTCTGCTCGCCCGCCACGGCGCTCGACCGTTGGCGTTGGGAGTGCTCTCCGCGGCGGAATCACGTGCGCTCCTGGTAGCCGCCCTGGGCCGAGATCACGTCATGGCCGACGAGCAGGCGACTGCCGAGTTGATCGCGTTGTGCGGCGGGTTTCCTCTCGCGCTCGGACTGGTCGCTGCCCGTTGTCGTCCTCACGTGTCACTGGCCGACACCGTCGCCGAACTGCGCAGTCTCGGATTAGAGGCCTTGTCCGACGTTGACGACCCGGCCGCCAGCCTGCCCGTCGTGCTGTCCTGGTCGCTGCGCCATCTCACTGATCGGCCGCGGCGGATGTTTGCGCTGCTGGGCATCGCGCCGGGCCCCGACATCGGCCTGCAGGCCGCCGCCAGCCTCGTTGGACTGCCGGTGCAACAGACCCGCGCGGACATGGAAACCCTAGTCGCCAACTCTCTGGTCGATATCGCCCCAGGCGGCCGGTACATCATGCACGACCTCACCCGCGCCTATGCCACGACCCTCGTCCACGATCTGCCCGAAGTTGTCCGGCAGACGGCGCTGGAACGCGTCGTCGACTTCTACCTTCACACCGCCCACCACGCCCACCGCCTGCTCGTTCCCTACGACGAGCCGGTCCCGCTCGAGCCACCCGCACCGGGTGTCCACATCCATCCACTGCCCGATCGATCAGCCGCGATGGCCTGGCTGGACGCCGAACACCCACACCTGCTTGCCGCGCAGCACACCGTCGCCACCCACCACCGACATCGCACCGCCTGGCAGTTGGCCCAGGCCTTGTCGCCTTTCCATCATCGACGGGGGTACTTCCGCGAAAGCCTGGCGATGTGGCAGATCGCACTGGATGCCGCGACCCACCTGTCCGAACCCTCCATCCACATCCTCGCCCACCGGTTCGTCGGTCGCTCACATCTCGGACTGCGTCACTACAACGAAGCAGCCGAACACCTACATCGGGCGCTCGCTGCGGCCGTGCAGGAACGTGACGTTGCTCAACAAGCCGATATACACCTCGATCTTGCGGAGATACAGGAATTACAGGAGGACACTCCCGAAGCATTCAAGCACGCACAACTCGCCTTAGAACTTGCCCGCACTCTCGACCAGCCGATACGCGAAGCCGGCGCGCTCAACGCGGTGGGATGGTATGCGGCCCTGCTCGGCAATTTCGACACCGCTCGCGACCTTTGCCGCGCCGCCCTGACCTTATGCCGCCGTCACCACGAGTTCGACGCTGAGGCAGCTACCCTGGACAGCCTGGGCTACATCGCATACGCAACCGGTGACCACCACCAGGCCATCCAATATTACGACCAGGCGCTGACCCTGCTTCGCACCCTCGGCCACACCTACCAGGTCGCCAGCACCCTCGAACACCTCGGCCATCCCTATGTCGGCCTCGGACAACAGGAACAGGCTCGCGAAGTCTGGAGAGAAGCATTAAGACTCTTCCGCGAACAAGGACGTGACGTCAATGCCGAGCGTGTCCAGCGACAGATGGACGAATGCAGTAGCCGTTGATCATTCCACGACCCCCCATGCATGGGTTGTTCGGCGAGGTGCGTACAGCGGTCGGCGGAGTACCGCATCCACGCAGGTAGAGGACGTACGAGGTCCAAGGGAGTTGAGCGTTCGCGAGCACTGCTGCCATCCGCTGTGACGTTGACCAGCACGGCATGATGACCGGCTGTGCTGCTCCGACTGGCCGACCTCGGCATGGCCAACGCCTTCGCGCTGCTGCGCCTGCTGCCCCTGAGCGACCGGGACAAAGACACGAAGATCCTCACGCTCCGGCACCAGATCACCGTCCTGGAACGCCAACTCGGAGATGCCCGTGCTGACCGACCCCGGTCGCCACGCTTCGTCGGCTCCGACTACTGATGTGCTCGGAGACAGTTCTCCGCTCGCACCCAGACTCCTTGCCCGCCGCCACGCACCCAGATCCCGTCCCAAGCGGCCCGGCCGACCACCAACGGCACCTGCTCGATGCGCTACGTCGGTTCGAGCACTTCTACAACTCCCGCCAAAGCATCGCCAACGCCCGGCCACTGCGCACGCTGCCACCCACCGTCACCGATCAAGCAGCCCTCACCCCCAACTCGACATCCACCGAAGGCAACGACGGCGCGGCATCCGCAACGAGTGCCACCGCGCCTCCGGACCTGCACGGATGACATTCTCGGCGACCACAGCGCTCACGCTGACCCGAAGGACCGTGTCAGGTGCCCCGCAGGTGGTCCACGAGCCGGAAGAACTCGTCCGGTGGGAATATCCGATCCAGTTCTCCGTTGTTCCCGTCGGCGTGCAACGGGTGCAGGCGGCCCTTGTGGTACCAGAACACGTCCAGGCTGAGCCGGTCGCCGGCCTGTGAGCCGACCTCGTAGACGAGCTTCAGCAGCGGCTCCATGGTGTTGATGTCGCGGTGCTTCCGGATCGGCACCGCGACGATCTGGTGCTCGCGGGGGATGCCGACGAGCGCTCCGTGCGGGAGGTCGGTGCCCAGCAGCTCCTCCAGCCGCACCAGCTGCGCGACGCCCGACACGCCCTGGTCGACGACGACGTGCAGCGGCGAGCTCTCGGGCTGGTCGTAGGTCTGGACCGACACGTTGTCGCCGCGCATGTTGTCGATCGCGCGGAACAGCAGGTCCTGGTGGGCGATGCCCCACCGGGCCGCCAGGTGGCCGAGGACGGGGAACGCCCGCTGATGCCTGCCGGACTCGCCCGGCCCCATCGCCACCAGGAGCGCGGCGAACTCGTCGTTGAGGTAGACGGTGATCGCGTCCGGGCCGAGGTCCGCGGTCCGGGTGATGACGAGGCGGAACAGGGAGTCGCGCTGCGCGGCCGGTATCGCCAGCAACTCGCGGCACGGGCTGTGCTGGGTGCAGTCCTCGGACGCGGTCGGTTTGCTCTGCCGGAAGATGGACATCGCCTCGGTCTCTCCCTGTGTGGTCGGGGCAGTGATCTCATCGCTGTGTCAGGTCGTCATGCGCTTGAGCCGAACCCGTACGCCGTCGGCGCGCAACCAGCCGTAGCCGACGTCTTGCAGCAGCCGCAGCAGTGCGTCGAAGTCCATGCTCGTCCACTGTGGACCGTGCCGGCGCAGGAACGCTTCGAGGAACGGGGTCGCGCCGTCGTCCCAGTCGGCGGCCTCGCGCGCGTCCAGCTCCCAGTCCAGTTCCCACAGGCGCAAGCCGTCAGGGTTGGCGGTCAGCAGGAAACGGCCGTCCGGCGTCAGCGTGACATCGCGCACGCCGCGCTCGTGACCGTCGAGCACCCGCAGCGGTCGCCCGGTGCGGACGTCCCGCACCACCGGGTACGACCAGGCGCCGCACGTGACCGCGAACCGCCCGTCCGCGGTCATCCGGACCGCGTTGAGCCTGGTCTCCGGCCCGTCAACGGTCCAGACGACGTCTCCGGTCGCCATGTCCCACAGCCGGAGGCCGTCCTGGCCGCCGGTCAACGCGAGGCGGCCGTCCGCGCTGAGCGACACCCGTCCCGCTCGCCACCCGAAGCCGCTCGGCAGGTCACGGGTGACGCGCCCGCTGCGGAGATCCCACAGCCGCAGCCCGGAATACGTCGTCGTCACGGCCAGGCGGCCGTCGCCACCCACGGCCAGGTCGTCGTAACCGACGCTCAGGTCGGCGGTGCTGCTGCCGTCCGGTACCGCCAGCTCCCGGATCAGGCCACCGGTTCCCGGGTCCCACAAGGGGAGCCGGCCGATACCCACCACGGCATGCCTTCCGTCGGCGCTGAACCGCACCGGCAGCGACCCGCCCATCGACCACCGCGTAGCGGTCAGGACGCGCAGGCAGGTCGCGCTGCCGGTCTCCCACAGCCGGATCGTGCCGTCCCGGCTCGACGACAGCACCCGTCGCCCCTCGGCGCTCAGGCAGACCGACCCGACCTCGCCGCGGTGCCCGCGCAGCTCCCGCAGACAGGTGCCCGACCGGGTGTCCCACAACCGGATCGTCCCGTCACCGTCGCCGGACACCGCGAGCCGTCCGTCAGCGGTCAGGTCCACCGCGCGCACCGCCGTGCCCCCCGCGATCAGGGTGGACGACCAGGCCGACCGGAGTCCGGTGCGCACAGCGCGACGGCCCAACGCCCACCACGCCGTCATGACCCGCGACGCCCGCTCGTACCCGTCGACCGCCCGTGCCTGCCGCAGCAGGTCGAGCGCCGCGGGCAGGCGGTCGGCCGCCATCGCTGCCTCCGCACCGGCCAGCAGGGCGTCGACCCGGTTGCCCCGTTCGTTCAGCTCGACGTGCGGAAATGGTCGGCTCAGCAACGCCGTGCCGCGGTGCTCGCCCGGCAGTCGCCACCGCCGGACCGTCCCGTCCTGGCCCGCCGAGAGCGCGAACCGGCCGTCGACGTGCACCGCGGTGGTGCCGTTCCGGTGGGCCTGGAAGGTGCGCAGGCATCGGCCACCACCCAGCTCCCACAACCGGATGGCGCTGTCGTACTTGCTGCCGGACAACAGGAAGCGCCCGCTCATCGACAGGGTGTCCGGCGTCGACTCGCTCGCCAGGACGTGCGCGAGCCGCCCGTCGGCCAGGTCCCAGACGTGGACGGGCTCCTCGAAGGAAGCGGTGGCCGCGAAACCGCCGTCCGCGCTGAAGCACAGGGCGGTCACCATGAACCCGGGCACGGTCAGCTCGCGCTCGCACGAGCCGTTCTCCAGGTCCCACACCCGCACGACGGACGTGGGCGAGCCTTCCGGGCGCCGGCCGACCGACAGCGCCCGGCGGCCGTCGGCGCTCACGTCGATCGGCCCGGCGCCCGCGGTCCCGTCGAGCGCCAGGTGCCGGTCGCGATCGGTGCCGAGGACGCGGAGCACGCCGTCCGCGCTCTTGTGGACGAGGCGGCGCCCGTCCGGGACGAGCCGAACCGCGCCGCGGCCGCCGGAGTCGCCGCCGGCGTGCAGGCGGCGGCCGTGCGGTCCGGCCAGATCCCAGAACCACACGGTCCCGTCCTCGTAGACGGCGGCGGCGAACCGTCCGTCCGGGGTGAGGTCGACCGCGTGCACCGGGCCGTGCCGCGCCCCGACGGTGTGGACGCACCGCCCGGCCGCGACGTTGTAGAGCCGGATCCTGCCGTCCCGCTCCGCGGTCAGCACGAACCCGCCGTCGGGGGTGACGGCGAGCGGGACCACGTACCCGTCCTGACGCCAGGGCACCCGTCGTTCGTGCACGAGGCCGGCGTCGGCGACCTCGCCGGACTCGACCACGCGCACCGTCGCGAGCACCTCGGGTTCCCGCGACTGCCGCCCGGCCAGTGCGTCGAGGAGCACGCGGGCGGCGCCGAGGTCGCCGCGCTCCAGGTGGATCCGGGCGAGCGCGAGCCGCACCTCCCAGTGGTCGCCGGTGTGCGCGCGGAACGCCTCCATCCCGGTGACCAGCTCGTCGTCGGTGATCTCGCCCCGGCGCCACTGCGCGAGCCCGGCGTTGTAGACGGCCCGGGTGTGCTGCGGATCGGCCGCCAGGGCCTGCTCGAACGCCGCCTCGGCCTCTGCCGGACGGCCGAGGTCGAGCAGCGACAACGCCCGGTTGTTGAGTTCATCGGCGAGCAGGTCGGCCATGACCGGCGCGCGCCGGGGGTACGGCCGGCCGGTGACGGCCCGGTAGGTGTCGACCAGTTCGGCGGCGACGTCGACCATGGTGCCGGGCCGACCGGCGGGGTGCTCGCGCAGGCACCGTTCGAGCAGGTCGCCGAGAGCCCGCGGGAGGGCTACCGCGCCGGGCACGACGCCCGCGCGGTAGCCCGCCAGCGCGATGCCCGCAGTGGGTCCGTACGTCCAGGTGGCCCTGCCGACGCACATCTCGAGCACCGACACCGCGAAGCTGTAGATGTCGGTGCGCCGGCTCACCGGCATCCCGTCCGCCTGCTCGGGCGAGGCGTACCGCGGGGTCAACCCGCCGCCCCCGGGGACCGGGACGCTCGCGCCGGGAGCGGAGGCGGGGCCGGTCAGCGCCAGGTCCCTGGCCCGGGCCAGTCCGAAGTCGGTGATCTTGGCGGTGCCGTCGTCGTCGAGCAGCACGTTGGCGGGCTTGACGTCCCGGTGCACCAGGCCGTGGCCGTGCGCGTGGTCGATGCCCCACGCGGTCTGGATCGCGATGTCCAGGATCCGACCCAGCACCTCGGGCGCGTCGCCCTCGTACAGCCGCCGGTCCGCGATCCAGTCGTACAGGCTGCCGCCGGGGACGTACTCCGCGAACACCCGCGGCACACCTCCGAGCACGCGCACGTAGTAGCAGTGGGACACCTGCGGGTGCAGCCCGAGCGACACCCAGGTCTCCGCCTCCTCGACGAACCGCTGCCTGCTCGCCGCACTGTCGAACAGCTCGGGCCGGGGGCACTTCACCGCGAGATCGATGTTCCACCCCAGGTGCCGGACCCGGTACACCACACCCATCCCGCCCTGTCCGTGCACCGCGGTCACCTCATAGCGGTCGTCGACCACCTGGCCTTTCCGCCACATCGGCGCCGGCTCACGCATCCGCGTCGCCGAGCACGTTCAGGTCGGACGGCACCAGCGTGCCGGTCCGCAGCAGCGCCTGGATCAGGTTGTGGTTCAACGCGTTGCCCACCGGCTCGCCGACGCCGTCCTCGCGCCGGAGGCCGGGGACCGGATCCGGGCCCGCGGCGAGCCGCCGGCGCACGGCGTTGACGGTGTGCGCCGCCTTGTTCTGCGTCCACCGCCTGCCGTCGTCCACCTGGTTGAGGTCCGCGGCCACCTGTTTCCACGACACCGGCTGGGCGTAGCGGTCCTGCCGCAGGTACCGCTGGGCCAGCGCGGTGAGCACCAGCCGTTCCTCCGGGCTCAAGTCGTAGGCGTCAGGGGGCTTCGTCCGCTCGTGCTCCCCGCCTTCGGAGCCTGCCGTCCCGGCGCCGACGACGTGCAACTCCAGCAGGTGTGCCCGGTGCTTCGAGGAACAGATGAACAGCGGGGTGTAGCCGGGCGCGAGGGCCACCTCCTGGCCGGCGAGCAGCAGGAGATCGCCGGGGAGCTGGAGCGGCAGGCTCCCCTTGTTGTTGGAGATCCACCACTCCCGGCCGTCACCGACCACCGCCCCGTGCGACCGGCTGACGTAGGGATCGGTGACGCCGATGGGCACGTGCACGTCGTCCCTGCTCCGCCCGAAGCGAAGGACGAACTCCTGCTCCTGGGGCGGCACGACGAACCCACCGTCCGCCGCCAGCGCGAAGATGGTGCCCGTCGGCATGTCCGGCACCCCACGCGCCAGGCTGGGCGTGCCCGCCGGCAACGGGTGGGGCCGGAGATTCCTGTTCGTCACGCAGGCTCCTTTCAGGCAACGGCAGGCTATCGCGCACGTCTTGAGACCGGTCTCAAACGCGCACGCACCGCGCCCCCACCTGCGGCGATACTCCGTGCCGAAGCCGCCGTCAAGGGTCCGGACCACGACCGGTGGAGCACCCGGCCGCGGGTGTCGTGTCCAGGCGGCCCGGCGAAGTGGCTTCCCCGGCCCGACCGGCCGTCGTCCGCCGATGCCTGCGCACCCGCGACGGTTTCCGCCCGGTAGCCGCGCCGGGAGATCGGCCCGGCGCCGGGCGGGCCGCGCTGTCCCGAGGAGGTGGTTGCAGCAGGTCATCCCGGGTGGTTGCGGGATCGGAGGGTCCGGTCCCGGTCGCGGCGGACCAGCGGTCGGTAGGCGAACCGCGATGGCGGGCGGCGTGCCCACGCCGTTGGAGAGGAGGGAAGCCGGTCCAGCCCGCCTCCGGCACCGCACGTGCCACCGGTCACTGCCGCACGTCGGCCATGGTGTTCACGGACGAACCGCGGTCAACGGGGTTCCGGGTTGCCCGTCGAGCCCTGGGCACCGCCCAGCACACAAGGGGTGATGTCGACCCGCTGGTCGGGGTTGCCTTCGACCGTCGGGGTGATCGGCGCCTCCGCCGCGGTGCGCCACGGCAGTTCCGGCCACCACTGCCGCTGCCCGGCCACTGCCTCCGCGGTCGGCTCGGTCGGCGCTCCGGGCACCAGCGCGAGGTAGTCCTGCGCCCGGCACCGCGCCTCGGCGCGCACCCGCTCGACCGGCTCCGTCCAGCTGTGCGGCGCGAGGTCGAACAGGCCCCAGTGCACCGGGACCACCAGCTTCCCGCCCACCAGCTCGTTCGCCTCCACGGCCAGTTCCGGTCCCAGGTGGTTGTCCGGCCAGGCCGGGTCGTACTGCCCCGACGCGATCAACGTCAGGTCGAAGGGTCCGAGCCGCTTCCCGATCTGCTCCAACTCCGGGAAGTACCCGGTGTCACCCGAATACCAGGCCCGGTGCCGCGGACCTTGGACCGCCCACCCCGACCACAGGGCTTCGTTGCTGCGCAACGGGTCCCGCCCGGAGTTGTGCCGACCGGGTGTGGAGGTGAGTCGCAGGGGGCCGACGTTCGTGCCCTGCCACCAGTCGAGTTCACGGATGCGGTCCGCCGCGATGCCCCACCGCTCCAGGTGCGCGCCGATCCCCAGCGGGACGACGAACGTGGTCGCCCGCCAGTCGGCCATCGCGCTGATCGTGGGCTGGTCGAGGTGGTCCCAGTGGTCGTGCGAGATCAGCACGACGTCGATCGGCCCGATCGCGGAGAGGGCGGCCGGCGGCGGGTAGAAGGGCTTGACGCCGATCAGGCTCGACGGACCCGACTGCTCCCCCCAGAACGGGTCGACCAGCACCCGGGAACCGTCGATCTCGACCAGCGTGGACGAATGGCCGAACCAGGTGACGCGCAATCCCGTCGCCGGCGGCACGTCGAACAGACCGGTGTCCGTCGCCGCGATGTCGAGCGCGGTGTCCGGGCTGCTCGTCGCACTACCGGAGAACGCGCCGATGGTCGCGTTCCAGTTGTCGACCCACAGCGGCCGGGGCGCCGCGAACTCGCCGTCGTGCCACTGGGGCGAGGACTCCATCCTCGCCAACCGGTCGCCGGACGCGGACGCGCCGAACGGCGTGCTGCGCACGTAGACCAGGGCGCTCGCCACCACCAGCACCAACACCACGCCGACCGGGATCAACGCCCGGCGCGCCCGGCGACGACGCCGTCGGCGTGGCCGATCGGGCTCGGATGCGTCGCGAAGGTGGTCTTCATCGCCCGATTGTGGCGTCATCACATCTACCTCGACCGGTCGCTTTCCAGGAGCAACAGGAACGATCTTCCGGGCCCCTCGACCACCACGTCAACGACCCAGGGTGACCCTGCCAGTGTCTGTTTCGCCGGGTCGCCCTCACCGTTCCGCGAACGGTGAGGGCGAGGCGCCTCAGGCCGCCAACGCGATCGACGGCGTGCTGACGCCCGGGAAACCCGACAGCCGAACCGTCTCGGCCACCGCGCCGCGGGCGCCCGTGATCTCGATGCGCAAGCCCGGCCCGGCCGCCTGGTGCGCCATCAGCAGGCTCCGGACGCCCGCGCTGGGCAACGCGGTCAGGCGCTCCAGGTCGAACACCAGCCGCCGGACGGGCAGCAGGGCCACCGCGCTGATCAACCGGTCCAGCGTGGGGACCGCCTCCGGCCCCGCGTACCCGGTCAGGGTCACGGTGGCCTCGTCGTCGTCCATTTCCACCTTCGTGTAGAGCGTCATCTCCCGGTTCCTCCTCACGGGGCCGCGGTGAACACCAGCACCGAACGCGGCCCCGCCGTGATCCGGTCCCGGTCGACGGGCGCCGGGTCCCGGTGCGCCTCGCCGGTCGTGGTGTCCAGGAACAGCCGCCACGCCGCGTCCGGCGGCAGGGTGACCTCGGTCGGTTCCCAGTGCGAGTTCGCGATCACCAGCACGACGTCGCCCGCCGCCCGGAATTCGACGGTGAGCAGCAGGCCCTCGGCCCGGTGCCGGACGCCGTCGAACCCGTCGTGGCTCAGGGCCGGGTGCTCCCGGCGGAACGCGATCAGCGACCGGGCGAGCTCCACCAGGTCCCGGTTGCGGGTCGCGGCCTCCCAGTCCACCCACGACAGCTCGTCGTCGTGGCAGTACGCGTTGTTGTTGCCCTGCTGGGTGCGGCCGAACTCGTCGCCCGCCACCAGCATCGGCACGCCGCGGCCCAGCAGCAGCAACGCCAGCGCGTTGCGGGTCAGCCGCCGGCGCAGGGCCAGCACCTCCGGGTCGGCGGTCGGGCCTTCGTGGCCGCAGTTCCACGAGTGGTTGGCGTGCTCGCCGTCGCGGTTGTGCTCGCCGTTGCGCTCGTTGTGCTTCTCGTTGTACGAGAACAGGTCCGCGAGGGTGAAGCCGTCGTGCGCGGTCACGAAGTTGACCGACGCCAGGGGTCCCCGCCCGCGGTACAGGTCGGGTGACCCGGCCAGCCGCAGCGCCGCCTCCCCGGCCGTGCCCGGGTCGCCTTTGAGGAAGCGGCGGACCGCGTCGCGGTACCGGCCGTTCCACTCGGCGAACCGGCCGTGCCCGGGGAACGAGCCGACCTGGTACAGGCCCGCCGCGTCCCACGCCTCCGCGATCAGCCTGGTGTCCCGCAGCAACGGGTCCTCGGCGATCGCCCGCAGCAGCGGCGGGTCGGCCAGCGGTGTGCCGTCCGCGTCCCGGGTCAGCGCCGACGCCAGGTCGAACCGGAAACCGTCCACGTGGTACTCGACCACCCAGAACCGCAGGCACTCCAGGACGAACTCGACGACCAGCGGGTGGTTGGCGTTGAGCGTGTTGCCGGTGCCGCTGTAGTCGCGGTACCTCCCCTCGTCGTCCAGCAGGTAGAACACCTGGTTGTCCAAGCCGCGCAACGAGATCGCGGGCCCGTTGTCGTCGCCCTCGGCGGTGTGGTTGAGGACCACGTCGAGCACCACCTCGATGCCGGCCCGGTGCAGGGTCTTCACCAGATCCTTCAGCTCCGCGGCGGCGTCGGGCCCGGACGCGTAGCCCGCCTTGGGCGCGAAGAACCCGACCGTGTTGTAACCCCAGTAGTTCCACAGCGCCCGGCCCGCCACCGGGTCGAACCGGTCGTTGGCCAGCTCGTCGAACTCGAAGACCGGCAGCAGCTCGACGCAGGTGACGCCCAGCTCGCGCAGGTAGTCGACCTTCTCGGCGAACCCCGCGTACGTGCCGGGCGCCGCCACCCCGGACGACGGGTGCCGGGTGAAGCCGCGCAGGTGCGCCTCGTACACCACCAGGTCGCGCGCCGGGAGGTTGAGCGGCCTGTCCCCCTCCCAGTCGAACCCGTCGACCACCACCCGGCTCCGGTACCGGTACCCCTCGAACGGCTGGCGCGGCCCGCCCCACCGCTCGCCGCCACCGCCGATCGCCCGGGCGTACGGGTCGGCCACGACGCGCCGCGGGTCGTAGCGGTCGCCCGGGCCGTCCGGACCCCACACCCGGTAGCCGTACTCGAGGTCACGGTGGTCCAGGCCGGGCACCGTCACCGCCCACACGCCGCCGGTCCGGCACTCGGGCGGCAGCGGCAGCTCCGCGAACGGCTCCTCCTCCCCGGCCCGGTACAGCACCAGCGTCACCGCCGTCGCCCCGGTGGACCGGACGACGAACGAGACGCCGCCCGGCACGACCCGCGCGCCCGGTGGGTGCGGCGGCGCCGGGCGCACCGCCTCGATCAGCTCCGCTTCCACGTGTCCCCCGAGGAGTTCCGGCGGGGAGGTCCGGCGGCCAACGCCGAGAACCTCCACCGCGACGTCACAACGAGCCGCGACACCCGGACCTCACACCGCGACGAGGCGCGCGCGCACCCGCACCGGCGAGGACGTGTCCGGCAGTCGCACGGTCAGCGACTCGGGGTCGAACCGGTCGTAGGGACCGCCGTCGACCTCCACCGATTGCAGCCGCACCGAGCCCGGCGGCAGCGCGTCCGGCGCCACCCGCAGCACCCGGCCCGGGAACCCGTCCGGCCGCGGCCGGAACCACAGGTCCAGCGACTCGCCGCGGATCAGCAGCCGCTCGTAGACCTCGGCGAGCAGGCACAGCTCGGCGGCGTGGTACATCGACATCGAGTGGCTGCCCTTGAGCCGTTCGGTGCCCAGCAGGTACGGCGTGCCGTCGGCCAGGACGCTGAAGTACACGCCGCCCTCGTCGTGGTCGAGGAAGAAGGCGTTGTAGAACGCCTGGGACTCGCGGGCGTGCCGCAGGAACTCTTCCTCGCCGGTGTGGCCCGCCAGGATCAGGTACGCCAGCACGCCCTGCTCCTGCTGCCACCACGCCTTGCGGTCGTGCCACGTGAGCCGGTGGCCGGGCACGTCCGAGCGGTGCGCCCGCTCCACCACGTCGTACCAGCCGCCGCGCCGGGTGTCGCCGCCCACCGCGGGCATGGTCTCGCCGAGGGCGCGGGCGAGCTCGGTGTAGGCGTCCTTGGGGCGGAGGGCGTTCATCCGCATCAGGTTCCACGCGATCTTGAGGTTGTGGCCGACCACCGCGCGGTCCTGCTGCCAGCCCCACTCGCGGTCGGGCGTCCAGTCCGCGTGGAACCGCTCCTGCACGAACGGGCTCGCGGGATCCGGGAAGTGCCGGACGATCAGGTCGAAGCACTCCTCCAGCATGTCCGCGTCCTGGCGGCGGCCGGTGGCGAGGAACAGGTTGATCAGGTACGCGGGCGCGTGGTCGCCGATCGAGTTCCAGTTCTTGCGCGACCGGTTGTGCCCCAGCGACTCGTGGTCGGGTCGCAGGTGCACCGGGTCGATGTGCGAGTAGTACCCGCCGCGCTCCTCGTCCCGGAAGAACCGGTGGAACAGCCGCACGGTCGCGTCGACGTCGGCCAGGATGTCCGGGTCGCCGGTGATCCGGTAGGTCTGGGTCGGGCCCGCCAGGGCGTAGATCTGCTCGTAGGCCGGGATGGACCGGAAGTCGTCGCCGAACTCCGAGGAGAACAGCTTGGTCTCCACGCCGTCGGCGACGTCGAGGCCGTGGTACCAGTACACGACGTCGTTCTCCGGGTCGGCGAACCGCAGGTGGTCGCGCAGGTAGCGGGTGCCGCGCTCGGCCACGTCGAGGAAGTCGTCCTCGCCGGTGAGCAGGAACGCCGACGCCATCCCGTACACCAGCCGGGAGATCGTGTCGGTCTCCTGCACGTGCCTGCCGCTCTTGTCACCGCCCAACCGCAGGATCGTGCGGTAGTCGGCGTAGTCGACCTCTCCGGTGCCGAACTGGGCGACGCGGTAGAACCGGGCCAGCTCGGCGAGCTGGCGCGGCCACCAGCCCGGCCGCGCGAACGCGTACTCGCCCGGCTCCCGGTCGAGGAACACGATGCGCGTGGCGTCGAAGACGTGCCCGTCGCCGGTCGGCGAGTAGATGCCGTGCGCCAGGACGTGCCGCCCGGGCGTCAACAGCTCCGCCTTGCGCGAGGTCAGGTCGGTGTGCGGCTCGCCGAGGTTGCGCAGCAGCTCGGCGGAGGCGTGCGCGAAGCCGACCCGCACCGGGCGCCCGTCGCCGGTGCGCAGGTCGACCAAGCCGCGGTCGGGGTGCGCCTCGACGACGTACCCGGCGACCAGGTCGGAGATCCGGACGTGTGCCAGCGGGTCAGCGGCCACGGCGCACCCCTCCCGCGTCCCGCACGGACGAGCGCCACCACCGGGTGGCGCGGTCCGCCGTGCGGGCGGCCAGCAGGTCGATCACGGTCCGCGCGAACAGGTGGCAGTGGTCGGCGCTGCGCGCGGTGACCAGGTCGCCGCTGACCACCACGTCCTGGTCCACGTACTGCGCGCCCATGTTGCGCGCGTCGGCGACCAGGTTGTTGTGGCAGGTCAGCGGACGACCCCGGACCACCTCCGGGATCGGGGCGACCAGCCACAGGCCGTGGCAGATGACGCCCTTGAGCACCGACGGCTCGGCGAACGCCCGCCGCAGCAGGTCCACCGCAGGCGCGGTGCCGGACGGCGACTCCGCGTAGCGCAACCGGTCCGCGACCATGCCCGACGGCACGATCAGGGCGTCGTAGCCGCGCAGCCGCTCGTCGTCCACCTGCTCCAGGTCGCCGGCCACGGTGATCGGCAGCCGGTGCTCGTGGCCGGTGAACGTGATGCTCTCCCGGCCCCACAGGCGGGTCAGGAACTCGACCCGCGCGCCCTCCTCGGCGAACCTGAGCCGGTAGTAGTCGATCTCCGGCTCGACGTAGTCGGTCTCCATGAGGATGGCGACGGTGCGCCCGGTGAGCGCGCCGCCCTCCCGCAGGATCGTCGTGGTCATCGCGTCCGCCCTAGTCCGTGAGCAGGTCGATCAGGAACGGGCCGTCGTGGTCGAGCATCTTGCGCACCGCCGGCTCCACCTGCGCCGGCTCGTCCACCCGCAGCGCCTCCACGCCCATGCCCCTGGCCAGGTCGACGAAGGAGAGGTCGGGGCGCAGGTCGAAGCCGTTCGGGTGGCGGCGCGACGGCTGCCCGCTGTCCCGCCAGTACTGCTCGATGTTCAGGTCGAGCAGCTGGTAGCGGTGGTTGTTGCAGATGACGAACTTGGCGGCGACGCCGTGGCGCGCGGCCGTCCACAGCGCCTGGATGGTGTACATGCTGCCGCCGTCGCCGGTGACGCCGACGACCGTGGCGTCCGGTCGGGCCAGCTTGGCGCCGATGGCGCCGGGGATGCCGATGCCCAGCGAGCCGCCGCGGGTGAGGAAGTAGTTGCCCGGCACGTGCGGCGGCAGGTGGCTGAGCAGGCCCGCCGAGGCGGTCAGCGCCTCGTCGAACAGCACCAGGTCCTCGCCGGTGTGCGCGGCCAGCGCGGCGCTGAGGTGCTCCACCAGCGGGCTGTCGGCGGTGAGCGCGGGCGGCGTCCACGGCGGGACGGGCGCGGGCTCGGCGGGTGCGCCCAGCGCGTCGGCGAGCGCCGCGAGGGTGGCCTTCGGGTCGGCGACCAGGGCGACGTCCACCGGGAAGTTCTTGGCGATCTCGTAGTCGTCGAGGTCGATGTGCACGACCCGGGCGTCCGCGGCGAACGGGCTCGTCAGGTCCGGGAACACCTCCGGGAAGGTATAGGTGCCCACGACCAGCACGGCGTCGGCGTCGGCCACGACCCGCCTGCTCACCGAGCCGAACATGTGCCCGAGCTGCCCGCGGTAGAGCGGGTGGCGGTTGTCCATGTTCAGCTCGGAGTTGTCCAAGCCCCACACGGGCGCGTCCAGCGCCTCGGCGACGCGGGCCAGCTCGCGCTGCGCGCCGGACACCGCCACGCCGTCGCCCATCAGCACGACGGGGTTGCGCGCGCCGCGCAGCGCCGCCACCGCGCGGTCCAGCTCGTCGGGGACGGGCCGGACCGCGCGGCTGGGTACGGTGCTCGGCGCCACCGGTTCGGTGTTGAGCGCGTCGAGCACGTCCATGGGCAGCGCGACGAACACCGGGCCCCGGGGCTCGGTCATCGCCGTCTTCACCGCCCTGCGCAGCACCCGCAGCACCGAGTCGGGGTGGGTGACCCGGGTCGCGTGCTTCGTCACCGGCTTGGCCATGGCCACCAGGTCGACGGCCATCTGGGAGTCCATGGCGTCGTAGCGGACGCCTGCCTCGCCGGCGATGACCACCAGCGGCGAGTGGCCGCGCATGGCCTGGTAGAGCATGCCGATCCCGTTGCCGAGACCGACTCCCGTGTGCAGCTGCACGAGGGCGGGCCCGGCCGTGGCACGGGCGTAGCCGTCCGCGATGCCGATGGCGACCGTCTCCTGCAACGCCAGCACGTAGTCGAAGTCCGGGTCGTGCTCGACGACGTCGAGCAGACCCTGCTCGACCGTGCCGGGGTTGCCGAACATCGTCGTCAGGCCGTCGGCCCGCAGTTGTTCGATGAGGGCGTGCTTGCCCTGCCGTTCGGTCATTGACCTGCCCTCCACGGGGTGTTCTCGATTACCAGCCGAACCGACGCAGACCGTTCTCCAGGACCTCGACGAGCTTCTCGCCCGCGAGGAAGGAGTCCGGGGTCGAGCGGGCCGTGATGAACGGGTAGTCGACGATCACCGAGGTCTCCTTGCCGACGTTGCCGTGGAACTGCCCGTCGGGGCCGGTGGCGTCGCGCAGGATGTACTCCAGCGGGTACGGCGGCGGGCCCATGTTGAACTCGACGCCGACGAAGCCGGTGCCGTCCTTGTAGTCGTACTCCTTGCAGTGGCCGGTGACGTGCTTGCCCCAGATGATCGACTTGCGGTCGTCCCACTCGCGGGCGAACGCCAGCGCCGCGACGCCGTAGCACTCGCCGACCACCGGCTTGTCGGCCCGGACGAACGCCAGGATCAGCTCGTGCAGCCTGCCGTTGTTGGCCAGGTCGACGATGGGGCCCGAGCCGCCGACGATGACCAGCGCGTCGAACTCGGCGATGTCGTCGGTCAGCGTGGCGATCTCCCGGTAGTACGCCTCCATGGCGCGCAACGGGTTCGGCTCGCTGTCGTAGGGGCGCTCGGGGATCCAGTCGGCGAGGCTGGTCGGGTTGTCCAGCCGGGACGACTCGTCCAGCTCCCGGGCCGCGACCGCGACCTCGGGGGTGGTCACCGACCGGCCGAGCGGCGGGTCGATGTAGCCCGGGTCCAGGCTGGGCGGCAGGGCGACGGGGCGCTTGCCGGTCGGGGTGGCGAACACCGCCGTGTACCCCTGGCGGTCGCACGCCACCAGCGGCCCGAGCAGCTCCTCACCCCAATAACCGTATTCGGACAGGATGAACAGGATTTTCTTGCTCACATTTTCTCCCGGATGTCGTACCGCTCACTACGGAACCGACAAGTCAATCTTCGCGAGCATTCGGTTGGCGCACAAGGAATCGCCGCCCCCGCACCGGCGATCAGGGAGTTGCGGAATTCTCCGTGCACTCGCTGTTTTCCGTGCAGTGCACGGAGAACAGCCAGGTGACGGTGGACGCGGGCAGGTCGAGCACGCCGGTGACGCGCTCGCCCGCCAGGTGCGGGCGCCCGCTGTCGAGCAGGGTCGTCCAGGGACCGCCGACGGGCACCTGTTGCGGCACGCCGGAGAAGTTGGCCGCGCACAGCAGCGTGCCGTCGGGGCCGGTGCGGCGGAACGCGAGCACGTTGCGCCCGGGATCGCCGAGGTGCCGGGCGAAGGCGTCCCGGTCGTCGTCGGTGGCGTGCAGCGCGGGCGTGCGCCGGTAGACGTGGTTGAGCCTGCGCACGAGGTCGAGGACGTCCCGGTGCGGCGGGCTCTGGGCCAGGTCCCAGCACAGCGAGCCATCGCTGTCCCACTCGGGCGGCTGGCCGAATTCGCCGCCCATGAACAGCAGCTGCTTGCCCGGATGCGCCCACGTGTACGCCAGCAGCGCACGCAGCCCCGCCGCGCGTTGCTCGTCGTCGCCGGGCATGCGCTGCCACAGCGAACCCTTGCCGTGCACGACCTCGTCGTGGGACAGGGGCAGCACGTACCGCTCGTCCCACGCGTAGTCCAGGGGTAGCTCCAGCTCACCGTGGTGCGCGGCGCGGTGCACGGGGTCGTGGCGCAGGTAGCCCAGCACGTCGTGCATCCAGCCGAGGTTCCACTTGAGGTCGAAGCCGAGGCCGTCCGGTGCGGTGACGCCCGGCCAGGCCGTGGACTCCTCGGCGATCACCACCGCGCCGGGCGCCTCGCGGTGCACCGCGGCGGTCAGCTCCCGCAGCAGCGCCACGGCCTCCAGGTTCTCGTTGCCGCCGTGCGCGTTCGGCTCCCACTCCCCCGGTCCGCGGGAGTAGTCCAGGTACAGCATGGACGACACCGCGTCGACCCGCAGGCCGTCGAGGTGGAACTCCTCGAGCCAGTAGAGGGCCGAGGCGACCAGGAAGTTGCGCACCTCGGGCCGGCCGAAGTCGAACACCAGCGTGCCCCAGTCCGGGTGCTCGCCCCGCCGCGGGTCGGGGTGCTCGTACAGCGGGGTGCCGTCGAAGCGGGCCAGTGCCCAGTCGTCGCGCGGGAAGTGCGCGGGCACGAAGTCCAGCAGGACGCCGATCCCCCTGCGGTGCAGGTGGTCCACGAGGTAGCGGAAATCGTCCGGGGTGCCGAACCTGGCCGTCGGCGCGAAGTAGCCGCTCACCTGGTAGCCCCACGAACCGCCGAACGGGTGCTCGGTCACGGGCAGCAGCTGGACGTGCGTGAAGCCCAGGTCCACGACGTGGTCGGCCAGCTCGTGCGCCAACTCGCGGTAGGTCGGCGCGTGCCCGTCCGCCCGGGCGCGCCAGGAGCCGAGGTGCACCTCGTACACGCTCATCGGCTCCTTCGCCCAGTCGCGCCGGACCCGGTAGCCGTCGTCGCCCCAGCGGTACCGCGACCGGAACACCACCGAGGCGTTGGCGGGCGGGCACTCGGACGCCCGGGCCATCGGGTCGGCCTTCTCCCGCCACCGGCCGTCGGCGCCGTGCACCGCGAAGCGGTAGCGGTGGCCGGGCCGGGCCTCGGGGACGAACAGCTCCCACACCCCGCCGTCGCGGCGGCGCATCGGGTGCGCGGCCCCGTCCCAGCCGTTGAAGTCGCCCCGCAGCCGGACCTCACGGGCGGCCGGGGCGAGCACGGCGAACGACACGCCGCCCGACGGCTCGACCCGAGCGCCCAGCACCTCCCAGAGCCGGGGGTGCCGCCCCTCGCCGATGAGCCGCAGGTCGTGGTCGGTCAACTCCACCACGCTCACCCCGCCCTCCCCTCGGCGGCCACGAACCGCTCGATGGCCCGCAGCGGGACGTCCACCCAGTCGGGCCGGTTGCGGACCTCGTAGCCGACCTCGTAGACCGCCTTGTCCAGCTGGTGGGCGAGCAGGAGTGCGGGGTCCGGCGCGCGACCGGCGCGCTCGGCGTAACCCGCCAGGAACTCCCGCTCCGCGGCCGGGACCCAGTCCCGGTCCGGCGTGCGGTGCGCGGCGTAGTCCAGGGAGCGCAGCACCCCCGCGACGTCGCGCAGCGGCGAGTCCCACCGCGCGCGCTCGGGGATCGGCACGCCCGGCTCGCCCTCGAAGTCGATCAGCAGCCACCCGCCGCCGGCGGCCAGCACCTGGCCGAGGTGCAGGTCGCCGTGCACGCGCTGGCGCGGCGACCCGGGCAGGGCCGCGCGGACCGCGCCCACCAGCAGGCGCGTCAGCCGGTCGACGTGCCGGCCCAGCGCGGGCGCCTCCGCGGCGGTCCCGGTCAGGCGGTCGAGCATCCCGTCCACCAGCGCGGACAGGTCCGCGCGGGTCAGCGGCGCGTGGCCGAACGCGTCGGCCAGCGCCGCGTGGGTGGCGGCGACCGCCTCGCCGAGCGAGCGCATCCGACCGGTGAACCCCGGCGTGCCCGCCAGGTCCCAGCCCGACACCGCGCCCGCCGCGTACCCCTGCACCACGGCGAGGGTCGACGTGCCGTCGTCCACCGCGCCGTGCAGCGGCGGGAGGGTCGGCGTCGGGCCGAGCGCCCGTGACACCGCGAGCTCGGGGTTCACCCCGGGGAAGAGCCGCCGGAAGAACTTGAGGATGTGCCGGTCGCCGAACACCACCGAGGTGTTGGACTGCTCCGCGGTGATCCGCCGGACCGGTGTCGCGGGCACGACGGGCGCGTGCGCGGTGAACCGGACGCCGTCCCGCTCCCCGCCGGCCGCGACGAGCGCCAGCACGTGCGCCATCAGGTCCGGCACGTCGGTGGCGTCGACCACCCACAGGCCGCCGAGGTCGGTGATCGCGTCCGGCGTGCGCTCCGCCAGCAGTCCGAGCGGCAGCTGGTACCGGTGCGGCTCCGCCTCGCCGACCAGGCGCACTTCCACCACCGCGAGCAGGCAACCGCGCCCGAGGTCGGCGACCCGCGCGAGGTCGACCCGCTCGACCGGCCTGCCCTTGGCGGCGAACCAGCGGCGGTAGGGCAGCCAGTCCACGAGCGCCGCCGCGAGCCTCGTGCGGTCCCAGGCCGAGAGCGTCATGACGGCCTCACCAGCGCCAGCCAGTAGAACCCGTGCCCGACCACGGTGAGCGCGTGGTCCGGTGACTCCACCGGCCCGAAACCCTCCCCGCCGGTCAGCTCGACCAGCTCGTCGCCGAGGTGGTCGGACAGGTCGAGCCACACCGCCTGCGGGTGGCGGGACAGGTTGTAGACGCACAGGATGGTGTCGTCCCCGTGCCGCCGCTCGAACGCCAGCACGCTCGGGTTCGATGACGGCAGGTCCCGGTACTCGCCCAGCCCGAACGCCGGGTGCCGCCGGCGCACGGCCAGCATCCGCCGCGTCCAGTGCAGCAGCGACGAGGTGTCGCGCTGCTGGGTCTCCACGTTGATCGACTGGTAGCCGTAGATGGAGTCCATGATCACCGGCAGGTAGAGCCGGCCGGGGTCGCAGTCGGAGAAGCCCGCGTTGCGGTCCGGGGTCCACTGCATGGGGGTGCGGACGCCGTCGCGGTCGCCGAGCCAGATGTTGTCGCCCATGCCGATCTCGTCGCCGTAGTACAGGACCGGCGAGCCGGGCAGGGACAGCAGCATCGCGGTG
>NZ_JBSGBG010000008.1:163090-233263 GCF_053601135.1 Actinosynnema sp. NPDC004786 | reverse complement strand
CGCCGCCCGCCCGCGCGGGCGGTCGGACCCCTCCGGAGCCGTGTCGTCGGTGCAGGGCAAGGTCGGCGCGCGTCGAGACCGTCACGGGGGCGTTCCGGGCGCACGTGGCGGAGGGCTGACCACGGCCGGCCCCTGCACCGTGACCCGCATCGGCGGCGATGGAGGTGGCCTCGCGTCGGTGGGATGTAGGTGGCCTCCGGTCGCGCGGTGGGGGAGTCGCGGCCGGAGGCGGCAGCCCCCGGCCGCGCTGGGGGGAGTGCGCGGCCAGGGGCGGGTCTGGGATCGGTGCGGCGGTCGCCTCTCGGCGAAGGGCTCGACGCGGCTCCGGTCGACCGGTGTTCCGCGAAGGCGTTGTGGGTGAGGCCCGGGGGACACGGACCGCACCGACCACTCGGTACAACGGCGCGTCACGTCCCGGTGTTCCCTCCAGGGAGTGCGTTGCGTCACCGGTGGTGCTCGGCGGACACCCGCCACGACCGTCCGGCCTGACCGCGGTCGGACCGCCGTCGAGTGATGGACGACGCCGGTCGCTCACGCCGCCGCAGCCGCCTGAAGGCCGCCACTCCCGCTTGACCGAACGGCAGCAGGCGTCGTGACCGGAGTGTCCGGACGCGACGGCCGCCGTGGACGGTCGCACGGGCTCCGGACCGGGACGCCGCGGGAAGGCGGGTGGCCGGTCGCCCGTCGGGCCCGGCCGGTGGCCGGACCCGGCAGGACCGCGGTCACAGGCAGATGCTGCCCTGGCTGCTGGTGGTGAGCACGTGGTGGCAGGCGTCCTCCTCGGCGACTTCCTCAGCCTGCAAGCGCAGCACGTCCTCCATGCCGATCACTCCCTTCCTCCGGTGGCTGTGCGACAGGACGCCGCGACGCGGGCACGTCCCCGTCGCGGGCGATCAGGGGCCCCGGCGCGGGCTCGGTGAGGCGGCGCAGGGCCAGCAGGACGCCGGCCGACCCCGACCAGAGGTCGGCGGAGAGCCGCTGGCCGGGGTCGCCGAGCCACCCCACGCCGCCCGCGTGCGGGACCGCGTACCGGAACAGGCCGCGGGCGCTGGTCACGGCTTCGTCCACGAGGTCCGGGCGACCCAGGCGGCGGCCCGCGTCGGCGAGCGTCGAGACCAGGCCCGCCAGCCCGGAGAACAGGCCGGGGAACACGGAGAACCGGATCGAGCACGCCCGCAGGCAGCGTTCCAGGACGTCGGTCGCGTCGGCGTCGTCGAACGACGCGTCGGGGTGGCGGGCGAGGATCCGGGACAGGACCGCCGCGTACCCGGCGCTGCCGGTGAACAGGTAGGGGAACACGCGGACGTCGGTGGCCGAGATCCGGAAACCGAGGCCGTCCACCGGCAGCGGCTCGGCGTGGACCAGTTCCTCCCGCAGCAACCGCATGGCGCGGGTGACCAGCCGACCGTCCCCGGTCGCGCACTCCAGGCGGTGCAGGGCCAACGCGACGCCGGGCCGCCCGGTGACCAGCCCGGACGGCTTGGCGCGCGGTAATCGGGCGGCGAGCCCGTCCCCGTCGGGCAGGTCGTCCAGCAGCTCGTGCGCCAGGTCCAGCCAACGCTGCTCGCCCGTGCGGCGGTGCCGCGCCAGCAGGCCGAGCGCGGTGCCGGCCGCGCCGCCGCCCAGTGTCGCGGACGTGCGGTTGAGCGGGTGCCGCGCGGCGGCGGTGAGCAGTTCCCCGGCGGCCTCCTCCTCGCCCAGTTCCGCCAGCACGCACGCGATGCCCGCGCTGCCGAACAGCAGGCCCGGCGGCGCCGTCCCCGCGGCGGCCAACGCCTCGTCGCGCAACCGCCGGAGCACGGCCGGGTCGACGGCGCGACCGGCGCGGTGCAGGGCGTGCAGCACACCGGCGGTGCCCGCGGCCACGTTGCGGGTGTCGGAGGCGTGCCCGGCCGGGGTGGTCGGGTAGACCGCGCGCGGGTGGTCGGGCCGGGCCATCCGCTCCAGCGCGTCGGCGGTCCGCTCGGCCAGCAGGCGCAGGTGGGCGACGGTGTCCTCGCGCACGTCCTGCGGGGTCGGCCCGGGGAACCCGCCGGTCGGCTGCCGGTGGGACGTGGCCCACTCCCACAGCCGCGGCTCCACGGGACCCAGCCCGGTCAGGTCGGCGTGCAGGTGGCGCAGGGCCCACGGCTGCCGCTCGACCACCTCGTGCACCGGGAACAGCAGCAGCAACGCCAGCGACGCCAACCCGAACCGGTCCAGGTCCGGGGGATCGCGGTCGACCACCGACCTCGGGTCCGGCGGCAGGTAGCCGGGCGTGCCCAGGATCCGGCGGACGTGCCCGAGCGGTTGCACCGCCTCGAAGTCCACCAGCCGCACGCCGTCGTCGTCGTCCACGAGCACGTTGGTCGGGCTCAGGTCGATGAAGGCGTAACCCAGCTCGTGCAGCCGGCGCACCTGCGCGTCGAGCCGGTCGAGCAGGGCCAGGGCCCGGCGCTGGTAGTCGGCGAAGGCCGCCGGGTCCGAGCCGGTGCGCACGGCGGGGTTGTTGGCCACCATCCAGCGGTAGACCGACCGCCCGGGCACCAGCTCGGTGACGAGGTAGGCGTGCTCCCAGTGGTGGAACAGCTCGACCGGCCGGGGGCACAGGCCGGGCGCGCGGTCGTGGATCGCGCGCAGCACCAGGTACTCGGCGGTCAGCCGCGCCTTGGCGTCGTCCCCGTCGGCCGTGTAGCCGTTGTGGGCCTTGGCCTCCTTGACGAACACCTCCTCGCCGGCCGGCGTGCGGAACCGGTAGGCGCCGCCGGCGTTGCTGTGCCGCAGGACCGCCTCGAAGGTGTAGCCGTTGACGGTGACCGGCCCCCGGGCCGGCTCGGGCGCCACCGCGCGGAACGGGTCCTCGATCCCGGCCGGGAGGTGGAACGAGGGCCGGCGCTCGTCGTCCACCTCGCGCCCGTCCGGCCCGGTGAGGGTGGGCACGCGGGTGCCGTCCGCTTCGACGCGCGCGCGGGCGCGGAAAGCGCCGTAGCGGTAGGAGACGCACCCGCTGTCGCCGAAGCGCCGGTCGGTGAGCACGAGCGGTCCGCCGACCCCGGCCAGGTCGGCGGCCAGCCGCTCCAGCACCGCCGACGCGCCCGCCTCGTCGGGCGGGTACAGGGTGCAGAACTTGCCGCTCTGCACCCGGTCGGCGTGCTTCGCGTGCGCCTGCAGGAAGATCGCCCGACCGGCCAGGTGCTTGAACGGGACGCGCAGCCGGGTGCACGCGGCGGAGACCACGGCCAGCACGAACTGCGCGTTGGCCAGGGAAGCGGACACGTGGACCTTCCACCCCTGGTCGGGCAGGAGGAGGTCGGCCGGGCCCCAGTGCGTCCACGCGCCGGAATCGCGGCGCGCCCAGTCGTCCGGCATCGGGACCGTCTCGTAGCGCACGCCGGGGTCGATCGTGTCCCACGGCTCGTAGTAGTCCTGATCGGCGATCAGGAACGACATGTCGAACGCCATCCGCCGTGCCTCCCGTCGACCAGGTGGCGGGGACTCGAACCCGGCGAACCCGGGGTCCGGCCGCCGGAGCGATCTGCGGTGCGCGAGAAGCGAAGAACGGTGGATCGACCGGAAGCTACCCAAGGGTTTCGACGGCCGTCAAGGCGTCGGACCCGGACGGATCAGCGCCGAGGCTGGGCGCTCGCCCCGGTCGTGCCGCACGTCCTCCCGCCGGGTGCGACCGCGCCGTCAGACCGGCTTGCGCCACACGGAGACGTGCTTGCGGGAGTCCCGGGTGAAGGGGGAGCCGTCCCAGTCCGCGACGCGGCGTTCCGGCACGAGCCCGGCGATCCGCGCCATCAGGTCCAGCTCCGCCGGCCAGGCGTACCGGTGCCGCGAGTTGTCGCGGCGGTAGCGGCCGTCGTCGCCGTCGAGGGTGAAGTGGTGGGAGACGAGGATCTGCTCGACCGGGTCGAAGGTGTCGAGGCCGACGTGCCGCTCGGAGACGTCGAACGGCACCCCCAGCTGACCCGGTGGCAGGAGTCGCAGCGGCGGCACACCCAGCTCGACGACGAACCGGCCGCCGGGCTCCAGGTGCCGTGCGGCGTTGCGGAAGCACTCGACCTGCTCGTCCTGGGTGAGCAGGTTCGAGATGGTGTTGTAGACCAGGTAGACCAGGGCGAACCCACCGGGGACGACGGTCGTGGCCATGTCCCCGATGACGACCGGGAGCGCGTCCGCGCCGATCTTGCGCCGCAGCACCGCCGCCATGTGCTCGGACAGCTCGATGCCCACCACCGGCACGCCGCGCTCCCGGAGCGGGACGCCCACTCGTCCGGTTCCGATGGCGAACTCCAGCGCCCGGCCGCCACCGGCGAGTCCGGCGAGGAAGTCGAGGGTCGGTCCGAGCACGGCGGCCGAGGACTTCTCGGTCTCCTCGGCGTCGTAACGCTCGGCCGCCGCCCGGCTCCACAGTTCGCTGCTCGTCACGGCCAACCACTGTGCCGAGCGCCGAGCGCGCTGTCGACACATTTGCGCCGCCCTCGACCCGTCGCCTGCCCAGCCCCGGCCGCACCCCCGACGGTCGGTCCCGGAGTGTGCCCGCCTTCGAGGTCATCCCGCGAGGAACGTCAAGCCGCGCCCACCGCGGCGGCGTCCAGCCAGTTGCGCAGGGCCGGGCCGATCGGGCCGCTCAGTGCGGCCAGGTCGCGGATGCGCTGCTTGTCGGCGCGTTGGGTCTTGCGGTCCAGGACGGGTCTGAGGTCGCCGGCGGCGAGGACGGTCACCAGTGCGGCGTCGGCGGGGTCGACGGTGTCGAGGGGTTGGCGCAGGGCGGCGTGGACCCGGGCCAGGAGGTCGTCGCGCACGCGCAGGTCGCGGATGGTGACGTCGGTGGCGGGGAACAGGCCGAGGACCCTGTGCGGTCGGAGGTCGACCCAGCCGCGGTCGCCGAGTTGGTGGCGCACCCCTCGGAAGGTGGCGCGCTGCCCGCGGCCGATCCAGGACTGCCACGTGTGCGGCTTGGCGCGGGCGACTTCTTCGAGGACCGCGTCGAGGACCGGGTCGTGGCACGGGTGTCGCACGGCGACGGCGGGGCGACCTCGGACGTCGGCCAGCCGGCCGCGGTGGTGGAGGTCGGCGAGGGCCGCGGCGCGGAGCATCGGACCCGCGTTGCCACCGACCTTGCCCTTCTCCGGGTGGTGGGCCAGCAGGAAGACGCGTTGGGGGAGGCTGTCGGGCAGGGTCATGTCAGGCTTCTCCCGGGTCGCCGGTGGCGGGGGACACCGCGATGCCGTTGGTCAGCGCCGCCCGCACGATGCGGATGGCCTCGTTGGTGTCGATGCCGAGGCTCGCGATGACGGCGGCGTAGTCGGCGGCGGCGCGGCTCGCCCGTTCCCGCCCCTCCTCGCGGCCCGCGGACACGAACGAGCCCGCCGCCCCGCGCGTCTCGATCAGCCCGGCGGCCTCCAGTTCCCGGTAGGCGCGGCCGACGGTGTTGACCGCCAGGCCGAGGTCCGCGGCCAGCCGGCGCAGGGTCGGCAGCCGGGTGCCCACGGGGAGGACGCGGTCCTGGATCTGCCGGGCGAGCTGGGCGCGCAGCTGCTCGAACGGCGGCACGGGCGAGGCCGCGTCGATGACGATCGCCCGGTTCACGAGGCGCTCAGGACGTGCCGCGCCACCGCGGCGCTCCGGGCGGTCCGCGCCTCGATCAGGGCGAGCGCGATGACGCTCAGGACGATGAACGCGAGCCAGGCGGCGTTCCACCACCCGAGGGTCGTGCCGAACACCGACACCACCGGCAGCGACCACACCGACCACACCGCGGTCGGCGCGGCGCCGACCCGGGCGTCCTCGACGCGCATGATGACGTCGGCGGTCAGCGACACCTCGTCCTCCGCCACGGCCGGGTGCGTCACGATGTGGCGCAGTTGGACGACCGTGCCGACCGCGAGCCCGCCCAGCCCGACGAGCAGCACGACCGCCGCGTACCTCGCGGTGTGGTCGTCCAGCGCCAGGGCGCCGATGGCCAGTGCCGTCGCGCCCGCGAACGTCGCCGCGGCGAACACGGCCCGCGGCACGCCGAGCACCGTGCGCCAACCGAGCCGGACCGGGTAGGCCACCCGTCGCGGCAACGACGCGCCGGCGCGCCGGTCGACCCGCCGCACCCACCGGTCCAGCGACGCCTGGGCCGCCACGAACCCGACCACCAGCGCCGTCAACGCAGGCAGCGACCAGCGCCTGGAGGTCTCGACCAGGCCGGCGGCGTAGACGAGGGCGACCGCGACGATGAACGCGGCCAGCACGACCGACGCGCCCAGCCGGGCCCGTCGCCGAACGCTCAGCCGCGTCGCCAGCAGCGGTGTCGGCGCGACGTCGACCAGACCGTGCCCGGCCAACCACGCGCCGGCCCGTTCGAGGTCGCCCGGTGAGCCGGCGTTCGGCGGAACCCTGTTCGGCATGACGCCTCCCATGTCTCAACTCCTGCCTCATGATGTTGCGTCAAGATTTGCGACAAGTCAACCGTGTCCGACGACGGCCTCCGAACAGGCGTTTGACGCCGATCCAACGGTCCCTTTGCGCGCGCTCGCGACGCTGGGCGACCCCCGGGCACCACGCCGATAGGAGGTCCACGTGCGGTTCCGACTGCTGGGCTCACTGACCGTCAGCGACGAGGCGGGCGGCCGGATCCCGCTCGCCCGCCCGAAACACCGGCAACTGCTCGCCACGCTCCTGCTCGACGCCAATCGGGACGTGTCCGTCGACCGGTTGGTCGACCACCTGTGGGACGGGACGGCGCCGCGCTCGGCCGTGGGCATGATCAGGACCTACGTCTGGCAGCTGCGCCGCCTGCTCGCCCCGCGCGATCCCGCCACCGCCCCGCTGCGCTCGCGGGGCGCGACCTACCGGATCGACGTGGCGCCCGCCGACGTGGACCTGCTGGTGTTCCTCGACCTGGTGGGACGGGGGCGCGACGCCCTGGCCGACGGTCGCGCGCGGGAGGCCGACGCGCTGCTGCGGCGCGCGCTGGACATGTGGCGGGGCGAGGCGTTGCAGGACGTGCCCCTGTCCCGCAACCTCGGCATCCCGGCCGGCCGGCTGGAGGACGAGAGGCTGAGCGCGTTCGAGGGCTGGGCGGACGCCAGGCTCGCGCTCGGCCGCCACCAGGACGTGGTGCAGCCGCTCTGGCACACCATCCGGCGCGAACCCCTGCGGGAGGGCCTGTGGGGGCGGCTCATGCTCGCGCTGCACCGCGGCGGGCGCCGGGCCGACGCCCTCCAGGCGTTCCGCCAGCTCCGCCGCAACCTGGTCGCCGAGATCGGCGTGGAACCCGCCCGTGAGCTGTGGGAACTCCAGCAGGCGATCCTCGCCGACGCGCCGGACCTGCGCGCCCCCGGGCCGGGCTCGCCGGCCCGCGTAGATCGCCGGTAGATCGCGCGCTGCTGGACTGCCCCACGAGGCGGCGAGCGGAGGGCAGGGAGGAGAACGCGGTGCCAGTTCCCATGGAGGCCCAGTACCAGGTCTTCTGCGTGACCGATCCGGACTTCTACGACACGATCGAGCTGGAGATCACCGACGACAAGCTGTTCACACCCCTGCGGGAGGCCGCGACCCCGGCGGGCTGGAGCCGGTCGCACACCAGCGGCTGGGTGCACTACCAGCCGATCGGGTCGCGCATCCCGCGCCAGGGCTGGAAGGTGCACGTCTCGGCGACCGTGGAGCGGGCCGAGGAGGTCGCGCGGGAGGTCTTCGACTTCTGCGTCGCCCGCTCGCTGACGTTCAAGCTGGTCCCGAGCGCGCCGGAGTACCACAACCGCAACGTCAAGTACGGCGAGCGCGCGGGCGGCGGCAAGCTGGCCGCGATCTACCCGCTGGACGAACGGCACCTGGAGGCCGTGGTCACCGAGCTGGGGGAGCTGCTCGACGGCCTACCCGGTCCGTACGTGCTGAGTGACCTGCGGTGGCGGGAAGGCCCGGTGTACGTCCGCTACGGGGCCTTCGAGCGGCGCACGGTCAAGAACGCGGACGGCCGCCCGGTGATGGCGATCGAGGACGCCGACGGCAACCTCGTGCCCGACCACCGGGGACCGGTGTTCTCGGTGCCCGACTGGGTGGACGTGCCCGCCTTCCTGCGGCCCGAGCTGGAGCGCCGCAACGCCGCCCGCATCGACGGGCTGCCGTTCGAGGTCGTGCGCCCGCTGCACTACTCCAACAGCGGCGGGGTGTACGACGGCCGGGAGAAGTCCACCGGGGCCAGGGTCGCGGTCAAGGAGGCCCGGCCGCACGCGGGCGTGGACCGCGCGGGGCGGGACGCCGTCACCCGGCTGCGGCGGGAGCGGGACATCCTGACCGCGCTGCGCGGGCTGCCGGGCGTGCCGGAGCTGAGGGGCTACCACGAGGCGGCCGGGCACGAGTTCCTGGTCGAGGAGTTCGTCGAGGGGGTCAACCTCTACCGCGCCTGCACCCGCCGCAACCCCCTGCTGCGGCCGGGCCGGCCCGGTCCGGACGAGCTGGCCGAGTACACCGCGTGGGCGATGGCCACCTGGCAGCGCGTCGCCGACACCGTCCGCGCGATGCACGGGCGCGGCGTGGTGTTCGGGGACCTGCACATGAACAACGTGGTGTGCTCCGACGAGGGCGACCACGTGTGGCTGATCGACTTCGAGGGTGGCTGGTTCGTCGCCGAGGGCGGTCGGCAGCTGATGGCCAACTCCGGCTTCGTGGCGCCGCGGGACCTCACCGGCGTCGACGTGGACGAGCACTCCCTGGCCGCGCTGAAGATCGCCCTGTTCGCGCCGCTGACCGCCGTGATCCCGCTGCACCGGTCCAAGGCCGCGCACCTCGCCGAGGTGGTCGCCGACCGGTTCGGCGTGCCGGCGGACTGGCTCGCCGACGCGGTCGACACGCTGCGCGGCAACCGGCTGGAGCCGACGCTGGCGCTCCACCAGCTGTCCGCGGACGAGGTCGACATGGACGAGGCGGCGACCTCGATCGCGGACGGGATCAGGGCCTCCGCGACCCCGGAGCGGACCGACCGGCTCTTCCCCGGCGACGTCGCGCAGTTCCTCGAACCGGGCGCGGCGCTGGGCATGGCGAACGGCGCCGCGGGGGTGCTGTGGGCGTTGCGGACGGCCGGCCAGGAGTACCCGGCGGAGTGGGAGCGGTGGCTGGTCGACCGGGTCGCCGACCGCGACGACATCCCGCCCGGCTTCTACCACGGCCTGCACGGCATCGCGTACGCGCTGTGGGACCTCGGCCGGCGGGACGAGGCGCTGGAAGTGCTCGACCGGGCCTGGTCCACGCCCGACCCCGAGGACGCCGACCTCGGCCAGGGGCTCGCCGGCACCGGGCTGACCTGGCTGCACTTCGCCCGCGAGTGCGGCGACGACCGCTACCTGGGCCGGGCGCTGCGCACCGCGGACGCGGTGCGGGAACGCCTCGGACGGGTGACCGACGTGGGCGAGGTCAGCGGCGGCGGGCACCCGCGCGCCGGTCTGCTCCAGGGCTCCTCCGGACCCGCGCTGTTCCTCACGGAGCTGTTCGAGGAGACGGGCGACCCGCGACACCTGGACGCGGCCGACATCGCGCTCCGCCAGGACCTGCGTCGCTGCGCCTACGCCGACGACGGCACCCTCCAGGTGAACGAGGGCTTCCGGGTGATGCCCTACCTGGCCGGCGGCAGCGGCGGCATCGGCATCGCCCTCGGGCGGTACCTCGCGGCTCGCCCCGACCCGGACCTGGAGGCCCGCGCGGCCGAGATCCGGCCCGCCACCCGGTCGTCGTTCTACCTGTTCCCCGGCCTCTTCGACGGGCAGGCGGGCATGGTCCTGTGCAACGCCGCCCACGATCCCGACGGCGTGCGGGCCTCCGCCGAGCAGGTGACCGGGCTCAACTGGCACGTGCTGCGGTGGCGGGGGCACCTGGCGTTCCCCGGCTCCCAGCTGCTCAGGCTGTCGATGGACCTGGCGACCGGGAGCGCGGGTGTCCTGCTCGCCCTGACCGCCGCCCGGGCCGCGCGGACCGGCGAACGCGTGTCGCTGCCGTTCCTGCTGCCCCCGAAGACCCGGGCACGGACGTCGAGCCGTGCCTGAGGAGTTCCACCAACCACGAAGGAGATGAGCGACATGTCGATCTACGACCTGCAGGGCATGGAGAACAACGACGAGGTCGAGGCGATGGCCAGCGGCTGGAGCTTCAGCTGCTGCAACCCGGGCACCGACCACAGCAGCGCCTCGGTGACCTGCCACCAGAGCTTCGTCTGATCGACCCCGGGGTGGCCGCTGCCGGTCGAAGCGGGAGCGGCCACCCCGCCTCGCGCCACGGAGAGGACGTGCTCGTGCCCGAGCGTTCGCACACCGGCCTGCTGCGCTTCCTGCGCCCCTTCCGGGCCCGGATCGCCGTGATGGTCGGCATCACCGCCCTGAACGCCGCGAGCGCCGTCGCACCCGCGCTGGTCGGGCAGCGGCTCATCGACGACGGCGTGCTGAGGGGTGACGCCGGCGTGGTGTGGTCGCTGGCCGCCGTCCTGGCGGTCGTCGGCGTCGGCCAGGCCGCGCTGTCCTACGTGGACCGGAGGTATGCCGCCGCGGTCGCCGAGGACGTGGTGTTCCGGCTGCGCGCCGACCTGTTCGGCCACCTCCAGCGGCAGGCGCCCGGCTTCTTCACGGCGGCCAGGACGGGGGCCGTCGTCTCCCGCGTGCACGGCGACGTGGCCGGCGTGCAGGGCGTGGTCTCCACGACGGTGCCGTCCGCCGTCGGGGCGGTGGTGATGCTCGTCGCCGCGGGCGCCGCGGTGGCGGCGATGGAGTGGCGGCTGGTCCTCCTCGTGCTCGTGCTGCTGCCCTTGCTGTACCTGCTCACGTCGAGGTTCACCTTGGCGTTGCGCCGCGCCGGGCAGGACGCGCTGACCGCCCAGGCCGACCTGGACGCCCTCGTCGCGGAGCGGCTGAGCCCGGACGGCGCGGAGGTGGTCCGGCACTTCAGCGATCCGGATCGGGAGCAGCCGGGGTTCCGGCTCCGCGCGGACCGGGTGCGCGCGGCGTCGGTGCGGCGGGCCGCGGTGTCCGCCGGCCTCGGCGCGGCGCTGACGTCGGTGCTCGGCCTGACGACCGCCGTGGTGTACCTGGTCGCCGGGCAGCTGGTGATCTCCGGGGCGCTCAGCGTCGGCACCATGGTCGCGCTGGTGGCGCTGCTGGCCAGGCTGTACGGGCCGCTGACCGCGCTGCCGGGCGTGCGCGCCCAGTTGGTCGCCGGGCTCGTGGCGTTCGACCGGGTCCGCGAGGTGCTGGCGTTCGCGCCGCGCATCGCCGACCACCCGGGGGCGCGGGCGTTGCCGCGCACGGCCGAACCGCCCTCGGTGACGTTCCGGGACGTCCGGTTCGGCTACCCGCCGCCGCACGACCTGGTGGTGCCGTCGCTCGCGGGCGACACCGACGACGGCGGCGGGCGGGACGCGGTGCTGACGGCCGTGGACTTCACCGCCGAGCCGGGCGCCACGGTGGGCGTCGTGGGCCTCTCCGGCGCCGGGAAGTCCACCCTCGCCCGGCTGCTGACCCGCTCCTGGGACGTCACCGGCGGCCAGGTGCTCGTCAACGGCGTGGACGTCCGGCGACTGCGCCTGGCCGACCTGCGCGCCACCGTCGGCGTCGTGTCCCAGGAGACGTTCCTGTTCAACGACACCATCCGGGCGAACCTCCTGCTGGCCCGCCCCGACGCGCGTGCCGAAGACCTGGAGGCCGCCTGCCGCGACGCCTGGATCTGGCCGTTGATCGAGGAGTTGCCCGCGGGCCTGGACACGGTCCTGGGCGACCGGGGTCTGCGGTTGTCCGGGGGAGAGCGGCAACGGCTGGCCATCGCCCGGCTGCTCCTGAAGCGACCGCAGGTCGTCGTGCTCGACGAGGCCACCTCGCACTGCGACGCGGTGACCGAGCAGGGGATCCAGCGGTCCCTGGAACCGTTCCTGCGCGAGCGGACCTGCCTGGTGATCGCCCACCGGCTCAGCGCGGTCCGGACCGCCGACCTGATCCTGGTCATGCGCGACGGCCGGGTGGTCGAGCGCGGCCGGCACGACGCGCTCCTGGCGGCAGGCGGCTGGTACGCGCGACTGCACCGGGCCCAGCAGGCGGGCGCTCCGGCGGCGACGACGACCGGCGGGAGGCCGACCACGACGGTGACCGCCCACCCGGTCCCGCCGACGCGCCGGCCCGGCCCGCAGGCCGGGATCCGGGGCACCTGAGCCGCGACGCCGACCGGGGAAGTCGGGCGCGGAGGCCGGACCGCCGCTGGGGCGCGGTCCGGCCGCGGTGCCGACTGCGGGAGTCGGAGGGCGGAGGCCGGATCGCGGATAGAGGCGCGGTCCGGTCGCGGAAGCCGAGTGCGTGGGCGCGCGTTCCGGTCGACACCCGGCACCGGCGTCGCGGCTCGGCCGGCACTCGGCCCGCGACGCGTTCGGCTTGTCCGGTTCGAGACAGGCGCGGTCGAGTTTTTGCGTATGTGAGTCAAGTTCTTGCGTCAAGTTGTCGGACTTCCCTATGGTCGTGTGACCTCCCTTACCTCGACGCGAGGATGTGGGTGACCCGTCATGCGCGCCCCGCTGCCTTTCCCTCCGACTCCACCCGCCTCGAAGCAGCGTGCATTCATCCGATCTTTATCCGCGTTTGCGGGAAGTTCCGGAACGATTGCCCGGTGTTGACGGTCGATCCCTCCGATGTTATTCCTGGATGACCCCCGGAGAGGAAACGATCGATGAGGATCTTTCTTCGCACCCTCGCCACGCTCGCCACCGGCGCCCTGCTCGCCGCGGCGGTCGCGCCGGTCGGACCGGCGACCGCCGCCCCGACCGACCACGCGTTCAACGCCGCGACCGGAGCCCTGGACGTGGACCTCGCGAGCTACCTGGCCAAGCACGACGTGGTCTACAACCGACCCAACACCAACAACCTGCACGGCCTGACCGTCGGCAACGGCCGCGTCGGCGCGATGGCGTGGCAGCAGAACGGCCTCACCATGCAGGTGTCCAACGTGGACGCCTCGCAGCAGACCGCGTTCGGCGCGGGCCTGCTCAACCTCGCCACCACACCGGCCATGGACAGCGGGTACACGGACCACCGGCAACGCCTGTCCCTTTACGACGGCACCCTGACCACCCGGTACGACAACGACCGCACGGTCACCGTGATGGGGTCGCCGAACTCGGAGGTGATGGGCGTCCACGTCGAGGACTCGCGTGCCACCGTGCAGTCGGTCGTGCTGGACCTGAGCCTGTGGGACGTCTCGCAGCTGCCCAACAGCGGGGACGTGCCCAACCTCGACACCTGGAAGACCGTGTCGACCTACGCCGACTCGACGGGCGTCGGCCTGAGTCGCGGTCAGGGCGACCCGCAGGGTTTCGGCTACACGCTCGCCGCGACCGTCGAGGGCGCGAACCACACCGCGCAGGTGGTGGACGGCCGCAAGGTCCGCCTCACCATCACGCCCGCGCGCAGCTACACGGTCTGGTTCACCGCGACGAGCCGGATCAACGCGCCCGACCGCGACTCGGTCCGCCAGGCGCGCGCCGCGTTGGCCGCCGTCAAGAGCGCCGGCTACCAGGCCACCCTGGACGCCTACCGCGCCTGGTGGCACGCCTTCTGGGGCAAATCGTTCGTCCAGTACTCGGGCCTCGGCGGCGACGCCGACTACCTGGAGAACGTCTACTACCTCAGCACGTACATGATCGCGGCCGGCGGGTACGGCAACTACCCGTTCCACTTCATCAACGGCGTGTTCCGGGCGACCGGCGACACCACGAAGTGGAGCAACGCCTACTGGTACTGGAACCAGCGCGACGTCTACAACTCGTTCCTCGCCTCCAACCACGTGGACCTGATCGCCACGTTCAACCGCTCCTACAGCCGCAACCACAACGCCCTGAAGGACCTCACGCGGTCGCGCTACGGCGTGGACGGGATCTGGGTGCCGGAGACCATGGGCTGGGACGGCAACGCCCGCGGCACGGTGAACTCCGACTACACCAAGAACATCTTCTCCACGGGACCCGAAGCCGCGTTCAACATGTACCTGCAGTACCGGTACACCAACGACGAGAACTACCTGCGCGGCACCGCGTACCCGTTCATGCGCGAGACGGCGAAGTTCCTCCAGAGCCGCTTCTCGTACGACGGCGACAAGTACCACATGGCCGGCTCCAACGCGCACGAGACGTACTGGAACGTGCCGAACGCGATCACCGACCTGGCCGCCGTGCGCAGCCTGTTCCCGGTGCTCATCCAGACCTCGCAGCAGCTCGGCCTGGACGCCGACCTGCGCCCGCAGTGGCAGCGGCTGCTGGACAACCTGGTCGCGTACCCGACCGACGGCAGCGCCTACCTGCCGCACACGCCGCCGATCGCGCCGACCCGCAACAACGAGAACGTGGCCGTGGAGCTGGTGTGGCCCTACAACCAGACCGGCATCGGCTACCCGGACCACCAGACCGCGGTGAACACCTGGAACCGGCGGCCGTTCCCGTACGGCAACGTGTGGGCGCCCGACGCGATCCAGGCCGCGCGCCTCGGGCTGGGCGACCAGGCCTACCAGGGCATGAAGCAGATGCTGCGCCAGTACCAGAACTACCCGAACGGCATGACCAACAACACCAACGGCGTGTTCGAGTACCTGGGCGTGCACCTGTCGGTGGTCAACGAGTCGCTGATGCAGTCCTACAACGACAAGATCCGCGTGTTCCCGGCCGTGCCCGGCGACGCGTCGTTCGCGGGCCGGTTCACCCTCCTGGCCAAGAACGGGTTCCTGGTCAGCTCCGAGCGCGAGGCGGGCGAGACGAAGTACGTCGGCCTGCGGTCGCTGCACGGCAAGACCACCAGGGTGGTCAACCCGTGGGGCTCCCAGCAGGTGCGGGTGCGGCGCGCCGCGGACGGCGCCGTCCTGCTGACCACCTCGGCGGGGGAGTTCGACCTCGCCACCGCGGCCGGCACGACGTACGTGGTCGAGCGCACGGCCAAGCCGCTCACCGCCTACTCCGGGACGCGGCTGACCGGGTACGTCAACCAGGACGCGAAGTCGTTGAGCGGCACGGCGTCCACGCTCGGCCTGGGGCGCGCCGCCAACCCGATGGTCAACAACACCGAGCTGACCTACGACGGCAACTGGCACCACACGACCAACCGCGGTTACGGCGACTACAACGACGACACCCACCACAGCACCGTCAACGGATCCGTCGCGCAGCACACCTTCACCGGCACCGGGGTGCGCTACTACTCCGAGCGCAACGGCGACATGGGGCCGGTCGACGTGTACCTCGACGGCGCGTTCCAGGCCACCGTCAACCTCAGGGCCGACGGACCCCGGCAGTCGCAGCAGGTGGTGTGGGAGCGGTCCGGGCTCGCCCGGGGACAGCACACCATCCGCATCGTCAACCGCAGCACGTCGGTCGGGATGGTGGACGCCCTCTACATCGTCCCCTAGCGCGGCCCCGCTGCCCCCTGCCACCAGCCCGTGAGCCACCGGGCGCACGTCCGCCGACAACGTTGTCACCCCCGTTGGGAGAGCCCTGCCATGAGCCCGCGAAGGTCGCGCCCGGCCGTCGTCCTCGCGTTGGCGCTGGTCGCGTCCGCGACGACCGCCACCGCGCAAGCCCAGCCATCCCCGGTCACCGACCCGACGAGCCTCGTCAACCACTTCATCGGCACCGGCAGCGGCGGCGAGCACGTCGGGTCGGTCAACACCTTCCCCGGCGCCGTCGCGCCGTTCGGGATGCTCAGCTGGAGCCCCGAGACCACCTCCCGGCCGGCGGGCGGCGGCTACGACCACCGCGACAACGCCACGATCGGCCTGAGCGTCACGCACCTGTCCGGCGTCGGCTGCCCCGTCCAGGGCGACCTGCCGATCCTGCCTACCGTCGGCGAGGTCACCGGCGAACCCGCCCGCGCCACCCAGCCGTTCAGCCACGCCGACGAGAAGGCGAGCCCCGGCCTGTTCGAGACCAGGCTCGGCGGCGCCATCACCGCACGGGTCGCCGCCACCACCCGCACCGGCGTCGGCCGGTTCGCCTTCCCCGCCGCGGAGAAGGCGAACCTGCTGTTCAAGGCGGGCTCATCCCAGGTCGCCAACAGCGCCGTCCAGGTCCGCGTCACCGGCCCGGACCAGCTCGCCGGCACCATCACCGGCGGCCGGTTCTGCGACCAGCCCAACACCTCCACGGTGCACTTCGCCGCCGTCTTCGACCGCCCGTTCACCGGGACGGGCACGTGGCACGACGACGTGCTCACCCCCGGCGGCACGGCGGTGGACCACCCGCGCGGCGGCGCGTGGGTCACCTTCGACACCCGGCAGCAGCGCCAGGTCGGCGTGAAGGTCGCGATCAGCTACGTCAGCCAGGCGGGCGCGTTGGCGAACCTGCGGGCCGAGGCGCCGGGCTGGGACGTGGACGGCGTGGCCCGGCAGACCCGCGCGGCCTGGCACCGGCTGCTGTCGAAGATCCAGGTCGGCGGCGGCACGCGCGACCGGCAGGCGCAGTTCTACACCGCCCTCTACCACTCCCTGCTGCACCCCAACGTGTTCAGTGACGTGGACGGCCGCTACACCGGCTTCGACCGGCAGGTCCACACCTCGAACCGCGTGCGGTACGCCAACTTCTCCGGCTGGGACACCTACCGCACCCTGGTGCAGCTCCAGGCCGTGCTGGCGCCGGCCGAGACCAGCGCCATGATGCAGTCCCTGGTGGACATGGCCGCCGAGGGCGGCTGGCTGCCGAAGTGGCCGGTCGCGAACGGCTACACGGGCGTGATGAACGGCGACGCCGCCGCGGCGCTCATCTCCTCGGCTCACGCGTTCGGCGCCCGCGACTTCGACACCCGCGCCGCGCTGGCGGCCGTGGTGAAGGGCGCGACCAGGGTCCCGACCCCCGCGGAACTGGGCCAGGGCTGGTACGAGCAGCGGCCCGGCCTGGCCGAGTACCTGCGCGACGGCTACGTGCGCAACACCAGGGCGTTCGACATCTCCCACGTGCCCAACGGCGCGTCGGCCACGCTGGAGTACGCGCTGGCGGACTTCGGCATCTCGCGGTTCGCCGCCGCGCTCGGCGACGAGGCCACGGCCCGGACCTTCCTGACCCGCTCCCAGAACTGGACCACCCTGTTCAACCGCGGCTCGGGCTTCCTGCAACCCCGGGACGCGAACGGCGCGTTCCCGGCGGGCAACCCGGTCACGACCGGCATGGGCGTGTTCGGCCAGTCCGGCTTCCAGGAGGGCAACGCGGCCCAGTACCTGTGGCTGGTGCCGCACAACGCCCGGGGCCTGCTGGACGCGATCGGCGGCGACGAGCGGGCGGTCGCCCGGCTCGACCGGTTCTTCACCCAGGACAACGCGGGGCCGAACAACCCGTTCTACTGGGCGGGCAACGAGGTCAACATGCACGTGCCCTACCTCTACAACTACGCGGGCACGCCGTGGCGCACGCAGGAGGTCGTGCGCCGGACCCTGGAGACCCGGTACGCCAACACCCCCGGCGGCGAGCCGGGCAACGACGACCTGGGCGCGCTCAGCTCCTGGTACGTGTGGTCGGCCATGGGCCTGTACCCGGCGACACCGGGCACGGACGTGCTGACCGTGACCTCGCCCCTGTTCCCCTCCGTGCGCATCGACCTGCCCGGCCACCGCACCACGATCACCTCGACCGGCAGCGGCGCGTACGTGCGCGGCCTGTCGGTGGACGGCGTGGCGACGCAACGCACCTGGTTGCCGGGGTCGGCGCTGCTGGGCGACGGTCCCGGCGGGCGCACCGGCACCGCGCTGACCTTCGCCCTGACCGGGCAGCCGGACCGCTCGTGGGGCACGTCCCGGGACGCCCGACCGCCGTCCTTCCCGGCCGGCGCGCCCGCGTTCCCGCCCGGTGTCACGCCGGTCGAGCTGACCACCACGCCCGCCCGCCCCACGGTGGCCGTCGGGTCGCCGTCCACGGCCGCGCTGTCGTTCGCGGTCGGCGTGGGCGCGGAACCGGCGACGCCGGTGTCCGTGCGCTCGGTGTCCTGGCGGGCCACCCCGCCGGCCGGGGTCACCGTGACGCCGGCGGAGGGCACGGCGCAGGTGGTGGACGGCGTGGCCACCGCGCAGGTCGCGCTGCAGGCGGCCGAGGGCGTGGTGCAGGGCTTCACGACCATCCCGGTGACGCTGACCGCGGACGTGGCGTTGTCGCCGGTCTCGGTGCCGGTCGCCGTGGTCGGCGCCGGCGCCGCGGCCCGCGTGTGCGGAGTCCTGGGCACGACCAACCAGGCCAGGGGCATCACGCACATCGAGAGCGGCGGCGACGGCGTCACCACCCCCGTCACGGTCGGCGGGCGCGAGGCCCGGCGGATGGTCGAGCGCGTGCCCGGCGGCCTGCACATGTACTTCTCGGTCGACCAGCGGATCGCGTCCGACGGCCGGTTCCCGACCACGTTCACCGTCGACTACCTCGACGAGGGCACCCACTCCTGGAGCCTCCAGTACGACTCCCGCGACGGCGGCGCCTACCGGCACGCGGGCAGCGTCGCCAACACCGGCGCCGGCACGTGGAAGACCGCCACGTTCACCGTGCCCGACGCGGCCCTCGCGCACCGCCAGAACGAGCGCGCCGACTTCCGGCTGGCCTCGGCGTCGCCCGTGACGGTCCACCGGGTCACCGCGGTGGTCGACGGCCCCGGCGTGCTCCCGATGGACCTCTGCGGCTGAGAAACCGCCCACGAAAGGAAACCCTGCGATGTCCGAGTCCCCACCGCGGTGGACGAGGGCGTTCGGCGCCTCCCTGCTGACCGCCTCCCTGCTGCTGCCCTTCGACCAGGCCACGGCCGCCGCGGCGATCCCGCCCGGCGACTACCAACAGGTGCAGCTGGCCGCCGGCGCCGCCAAGCTCGGCGAGCCCATGTCCCTCGCCGTCCTGCCGGACCGGTCCGTCGTGCACACCGCCCGCGACGGCACGGTCCGCGTCACCAACGCCGCGGGCAACACCACCACCGTGGCCGGGAAGCTCAACGTCTACACGCACGACGAGGAGGGCCTGCAGGGCGTCGCGGCCGACCCGGGCTTCGCGACGAACCGCTGGCTGTACCTGTACTACTCGCCCCGGCTGAGCACCCCGGACGGCGACGCGCCGACCGAGGGCACCGACGCGACGTTCGCGCCGTGGCGCGGTGAGCTGTACCTGTCGCGGTTCACCCTCAGGACCGACAACACGCTCGACCCGGCCAGCGAGAAGATCGTGCTGCGGGTGCCCAACGACCGGGGCCAGTGCTGCCACGTCGGCGGCGACATCGACTTCGACGCCCAGGGCAACCTCTACCTGACCACCGGCGACGACACCAACCCGTTCGTGTCGGACGGGTACACCCCGACCGACGAGCGCACGAACCGCAACCCGCAGTTCGACGCGCAGCGCTCGTCGGGCAACACCAACGACCTGCGCGGCAAGGTGCTGCGCATCAAGCCGCAGCCCGACGGCACCTACACCATCCCGGCGGGCAACATGTTCGCCCCCGGCACCGCGCGCACCCGGCCCGAGATCTACGCCATGGGCTTCCGCAACCCGTTCCGGATGAGCGTCGACAAGGCCACCGGCGTGGTCTACCTCGGCGACTACGGCCCGGACGCGGGCGTGACGAGCCCGACGCGCGGCCCGAGCGGGCAGGTCGAGTTCAACCGGATCACCCGACCGGGCAACTTCGGCTGGCCGTACTGCACCGGCACGAACACCACGAACGAGACCTACGTGCGCTACACGTTCCCCAGCGGGCCGTCCGGGGCGCGTTACGAGTGCGGCACGGGCGTCACCAACACCTCGCCGCGCAACACCGGCCTGACGACGTTGCCGCCCGCGCAACCGGCCTGGATCCGGTACGCGGGCGACGCGGGCTCGCCGCCGGAGTTCGGCAGCGGCTCCGAGTCGCCGATGGGCGGCCCGGTCTACCGCTACGACCCGAACCTCGACTCGGCCACGAAGTTCCCGCAGTCGCTGGACGGCCACTACTTCGCGGGCGAGTACGGCCGCCAGTGGATCAAGGCGATCGGCGTCAACGGCGACGGCTCGCCGGGCGTGATCGAGGCGTTCCCGTGGAGCGGCACGCAGGTCATGGACATGCAGTTCGGCCCGGACGGCTCGCTCTACGTGCTGGACTACGGCACCGGCTCGGGCAACCAGGCCATCTACCGGATCGACTACAAGGGCAACCAGCCGCGCAACCCGGTGGCCCGCGCGTCGGCCGACAGGGTCTCCGGCCCCGTGCCGCTGACCGTGCGGTTCTCCTCCGCGGGCAGCTCCGACCCCGAGGGCGGCGCCCTGCGCTACCGGTGGGACTTCGGCGACGGCGCCACGTCCACCGAGGCCAACCCCACGCACACCTACACCAGGGCGGGCAACTACTCGCCGACGCTGACCGTCACCGACCCGCAGAACCTCACCGGCACGGCCAGCGTCCTGGTCACCGCGGGCAACACGGCCCCGTCCGTGACGCTGCAGGCGCCCGGTGACGGCGCGCTGTTCGCGTTCGGCGACACCGTGCCGTTCCAGGTGACCGTGTCCGACCCCGAGGACGGCGCGATCGACTGCTCCCGCGTCAAGGTCACCTACCTGCTCGGCCACGACAGCCACCGGCACCAGATCACCCAGGCCACCGGCTGCTCCGGGCGGATCGCGGTGCCCGTGGACGGCGAGCACGACGCCGCGGCGAACATCTACGGCGTCTTCGACGCGGAGTACACCGACAACGCGGGCCTGACCTCGCACTCGGTGAGCATCCTCCAGCCGCGCCACCGGCAGGCCGAGCACTACGGCGCCCAGCAGGGCATCGAGCCCGCCAACCACGGCGGCGCCGAGGGCGGTCGCACGGTCGGGTTCACCGACAACGGCGACTGGATCTCCTTCCAGCCCTACCGGCTGGGCAACGCCCGCTCGGTGACGGCCCGCGTGTCGTCCGGCGGTCCCGGCGGCACGATCGAGGTGCGCGCCGGGTCGGCGACCGGGGCGCTGCTCGGGACGCTCACCGTGCCCAACACCGGCGGCTGGGACACGTTCACCGACGTCTCGGCGCCCCTGTCCGGCGCACCGGCGGGCACGTCCGCGCTGTTCCTCGTGTTCAAGGGCGTGACGGGGCAGGGCAACCTGCTCGACCTGGACGCGTTCACCTTCACCACCGGCTCCGAACCGCCGCCGGCCGCCGAGGTGCTGGTGTTCAGCAAGACCGCCGGCTTCCGGCACGACGCCATCCCGGCGGGCATCCAGGCGATCCGCGAACTGGGCGCCACGGGCGGGTTCGCGGTCACGGCCACCGAGGACGCCGGCGTGTTCACCACCTCCGGCCTGTCGCGCTACGCGGCGGTGGTGTTCCTCAACACCACCGGTGACGTGCTGAACGCCTCCCAGCAGACGGCGTTCCAGTCCTATGTGGACGGCGGCGGTGGTTATGTCGGCGTGCACGCGGCGGCGGACACCGAGTACGACTGGCCGTACTACGGCCAACTGGTGGGCGCGTACTTCCACTCGCACCCGAACATCCAGCCGGCCACCGTCCGCCCCGAGGACCGGTCCCACCCCGCCACCGCGCACCTGCCGACCGCGTGGAACCGCACGGACGAGTGGTACAACTACCGCACCAACCCGCGGGCCACGTCCCGGGTGCTGGCGAACCTGGACGAGTCGAGCTACAGCGGCGGCGCCATGGCGGGCGACCACCCGATCTCGTGGTGCCGCACGCAGGCCGCGGGCCGGTCGTTCTACACCGGTCTCGGCCACACGATCGAGTCGTACGCCGACACCGCGTTCCGGACCCACCTGCTGGGCGGCATCCGGTACGCGGCGGGCCTGGTCGCCGCCGACTGCTCGCCGCAGTCGCAGCCGTCGCAGCGGGTGGAGGGCGAGTCCTACACGTCGTCGTTCGGCGTGCAGGTCGCCTCGCACGGCACGGCCAGCGGCGGTCAGACCGTCGGGTACATCGACGGCGGCGACTGGGCCGGCTACGGGCAGACCAGCCTCGCGGGCAAGCGGCAGTTCGCCGCGCGGGTGTCGTCGGGCAACGCGGGCGGCCGCATCGAGGTGCGCGCCGGTTCGCAGACGGGCCCGGTGCTCGGCTCGGTCGCCGTGCCCGGCACCGGCGGCTTCGACCGGTTCGTGGACGTGTCCACGGCGCTGACCGGCAGCGGGACGGGACCGGTGTTCCTGGTGTTCGTCGGCACGGGCGCGGGCGGCCTGTTCGACGTCGACCACTTCACCCTGTCCTGACCCGTGCCCGGCTTCGCGGGTCGGAACGGCTCGGGGCCGTTCCGACCCGCGAGGAGCTTCACCGGCCGAACCGGTCGCCGCGGACCGTGTGGCCCGGTGATGTGGTGGCGACACGCCCTCCGGCCCCTTCGGCGCCACAGTGCGCGGCATTCCGCGCCGGGTGTCCGGTCCGACGGCGCCGGCGGGCCGGGTCCCCGGAATGGCGGTTCCGCCAACTCCGGTCGGGTGCGGGGGAGGGCGGGTCCGCGCCGTGGTTCGACGTCGCCGCCGACGTGCGCTGCGCGCCATGCGGCCAACGACACGGCTGATTCACACCTTCCGGTGAACAGGTCGATCTTTTGACCGGACGGGTTCCGCCTTCGACATCATGGGGCCTGGCACCGGACACGGCGGCGGGACGGCGGCGCACTCCGGCCGGCGTCCCGCCGCGACTTCTCGACGGGAGATGGAAACGTGAACCACGCTCAAGCGGCGTTGAGCCGGGTGGACCTCGTCTTCGACTTGTTCGACGCCGACGGCTCGGGCGCGATCGAGGCGGTGGACTTCGAGGTCATGGCCACCCGGGTGACCGAGGCGGCGGTGCTGTCCGACGCGGGGGCGAAGGGGGCGATGACCGCGGCGTTCCGCCGCTACTGGGAGACCCTGGCCGCGGAGCTGGACGACGACCGCGACGGCCGCGTCAGCCGGGAGGAGTTCGAGGACGTCGTGCTCTCGCCCGAGCGGTTCGACGCCACGATCGACGAGTTCGCCCGCTCGCTGGCCGGGTTGGGCGACCCGGACGGCGACGGGATGGTGGAGCGGCGGATCTTCACCGCGCTGATGTCCGCCATCGGCTTCGGGCGGCGGAACATCGACACGCTCTTCGACGCCCTGGGGCCCGACCCGGACGACCGGATCCCCGCGTCGGACTGGGTGGACAGCATCAAGGACTTCTACCGACCGGACGCGGCCGGGATCCCGGGCGACCACCTGGTGCCGAGTGCCGGATGACGGCGCACGTCGGACTCGCCGTGGGCCGGGGCACGGGCCCGGAACTCGCGGCCGTCTTCGAACGGGTGGTGGACCGGCTCGCCCGGCTGCACGGCGTCGAGCCGGTCATCACCCGCTCGTCCCGGATCTACCACTCCTACCACTCGCTGCGCGCCGAAGCCGGGGGGATCGAGGACCTGCGCCGGCTCACCGACGACGACGCCGGGCACTACGAGCGGTTCTGCCGGTCGCTGGCCCGGCAGGGCGCCACGGCGGTGTTCCGCACGGCGGTCAACGCCCAGTCGCTCTACCTGGTGAGGGAGCGCCTGCGCGCGGTGAAGGTCGACGTGATCGCGGCGCCCGGGTCGGCGCCCGACGCGGCGCTGCTGCTGGTCCGGGACCAGGCCCAGGGCTTCTACACGGGGGAGAACCGGCACGCGCCCGGCGTGCTGACCCGCACCACCCGGTTCAGCCGTGAGGTCACCGACGACGTCATCGCCCACGCCCTGGCCCGCGCGCGGCGGCAGTGGCCGGACGGCGGCCCCGACCGGATCGTCATGGCCTACAAGCACCACCTGCTCGACGGCGCGCTGGACGACTGGGTGCGCGCCGCGGCCGACCGCCACCGGGTGCGGATCGAGCTGACCCAACCCGACACGGTGAACCGGAACCTGATCCAGCACGGGCTGCCGCGGCGCACGGTCGTGGTGGCGGGCAACGAGTGGGGCGACATCATGCACGTCGTCCTGCTGGACCGCTACGGCGTCGGCAAGCAGGAGAACCGCTGCACCGAGAACGCCTACCTGCACCCGGACCTGGCCGGGCTGGTGGAGTACCAGACCGTGCACGGCTCCGCCGACGACCTGGCCGGCCGCGACACCGTCAACCCGGTGGCCACCGTGCGGGCCGCGGCGGCCGTCGTGGAGCGGCACTGCGGCGGCCCGGGCGCGATCGGGGCGGTGGAACGCGCGCTCGCCGCCCTGACCGCCCGCGGCGTCCGCACCCCCGACCTCGGCGGGCGGCACTCGACCACCGCCGTGGTCGACGCGGTGCTCGCGGAGCTGCCCCAACCGCGCGGCGGGCGGCCGACGAGGCTGGAGGTCGGCACGTGACCCGGACGGCTCTGATCGTCGTGGACCTGCAGAACGACTTCTGCACCGGACCGGCCGCGACGGCCAGGTACCGCAAGGACCCGGCGCGCCTGGACGAGGTCACCACCAACGCCGCGCGCGCGGTCGACCTGGCGCGCGACCGCGGCGTCGAGGTGGTGTTCGTCCGCTTCGTCGGCGACGAGGCGTACCAGGGCCCGAGCTGGCGCCGGCGCAACGAGCGCAAGGGCCGGGCGGCGACCTGCGTCGAGGGCAGCTGGGGTGCGCGGTTCCACAAGGTCGCACCGGCGCCGGGCGAGTTCGTGGTCACCAAGCGGGCGTGCTTCGACGCGTTCCTGGCCGCCGGTTTCGAGGAACACCTGCGGCGGCAGGGCATCGGGCACCTGGTGCTCGCCGGGGTGTACGCGGACGTGTGCGTGGACTCCACCGCCCGCACCGCCTTCCAGAAGGGCTGGCACATCACGCTCCTGGTCGACTGCACCACCAGCCTGCTCCAGCGCGACGAGGACACCGTGCGGTTCATGGCCGAGCTGTACGGGGCCCGCACGACCACCCACGACCGCCCGGACACGTGGTGCGGTCCCGTCGGACGAGAGGATGAACGGTGCTCGGTGACGGCGTCGCGCTGACCGCGCTCATGGTCGCGGCCGCCCGCGCGATCGAGACCCACCGCGCGGACTGCCTGGCCCGCGACGACTACGCCGAGCACTTCGTGCGGTCCGCGCCCGCGTCCGCGGACTGGCCCGTGCGCCCGGAGGACGTCCCGGCCGGCGACGCGAACCCCCTGTGGGGCAGGCTGGCCCGCTATTTCGGGCTGCGCACCAGGATGCTGGACGACGTCGTGCTCGCGGCGGGCAACCGGCAGGCCGTGCTGCTGGGAGCCGGCCTGGACACCCGGGCGTTCCGGCTGGCCTGGCCGCCCGACTCCGTCGTGTACGAGGTCGACCGGCCCGCGGTGCTCGCCTTCAAGCAACAGGTCCTGGACGGCCTCGGCGCACGGCCGCGCGCCACCCGCCACCCCGTCGCCGCCGACCTCCGCGACGACTGGGCGCACCTGCTGCCGGGGTTCCGGCCCGACGAACCGACCACCTGGGTGGCCGAGGGCGTGCTGCTGTACCTGCCCAGCGCCGCCGAACGCCGGCTGATCGACACCGTGGACCGGCTGTCCGCGCCCGGCAGCACCCTGGCCTACGAGGTCAAGCCGCTCCCGGAGAACGCCTCGGCGCGCGACAGCCCCGTCTACACCTCGACCAAGGACCAGATCGGCATCGACCTGCTGGCCCTGTTCGACGCCGAGCCGCGACCGGACTCGGCCGCCACCCTCGCCTCCCGCGGCTGGACCACGCACGTCCACACACCGTTCGAGTTCACCCGCCGGCACGGGCGCGGACCACTCCCGGAACCGCACGACGCGCTGGCCGCGAACCGCTGGGTCATCGCCACGAAGACGTGATGCGCGCATCCCGCTGTCAGGACGCGTCCCCCTCGCCTCGCGCTCGGCGGCCACCCATCCCGGGGCATACCGGTCGATAATGGCCCAATGACGGCATGGCGCATGGTGGTACCGCGTGGGGGAAGGCCCCAGGCCCGGCTGACCGCGGTCCTCAGCGGTCTCTTCCTGGTGGTCGCGCTGGTCGTGACGGCATGGGGCCGGGGTACCTGGGGCACGGTGTTCCTGGCCTCGATCTTCACCGTCTCGGGTGTCGTCTGGTGGCGCATCGCGCGGACGGGCATCTACGTCAACTCGCGCGGCGTCAGGATCTGCGACACGATCAAGCGCGCCGTGGTGGTGCCCTGGGGCGAAGTCGTGCGGTTCGAGGCGCACCCGGTGCACGTGCCGAACCTGCCGGACGTGGGCGCGACCATCTCCCTCGTCGGGTCCCGCGTGCACCCGACACCGGTCAAACTGGCCCGCAACCGGAAGTTCGACGTCAAGGCGTACCGGCCGAACTACGACGTCGTGCTGGCCGAGGACGAGTTCTTCGCGGCGGTCGACTACCTCAACATGGAGATCGGTCCGCACCTCGGGCAGTCGTCCCGGCCGGACGGGGCGCCGCCGCCTCCCGCCGAGTGACCGCCGGGTCGGCGTGATCACCCGGGGAGCCGGGGTATCCACCTCCCGGGTGGTCCGACGGCGTCCGCGACGGGGACCTCGCTGCGGTGATCCGAGCGTTCGGGCCCGGAACCCCTGTCGGCCACCGGCGGGCGGGGGCTACGGTCGGACCGGTTGCCGGCCAAGGGGATGAGGTGCGCGTGGCCCGCTTGCCCGTCGTCGTCGGCCTGCTGGCCGCGCTGCTCGTTCCCGGGGCCACCGCGTCGGCCGCCCGGGCCGGCACGATCGAGCCGGTGGCCGAGTGCGCGGACCTGGTCCACGACTTCGCGATCCCGGGGACCCGCGTGCACGTGACGGGCGCCGAGCCGGTGCGGGCGGGCGCGGAGGCCGCGCACTGCGCGGTGCTGGGGTACGTCGAGCCGCGGGTGCGATTCCACCTGAAGCTGCCCACCACCACCTACACCGGCCGTTACCTCCAGTACGGGTGCGGCGGGTTCTGCGGCTCGCTCGCGGCGCCGGCGTTCCCCGACTGCGGCGCGGACGTCGGCGGCCTCGCGGTCGCCACCACCGACGACGGGCACGTGAGCGACGCCCCGGTGCCCTCCCTGGACGGCGCCTGGGCCGCCGACGACCGGGCCGCCCGCGACGACCTGGCGTTCCGCGCGCCGCACGTGGTGTCGATGGCCGCCAAGCGGCTCATCGAGGAGTTCTACGGCGATCCGCCGTCGTTCTCGTACTTCGGCGGGTGCTCCAATGGCGGGCGGGAAGGGCTGCTGCTGGCCCAGCGCTACCCGCACGACTTCGACGGGATCGTCGCCGGCGCGCCCGTCAACTACATGTCCGCGCTGCTGCTCTACCAGGCGTGGCTGGTCCGGGCCAACACCGGCGCGGACGGCCGCCCGGTGCTCACCGCCGACCGGCTGCCCGCGCTGCACGACGCGGTGATGAGGCACTGCGACCACCTCGACGGCCTGGTGGACGGCCAGATCGACGACCCGCGCCGGTGCGACCACGACCCGGCCGCGCTGCGGTGCCCGCCCGGCGTCGACCGGCCGACGTGCCTCACCCCGGCCCAGGTCGACGTGGTCCGCCGGCTGTACGCCGGACCCACCGACGCGCACGGCGCCAGGCTCTACCCGGCCGGTCAGGAACGCGGCTCGGAAGCGGCCTGGGCCGGCTGGGTCGTCCCCATCCCCGGGTTCGGCGACACCTCGACGGCCGCCGTGCTGGCGGACAACTACCTCCGGCACATGGGCTACCCGACGGGCACGCCGCACTCGTCGTTGGCCGAGGTCGAGTTCACCACCCGCGAGTTCGCCCGGCTGGCCGTGGAGGGCTCCCGCGGCAACGCGATGAGCCTGGACCTGAGCGAGTTCCGCCGCGCGGGCGGCCGGTTGATCCTCTGGCACGGCTGGAGCGACCAGGCCGTCCCGCCGCGCGGCCTGCTCGACTACTATGAACGGCTGGCGCGCCACGACGGCGGGGACGTGCGGCGCTGGGCGCGGGTGTTCATGGTGCCCGGCCTCCGGCACTGCGGCGGCGGCGCCGGGCTGACCGGGTTCGACCCGGTGCCCGCGCTGCTGGCGTGGGTCGAGCACGGGACCGCCCCCGACCGCATCACCGCCGCCGGCCGGGACGCCGCCGGGCGCGTGGTGCGCACCCGGCCGGTGTTCCCGTACCCGCTGACGGCTCGCTACGACGGCACCGGGAGCGTCGACGACGCGGCCAACTTCCACCCCGCCCCGCCAACCCGCCCGACGCGCGACGCGGTCGACTGGGTCGGCTCGTCCCTGCACCACAGGTCGGGCCCGGTCGCACCCTGACCCGCGGCTCGGCCACGACGGTCCCACGGCCGGCCCGGCGCGGTCCTACCGGTCGGCCAACCGCCCGTGCAGCACGTCGAGCGTCGGCCAGGGCGGACCGTCGCGCAGCGCGCGCAGCAGTCCCTCGCCGAACAGCCTCCCGTTCGGGAACTCGTCGCCCCGCTCCCAACGCCACGCCGCGACCATCGCGAGGACGAGCTGCCGGCACTCGTCCAGCAGCCCCCGGTCGAGGCCCGGGTAGCGGTCGCAGACCGCCTCGGGCACGTGGGCGAGGTCGAACTCGACGGGGCCGCGGCAGCACGTCTCGAAGTCGATGAACACCGGACCGCGCTCGGTGCCGAGCACGTTGCCCGGGTGCGGCTCGCCGTGGAGCAGCTGCTCCGGGGCACCGCGTTCCTCGATCGCGCGGCGCAGTGCCGCGAGCCTGCCGCCGAGGAAGGCGCGGTCCGCGTCGGCGAGCCCCGGCGAGCGATCCGGGTCGGCGACGACGTCCTCCGCCTGCGTGACCCGGTCCGTGAACCGCGGACTCGGCAGGTCGACCTCGCGCATGCCGGCGTGCAGCAGTTCCAGCGCCTTCGCGAAGTCCTGCGGCGGGACGTGCGCCACGGGCTCGCAGTAGGTCCACAGCGTCACGGCGAAGCCGTCGCGCGTGTGCACGCGCGGGTCCACGCGGGGCTCCAAGGGGCACACCGGGCCTCCGACCTCGGCGAGCCGCCGGGCCAGCTCGACCTCGAACCGCGCGACCTCCTGCCCCACCGGGGCGACCCGGGCGAAGACGTCGCACGGCGTCAGCCGCAGTGCCAGCTTGTTCGAGTTGTGGAGCACCTCCGCGCCGCCGACCGGCAGGCCGAGCGACGCGGCGACCGCCGTCGCGGCCGCCGTCGCCCGCGTCACGGTGGACATCTCCATCCGCGGATCCTGGCACACCGGCCACCGTCCTCTGGAACCACTTCTCCCCGGCGAGGGCCTGCCGCGGGTTGCCGTGCGGCGGGCCGGTCGGATGTCGCCTGCTGCGGCTTGCCCGGCGGGCCGGTCGGTCGGCGTCTGCCGCGGGTTGCCCGGCGGGGGCGACCCGCGGCACGCCGGTCAGACGTCGCGCCAGCGTTGACGCGGGTCGGCCGGGTTGCAGGCGGTCACGCCCAGCCGGTCCGCGGCGACGTAGTCGCGGGTCAGGCACCAGTTGGTGGTGTAGTAGCGGTACTGGTACTCCGTGGAGCCCCACCGGTCGGTGCCGACGGGGGTGGTGGTCCACAGCTGGTTCACCGGGTACGCCACGCCGGGTTGTGGTGCTCCGGGGCTGCACCACGCCCAGGACACCGGAGCGCCCGTGCCGGTCAGGGCTCCCACGGTCAGGCACGCGTCGCGCCACTCGTTGTGGATCCGGTTGATCACGTGGCCGTCCGGCAGCGTCCAGCGGAACTCGAGGCTGAGGTCCTGCTCCAGCAGCATGGCGAAGCGCGACATGACCGCCGCGCCGGACGACGTGTAGGTGATGACCTTCGTGGTGGGCGGGTCGGTGATGGGCACCGGGTTGACCAGCGGCCGGATGTAGTCGAACGCCTGGCCGTCACGGCTGCCGCACACGTCCTGGTAGAGGCTCTGGCCGCGCACCGCCGGCATGGTCAGGCACAGGCCGCTGCCGCGGTTGACGTAGCGCTGCAACGTCGTGCCGGGCAGCCACTCCACGCGCCACAGCTGCGCGTCGAGGCCGTTGCAGGGCCACTGCCACACCGGCGCGCCGATCGCGTGGCTGCCCCACTGGACGTCCAGGCACTTGCCGCTGAAGGCGTTCACGACGTCGTAGTAGCCGGCGGCGGGCTTGCGCCGCCACCGCCAGAACTCGTTGGAGTAGCCGACGAACCCGAAGGGCGCGATGACCGCGCCGTCCTCGCGGTTGAAGTCCTTGACGTGCACCGTCATGCCGAAGTCCACCGAACCCATGACCACGGGCCAATCCGTGCGGTCGAACGTGACCGGCAGCGCTTGGGCGTTCGGCGCGATGGCCGCGGTCAGCGAGGCGAACAGGGTGGCGACCACCACCAGGGCACGAGCACGTGGGGCGAAGCGCAACGGGACCAGCTCCTCTCACCGGCTTGATCCGGTCGGTCGGCACGGGGGCCGACCGCAACAGTGACCGCGGGCGCCGCCGCCGCGCCTCCGGGGAAACCACGAGATTCGGCCCGCGAAGATCCCTCCGCCGCCACGGAGCAGCAGGATGGGGGTGTGCGAGCGAGCGTCCTCCTGGTGGACGACCACGCGGGGTTCCGGCGCGTGGCCCGTCGACTGCTGGAGTCCGAGGGGCTGACCGTGGTCGGCGAGGCCGCCGACGGGCGGGAAGCCCTCGCCCGAGCCCGCGAACTGCGGCCCGATGTGGTGGTCCTTGATGTACTGCTACCGGATGTGGACGGACTCACGGTGGCCGAGGAACTCGCCGCGCTCCCCGTGCCCCCGCGGGTGGTGCTGATCTCCAGCCTCGCCCGCGCCGAGCTGGGGGAGCGGATCGACGCGTCGCCGGCGGCGGGGTTCCTGCCCAAGGACGAGTTCAGCGGCCTGCGGGTGGCCGGGCTGGCGGGCCTGCCGCCGTGGTGAGCGTGCCCGTCCGGGTGGTGGTGGCCGCGGGCCTGGGCCTGACGGCGGTGGACGCCTGGCTGGCGGGCCGGTACGGCGCCTACGGGTTCCTGTTCGACCTCAAGGAGATCGGTCAGGTCCTCACCTGGCTCGTCGCCGGCTACCTCGCCGCCCGGATCCGGCCCGGCAGCCGGATGGGGCTGCTGATGACGATCCTGGGGACGTTGCTCGCGAGCACCGCACCCGCCGCGTTCGCGCTGGAGACCGGCTCGGGCGCGGTGAACGGCGTCGTGGCGGTCGCGTTCGTGCTGACCGCGTTCCAACTGCCGCTGGGCGCGCACGTCTTCCTCGCCTACCCGTCCGGGGTCGTGCACGACCGGCTCGGGCGTGGGGTGGCGGTCGCGGGGTGGGTGTTCGGTGGCGTGACGGCCCTGGCGCAGGCGCTGGCCGGGCCCATCCGGCCGGAGGGCCGGTGCCGCGACGTGTGCGCGCCGATGCCGCTGGTCGACCACCCGGGCCTGGCCGCGGCGACGGCGCAGCTGTCCGGGCTGGGCTCGGCGGTGCTCACCCTGGTCGGGGCGTCGGTGATCGTGCACCGGCTCGTCCGGGCGAGCCGGCGGCAGCGGCGGGTGCTGGCCTTCCCGGGGGTGGCGATGGTCGCGACGGCGGTGCTGTTCGCCGTGGTGGGCCTGCTGGCGGCGGCCTCGCCGGACGGGGTGGACCAGGCGCTCGCGCCGGCGCAGTTCGCCTCGCTCGTCGCCGTGCCGCTGGCGTTTTTCCTCGGGCTGCTGCGGGCGCGCCTGGACGAGGCGCGGGTGTCCGACCTGGTCCGGCACATCCGGTTCGTGCGGGCCGACCGGCTGCGGGAGGCCCTCTCCACCGCGCTGGACGACCCCGGGCTGCGCATCGGGTTCCCCACACCCGGAGGTTGCGTGGACGCCGCGGGCGAGGCCGTCGACCTCCCCGACGACCCGGCCCGGCGCACGGTGGTCGGCGACGCCGACGACCCCCTGGCGGTGATCGTGCACGACGCCGGCCTGCGGACCGAACCCGCGTTGCTGGAGTCGGCGGGCGCGGCGGTGCGGCTGGCGCTGGAGAACGCGCGCTTGCAGGAGGCGATGTGGCGTCAGCTCGAGGAGGTGCGCGCGTCCCGGGCCAGGCTGGTCACGGCGGGCGACGACGCCCGCCGCCGGCTGGAACGCGACCTGCACGACGGCGCCCAGCAACGGCTGCTCTCGGTCGGCCTGATCCTGAACCTGGTGCGGCAGTCGCTGAGCCCCGACGGCACGAGACCCGAGACGGTCGCGCTGCTCGACGAGGTGGAGGCCGAGCTGCGGCTGGCGACCCGGGAGCTGCGCGAACTGGCCCGCGGCATCCACCCCGCCGTGCTCACCATGCAGGGCCTGCGGGCAGCCGTCGAGCAACTGCTCGTCCGCGTCCCGCTGCGCTCCGACGTGCGGATCGGCGAGCTGCCGCGGCTGCGGCAGGCCGTCGAGGCCACCGCGTACTTCGTGGTGAGCGAGGCCGTGGCCAACGCGGTGCGTCACGCGCGGGCCGCCCGGATCGGGGTCGAGGTGCACGTCGAGGTCGGCGGATGCCTGGTCGTGCGGATCGCCGACGACGGGGTCGGCGGCGCCACGCCGGCACCCGGTTCGGGGCTGTCCGGCCTCACCGACCGCGTCGCCGCCGTGGGCGGTCGGCTCACGCTCCACAGCCCCGCCGGGCACGGCACGACCCTGACCGCGGAGCTGCCGTGCGGGTGATCATCGCCGAGGACTCGTTGCTGGCCAGGGAAGGGCTGGTCCGCGTGGTGACCGGGCTGGGCCACGAGGTGGTCGCCACCGCGGTGCGGTCCGAGCAGGTGCTCGGGCTCGTCGCCCGCCACGCGCCGGACGTCGCCATCCTCGACGTCCGCCTGCCGCCGACGTTCAGCGACGAGGGCCTGCGCCTGGGCGTCGCCATCCGGACGCGCCACCCGCGCGTCGCGGTGCTCGTGCTGTCGCACTACGCCGAGCACACCTGGGCCACCGCGCTGCTGGACGGCGGCGCGACCGGGGTCGGCTACCTGCTCAAGGACAACCTGTCCGACGGCCGGATGCTGGACGACGTGCTGCGCCGCATCGCCGGGGGCGGCACCGCCGTGGACCCCGACGTGGTGTCCACGCTCGTGCCGGCCGGGGGCCGGGAGCTGTTAGCGCACCTCACCCAGCGCGAGCGCGACGTGCTCACCCTGATGGCGCAGGGACTGTCCGACCAGGGCATCGCCGACCGGCTCAAGATCGCCCTCACCACCGTGGGCACCCACACCGGCAACGTCTTCCGCAAGCTCGGCATCGCGGCGGGGCCGTCGGGCAACCGGCGCGTCACCGCGGTGCTCGCCTACCTGACCGACCGCGACCGCGCCGCCCCGTAGGCACCGACGGGATCCGCTCGGCGATGGTGCCGCCCATCGCTCCGGTGAAGCCCTTGGTGACACTGGGCCCAAGCCCAAGCCCAAGCCCAAGCCCAAGCCCGAGCCCCAGGCCCAGCCACAGCCCCAGCCCCAGCCCCAGCCCCAGCCAGAGCCGAAGCCCGAGCGAGCCCAAGCCCGAGCCCGTGGGCGCGGTCGCGGTCGCCGAGCCGTGGGAAGGGGCGAGCGCGGTGTCGGAGGTGTTCCTCGGCAGGCCGCGGCCGTGGTCCACGACGCGCAGCTCACCCCGTCCGCGCTCGGGCATGCCTACCCGGCGGCCTCGACCGCGCGGTTGAGCGCGGTGACGTTGACACCCGGCTCGCCGAGGAACCCCGCGGCGCGTCCCTCGGTGCTCTCGGCGACCAGTCGGCGCACGACGTCCTCGGGCAGCCCGTTCTCCCGGGCCACCCGCGGCACCTGGAGTTCCGCGTACGCCGGGCTGATGTGCGGGTCCAGGCCGGACGCGGAGGCGGTCACCGCGTCCGGCGGCACCCGGTCCTCGGGCACGCCCTCGCGCCGGGCGACCGCCGCACGTCGCTCGGCGATCACCGCGTCGTACTCCGCGTTCAGCTCACCCTTGTTGGAGCCGCCCGAGGCGGGCGGCGTCGCCGCGGAGGGGCGGGTGCGGAACCACTGCCCTCCCTCGCGGTCCACGCCGACCAGGGTGGTGTCGACGGCCTCGGCCTTGGCGTGCAGGCCGGGCAGCCGGGACACGCCCCACACCGCCGCCGGGTAGAGCACGCCGGTGATGGCGGTCAGCACGACGAGGACGCGCAGCCCGGCCAGGGCCTGCTTGACGAAGTTGCGCACGGTTGTCACCCGATCCCGGGGATGAGGCGGACGAGCAGGTCGATCAGCCAGATCCCGGCGAACGGCGTGACGACGCCGCCCAGGCCGTAGACCAGCAGGTTGCGCCGGAGCAGCGCCGCGGCGCCGGCCGGCTGGTACCGGACCCCGCGCAGGGCCAGCGGGATCAGCACCACGATGATCAGCGCGTTGAAGATCACCGCGGACAGGATCGCCGACTGCGGCGAGCCCAGGCGCATGATGTCCAGCCGGTCCAACTGGGGGTGGATGGCGGCGAACATGGCGGGCAGGATCGCGAAGTACTTCGCCAGGTCGTTGGCCACGCTGAAGGTGGTCAGCGCGCCGCGCGTGATCAGCAGCTGCTTGCCGATCTCCACGATCTCGATCAGCTTGGTCGGGTCGGAGTCCAGGTCGACCATGTTCCCGGCCTCCTTGGCGGCCGAGGTGCCGGTGTTCATGGCCACGCCGACGTCGGACTGGGCGAGGGCCGGGGCGTCGTTGGTGCCGTCACCGGTCATCGCGACCAGCTTGCCGCCCTCCTGCTCCTCGCGGATCAGGGTCATCTTGTCCTCGGGCCTGGCCTCGGCGAGGAAGTCGTCCACCCCGGCCTCGTCGGCGATGGCCCTGGCGGTCAACGGGTTGTCGCCCGTGACCATGACCGTGCGGATGCCCATGGCGCGCAGCTCGGCGAACCGCTCCCGCATCCCGGGCTTGACCACGTCCGACAGGCGGATCACGCCCAGCACCACGTCGTTCTCGGCCACCACGAGCGGGGTGCCGCCCTGCTCGCCGATCGCGTCGACCACGGCCCTGGTGGTGTCATCCAGGGTGAACGCGCTCGCCGCGCCCTTGCGGATGCGGCGGCCGGCCAGGTCGACACCGCTCATCCGGGTCTGCGCGGTGAACGGCACGAACTCGCCGGCGCGCTCCGCGTCGGCGGGCTCGGCGGAGCGGCCGTGCCCGGTCACGCACAGCTCGATGATGCTGCGGCCCTCGGGCGTGCCGTCGGCCAGGCTCGACAACCGGGCGGCGTCCACGAGCACGTCCATCCCGGTCCCGTTGACCGGGATCAACTCCGTCGCCCGCCGGTTGCCCCAGGTGATGGTGCCGGTCTTGTCCAGCAGCAGGGTGTCGACGTCACCGGCCGCCTCGACGGCCTTGCCCGACGTCGCCAGCACGTTGCGCTGCACCAACCGGTCCATGCCCGCGATGCCGATCGCGGACAGCAGCGCGCCGATCGTGGTCGGGATCAGGCACACCAGCAGGGCGGTCAGCACGACCACCGACTGCTCGCCGCCGGAGAAGACCGCGAACGGCTGCAACGCCACCACCGCGAGCAGGAAGATGACCGTCAGCGTGGACAGCAGGATCGTCAACGCGATCTCGTTGGGCGTCTTCTGCCGCCGCGCGCCCTCCACCAGCGCGATCATCCGGTCGACGAACGACTCGCCGGGCTTGGTGGTGATCCGCACGACGACCCGGTCCGACAACACCGTGGTGCCGCCCGTCACGGCCGACCGGTCGCCGCCCGACTCCCGGATGACGGGGGCGGACTCGCCGGTGATCGCCGACTCGTCCACCGTGGCGATGCCCTCGACCACGTCGCCGTCACCCGGGATCACCTCGCCCGCCTCGACCACGACGAGGTCGCCGACGCGCAGTTCGGCGCCGGGGACGCGTTCCTCGCCGCCGTCCTCGGCGAGGCGGCGGGCGACGGCGTCCCTCTTGGTGCGGCGCAGGGAGTCGGCCTGCGCCTTGCCCCGGCCCTCGGCGACGGCCTCGGCGAGGTTGGCGAACAGGACGGTCGCCCACAGCCACGCCGCCACCGCGATCGTGAACACGCCGGGGTCGCCGATGGCGAACACGGTCACCAGCAGCGAGCCGATCCACACGACGAACATGACCGGGTTGCGCAGTTGGTGACGCGGGTGCAGCTTGCGCAGCGCGTCCGGGAAGGACTCGACCAGCTGCCGGGGGTGGAACGCGCCCGCGGCGACCCGGCGGCCCGGGTTCCGCGCGTGGCGTTCGCGGATCTCCCGCGAGTGTGCGGTCGTGGTGGTCACAGCAGGGCCTCCGCGATGGGACCGAGGGCGAGAGCGGGCACGAAGGTCAGCGCGGCGACCAGCACGATCGCGCCGCCCAGCAGCGTGGCGAACAGTGGGCCCGTGGTCGGCAGGGCACCGGCCGTCTCGGGCGCCTTCCGCTGCGCGGCCAGCGAGCCGGCCAGGCACAGCACCGCGATGATCGGGACGAACCGGCCCACCGCCATGCACACGCCCAGCGACGCCTGGAACCAGTCACCGGTCACGGTGAGGCCCGCGAAGGCGCTGCCGTTGTTGTTCGACGCCGACGCGTACGCGTAGAGGATTTCCGACAGGCCGTGCGCGCCGGGGTTGTTGAGCGAGCCTCGGGTGCCGGGCAGGATCGTGGCGACGCCCGCGCCGAGCAGCATCACCGTCGGCATGGCCAGGATCGCCACGGCCGCCGCCGTGACCTCCCGCCTGCCGAGCTTCTTGCCCAGGTACTCCGGCGTGCGGCCGACCATCAGGCCCGCCAGGAACATCGCGATGACCGCCATGACGAGGATGCCGTAGAGACCGGTGCCGGCACCGCCGGGCGTCATCTCGCCGAACAGCATGTTCAGCAACGCCGCGCCACCGCCCAGCCCGGTGAAGCTGTCGTGCATCGAGTTCACCGCGCCGGTCGACGTGCCCGTGGTGGAGTTGGCGAACAACGCCGAGCCGGGAACGCCGAACCGCAGCTCCTTGCCCTCCAGGGGGCGCAGGCCGGCCGCCTCCGCGACCCAGATGACGGTGAGCATCAGCGACCAGATCACGCCCATCACCGACAGCAGCACGTAGCCCTGCCGGCGGTCGCCGACCAGCGTGCCGAACGTGCGGGTCAGGCTGACCGGGATGACCAGGATCAGGAACACCTCGATCAGGTTCGACCAGGCGTTGGGGTTCTCGAACGGGTGCGCCGAGTTGGCGTTGAGCACACCGCCGCCGTTCGTGCCCAGCTCCTTGATCGCCTCCTGCGAGGCGACCGGCGCGGTGGCCACGGTCCGCCCGTCGACGTCCACCCCGGACTTCAGGCTCATCACGACCCCCGTCACGACCAGCACGACCGCGAACGCGAACGACACCGGCAGCAGGACCCGGACCGTGCCGCGCACCAGGTCGACCCAGAAGTTCCCCAACCGATCGGTCCGGTGCCGCACGAACCCGCGCACCAACGCGACCGCCACCGCCATGCCCACCGCGGCGGACACGAAGTTCTGCACCGTCAGGCCGGCCATCTGCACCGTGTGCCCCATGACCGTCTCGGGGACGTAGGACTGCCAGTTGGTGTTCGTCACGAAGCTGACCGCGGTGTTGAACGCCATGGCGGCCGGCACGTTCCCGCGCCCGTGGTCGAACGGCAGCACCGACTGGATCCGCTGCAACGCGTACAGCACCACCGCGCCGACGAACGAGAACGCGATCACACCCTGCGCATAGGTCCCCCAGCGCTGCTCGGAAGCGGGATCGACCCCGGCGAGCCGGTAGACGGCCCGCTCGACCCGGGAGTGCCGGGTGCCGGTGTAGACGCGGGCCAGGTAGTCGCCGAACGGCCGGTGCACCGCGGCCAACGCGACGATCAGCACGCCGACCTGGAGCAGACCGGCCACCGTGGTGGGCATCAGAACTTCTCCGGTCTGATCAGCGCGACGAACAGGTACACGATCAGCGCGAGCGCCAGGACACCGCCGACGACGTTGGCGACCGGCCCGGTGCCGCTCACAACCGCCCCAGTCCGCGCACGGTCAGTGCCAACAGCAGGAACACACCGATCAGCAGCACCACGTAGGCCATATCGGCCATGTGCGCGCTCCCTTCCCGACGCTCGAACCCACGAGGGTGATGACACCGAACAGGGTGCATCCCCGGACCGGGCATTCCGTGCGGCCTGACGGGGTACTGACACCCCCGATCGGGTCCTTTACGCCTTGTTGACGACGACGAGCCCCGTGCCGTGTTCCGTCACACATCCGTGGCGGCACGAACGGCGGAGTCCGGCGACTACCGGTGACCGCCGTGCCGGCCGGGTCCTGCCGCCCATCGCCGCGTCCCCCGCGCGGCGGCACGTAGTCGGCACTCGGTGAACCGCACCGCAGGGTCGTCGGCGACTGCGGACACCTGCTCCACCCCGCCCACGACGGCCCGGACGACGTGCTCGGCGTCGGCCGGCACGCCCCTGTCGACGTGGTTCGACGCCCCGGTGATCGGGGGCGCGTTGACCTTCACCCCGTCGCGGCAGAGGTTGAAGGCGGTGCCCGGCGCGTCACCGGTCGGCACGCGCCAACCGACGTAGTCGCCGTCGCCGGTGTGGACGCTGACCACACCGCGGTTCAGGCGTTCCCCACGGCCGGGGCCGACCGGGCCGAAGTCGTGACCGACGCGGCCACGAGGGTGATCGTCGCGAGTCCGCGCCCGAGGGATGCTGCGCGCACGCCACCTCCACATGTGCGAGAACGACGTTGTCGTCGAACACGTTCGGCGGCGAGGACCCACGATCGGCCGCGACGCTGCGTGACGGCCTGGATGGGGACCGCACGCAGGCCCGGTCCCGGCGCGCGATGAAACGTCTCAGCCGAATCGCCCGCCTTGACGGACCGATGTGACCTGGATAACGTCGGTCGCCGGGAATGAAACGTTTCACAACGTTCCGCGAGAGCGAGGTCCGCGTGCGCCCGTTGCTCGAACTCCGCGACGTCGGGAAGTCGTTCCAGGCCGTCCGGGCGTTGCGCGGCGTCTCGCTCTCGCTGCACGCGGGGGAGGTGCACGCGCTGGCGGGGGAGAACGGCGCGGGCAAGTCGACCGTGGTGCGGATCATCGGCGGCGAGCACCGGCCGGACGCGGGCGAGGTGCTGCTCGACGGCGAACCGGTGCGGTTCGCCTCGCCGCGCGACGCCCGGCGGCGCGGGGTCGCGGTGATCCACCAGGAACCCGTGCAGTTCCCGGACCTCGGCGTGGCCGAGAACGTCTTCATGGGTCGGCAGCCGCTGCGCCGGGGCCGGCGGATCGACCGCCGGGAGATGCACCGGCGCACGACCGAGCTGCTCGACCTCCTCGGCGTCCCGATCGACCCCGCCCGGCCCACCCGGGGCCTGTCGATCGCGGACCAGCAGATCATCGAGATCGCCAAGGCGCTGTCGGCCGACGCCCGCGTGATCGTGATGGACGAGCCGACCGCCGCGCTGTCCGCGGTCGAGGCCCGGCGGCTGTTCCGGGTGGCGCGCGGGCTCGCCGAACGGGGCGCGGCGCTGCTGTTCATCTCGCACCGCCTGGAGGAGTTGTACGAGCTGTGCGACCGGGTGACCGTGCTGCGCGACGGCGCGCTCGTGTCGACCGACCCCATCGCGGAGGTCGGGCACGACGAGCTGGTGCGGCGCATGGTCGGCCGCTCGGTCGAGCAGCTCTTCCCCGCCCGCCGCACCGAGGTCGGCGAACCCCGGCTCGTGGTGGAGGGCCTGACCCGCGCCGGCGTGTTCCGCGACGTCTCCTTCGAGGTGCGGCGCGGCGAGATCGTCGGCCTGGCCGGGCTGGTCGGCTCCGGCCGCACGGAGGTGGCGCGGGCGGTGTTCGGGGTGGACGGCCGGGACGCGGGCACGGTCCGGGTGGACGGCGTCGAGCTGCCGCCCGGCGACCCGCGGGCCGCCATCGACCGCGGTGTGGCGCTGGTGCCGGAGGACCGCCGCGAGCAGGGCCTGGTGCCGGAGCTGTCGGTGGAGCGCAACGCGAGCCTGGCCCGGCTGCGGCGCGTCTCGCCCCTCGGGATCACCCGGCGCCGCCGGGAACGGGCGCTGGCGCGGGAGTGGGGCGGGCGGCTCTCGGTGAAGGTCGGCCGCTGGACCGACCCGGCCGCCACGCTGTCCGGCGGCAACCAGCAGAAGGTCGTGCTGGGCAAGTGGTTGGCCACCGAACCGTCCGTGCTCATCGTGGACGAGCCGACCAGGGGCATCGACATCGGCACGAAGGTCGAGGTGCACGCCCTGCTGGCCGACCTCGCGGCGGGCGGGATGGCGATCCTGCTGATCTCGTCCGAGCTGCCCGAGGTGCTGGGCATGGCCGACCGGGTGCTGGTGGTGCACGAGGGGCGGATCGCCGCGGAGCTGTCCGGCGCGGAGGCGACCGAGGAGGCCGTGATGCGCGCGGCGACCGGGAGTGCGGCATGAGGCCGCGCGCCCTGCTGTCCGGCCGCGAGCTGGGCGTCGTGATCGCGCTCGTCGTGGTGGTGGCCGGCACCGCGGCGGTGCGGCCGTCGTTCCTCAACGCGCAGGGGCTGCACGACCTGTTCCTCAACGCCTCCGTCATCGCGCTGCTGGCCATCGGCCAGGCGCTGCTGGTGATCACCCGGAACATCGACCTGTCCGTCGGCTCCGTGATGGGCCTCGCCGCGTTCCTGTCCGGGCAGCTGTTCCTCGCCGACCGGGACCTGCCGGTCGTCCTGGTGGTGGCGGCGGGCATGGCGCTGGGCGCGGTCTGCGGCGCGGTCAACGGCGCGCTGGTCGCGGTGGCCAAGGTGCCCGCGCTGGTGGTCACGCTCGGCACGCTCTACGTGTTCCGCGGCCTGGACTACGGCTGGGCGAGCGCGACCGGCGTGCGGCAGGTCAACGCCGACCGGATGTCGCCGGACTTCCTCGCGTTCGGCAGCGGCGCGGTGCTCGGCGTGCCCAACCTGAGCCTGATCGCCCTGGCGGCGCTGGTCGTGATCGGGTACGCGCTGCACAACTGGCGGTCCGGCCGGGAGCTGTACGCCATCGGGTCGAACCCGGAGGCGGCGCGGCTGGCGGGCATCCCGGCGGGCAGGCGGGTGTTCACCGCGTTCGTCGTGTCCGGCGCGCTGGTCGGCCTGGCGGGCGTGCTGCACGTGGCCTACTTCGGCACGATCAACGCCTCCGTGGGCACGGGCCGCGAGCTGGCCGTGGTCGCGGCCGTCGTGGTCGGCGGGGTGGCGATCTTCGGCGGCAGCGGCTCCGTGCAGGGCGCGGTGCTCGGCGCGCTGCTGCTCACCACGATCAGCGGCGCGCTGCCGGTCCTGGGCGTGCCCGCGTTCTGGCAGCGGGCGGTGGACGGCGCGGCGCTGCTGCTGGCCATCTCGCTGGACCGGGCCGTGGTGCTGCGGGTGGCCGCCCGCCTGCGCCGGGAGAGGAGCCTCGGTCGTGCGTGACCGGCTGGTGCGCTGGGAAGTGGTCCTGCTCCTGCTGTGCGGCGCGGTGTTCGCGTTCGGCTCGACCGGCACGCCCGGTTTCGCCGACGCGGGCAACGTCGGCTTCCTGCTCCAGGACTTCACCGAGGTGGCGCTGCTGGCGATGGCGTTGCTGCCGATCGTGCTGACCGGCGAGATCGACCTGTCGGTGGCGTCCGTCCTCGGCTTCTGCTCCGCGCTGATCGGCGTGCTGTGGGACGCCGGCGTGCCGTTCGAGACCGTCGTGCCGGCGGTGCTGGTGGCGGGCGCGCTGCTGGGCGCGGTCAACGGGGGCCTGGTGGTGGGGTTCGGGCTGCCCGCGCTGGCCGTCACGATCGGCACGCTCGGCCTGTACCGGGGGCTGGCGTACGGGGTGCTCGGCGACGGCGCGGTGACCGGGTTCCCGGAGAACTACCGGCCGTTCGCCACCGACCTCGTCCCCGGCACCTTCCTGCCGTACGCCCTGATCCCGGTGCTCGTGGTCGGGTTGGTGGCCGCGGTGGTCGTCCACCACACGCCGGCCGGGCGCGCGCTGTACGCCATCGGTCTCGGCGAGCAGACCGCGCGGTTCTCCGGCATCCGGGTCGACCGCGTGAAGTTCACCCTGTACGTCGTGTCCGGCGTGCTGTGCGGGGTGGCGTCGTTGATCTACACGCTGCGGTACAACAGCGCCCGCGCGGACAACGCGAACGGCCTGGAGCTGGTCGCCGTCACGGCGGTGCTGCTGGGCGGGGTGTCCATCTTCGGCGGGCGCGGCACCGTGCTCGGCGTGGCGAGCGCGTTGCTGCTGATGGCGGGGCTGCGCAACGTGCTGTTCCTCAACGACGTGACGAACGAGGTCCAGAACGTCGTGAACGGCCTGCTGCTGATCGTCTCGGTGCTCGTGCCGGTCGCCGCGAGGGTGCTGCGCGGACGACGACCCGTCTCATCCCTGGAGGAACGACGATGAAGCTCCACACCGCGCCGAAGCTGGCCGGGGTCGTGCTCGCCCTCGTGCTCGTCGCGGCGTGCGGCGGGACGACCAAGGACTCCACCGCGGGGCAGGACGCGGGCCGCGGCACGGGGGCGGTCGGGACCGCGGACCCGAACGCGCCGGTCGAGGAAGGGCTGAAGATCGCCTTCCTGCCCAAGGAGGTGGACAACCCGTACGAGATCGTCATGGACCGGGGCGGCATCGAGGCGGTTACCGAGGTCAAGGGCGAGGGCAAGGAGGTCGGCCCCTCCGACGCGTCGGCCTCCTCGCAGGTCTCCTACATCAACACGCTCGTGCAGCAGCGGCAGGACGCGATCGTGATCGCGGCCAACGACCCGAACGCCGTCGCGCCCGCGCTCAAGGACGCGATGGCCAAGGGGATCGCCGTGGTGACGGTCGACTCCGACGCCGCGCCCGACGCGCGCCAGGTGTTCGTGAACCAGGCCGACTCCGAGGAGATCGGGCGGTCCCAGATCCGGCTGATCTCGCGGCAGGTCGGCGGCCGGGGCAAGATCGCGATCCTGTCCGCCACGCCCAACGCCACCAACCAGAACACCTGGATCGGGTTCATGGAGGACGAGCTGGCGCAGCACCCCGGCCTCGAACTGGTCAAGGTGGCGTACGGGGACGACGACGACCAGAAGTCGTTCCAGGAGACGCAGGCGTTGTTGCAGTCCATCCCGGACCTGAAGGGGATCGTGTCGCCGACGACGGTGGGCATCTCCGCCGCCGCGCGGTACCTGTCCTCCTCTCCGCACAAGGGGAAGGTGGCGCTCACCGGGCTGGGCACGCCGAACCAGATGCGGCAGTTCGTCAAGGACGGCACGGTCACGGAGTTCGCGCTGTGGGACCCGCGGGAACTGGGCTACCTGGCGGGCTACGCCGCCGCCGCGCTCGCGTCCGGGCAGATCACCGGCGCGGAGGGGGAGAAGCTCAAGGCGGGCAGGCTCGGCGAGCGGACCATCGGCGAGAACGGCGAGATCGTCCTCGGGCCGCCGACGACCTTCGACGCGGGCAACATCGACCGGTACGACTTCTGACCGGTCCGGGTGCGCGGGGTCGGCGTCCACGCCGCCGACCCCCCTTCGATCAGCCCGCGACCGGTGTTCGACCGTGGCCCGGAGTGGCCGTCAGGGGTGCATCCGAGCGCCCTTGAGCACCTTGTCCACCGCGTTGCGCGGGCCGTGCACCCCGATGCCCACGAGGTCGAGCGCGTCACGCGGCACGGCGCGCACGGCGGCGCGGTTGTCCACGTCGTTGCCGGTGGCGAACAGGTCGGAGGTGAACACGGCCAGCGGGAGCCCCCGCCCGACCGCGCGGGCGTGCGCGGCGGTCAGGACCTCCTTGCCGCCGGTCAGCACGACCACCGGCCGGCCGAGCATGGGCAGGTACCGCGTCCCGTCCGCGTCCTCGTACGGCTCGCCGACCGCCTCGGGCACGGCGGCGGTGAGGCCGCCGGCCAGGAACGCGGTCACGTTGAGCGCCTGCCACGGCGCGAGGTCGTCCCGGAGCAGGAGGGCGAACTTCGTGTCGAATCGTTGCACCCGGACACCGTCGCCGGTGCGGCCCGGCGGCGTCTTGTACGTTCTTGACGTGGGCCCTGACATCGCCGCGTGGCGGCCCGCCGTGCCGGGCATCGTGGAGGTGCTGCACGCGCACTTCACCGACCACGCCTACCCGGCGCACACGCACGCCGCGTGGACGCTGCTGCTGGTGGACACCGGCACGGTGACCTACGGCCTGGACCACCGCGAGCACGGCGCGCCGCCCGCCTCGGTCACCCTGCTGCCGCCGCACGTGCCGCACGACGGGCGCAACGCGACCCCGGAGGGCTTCGGCAAGCGGGTGCTGTACCTGGACCCGGAGGTGCTGGGCACGGACCTGGTCGGCGCGGCGGTCGACCGCCCGGCGTTCGCCGACCCGGCGCTGCGGCTGCGCGTGCACCAGTTGCACGGGGTGCTGCGCGGCGGCGACGAGTGGGAGGCCGAGTCCAGGCTGGCCCTGGTCCGCGACCGGGTGCAGGCCCACCTGCGCCGGCGCGAGCCGACCGCGCCGACCCCCGAGCCGGGCCTGGCCCGCGCGCTGCGGGACCTGCTGGACGCGCACGTGACGGACGGCCTCACCCTGACCGACGCCGCCGCCCGGCTGGCGGCCGGCCCCGAACGCCTGGTCCGCGCGTTCACCCGCGAGTTCGGCCTGCCGCCGCACCGGTACCTCACCGGCCGGCGCGTCGACCTGGCCCGCCGCCTGCTGCTCGACGGCGTGCCGCCGGCCGAGGTCGCGCCCGCCGTCGGGTTCTACGACCAGTCGCACCTGACCCGGCACTTCCGCCGGATGCTCGGCACCGCGCCGGGCGCGTACGCGCGATCGGGCGCGCGGCGCTGACCCCGTCGGCCGGGGCGTGGCCGGGAAGCCCGCGCGCTCGGCGCCGCCCGCCGGGAACTCCTGGTTTCCCAGGACGACAGCGCGTTCACCGCCGGGGACGATGACGACCGCCGCCCGGCCGTGGGCGTCGCCTCCGGGGAAGGGAACGTGCCATGTTCGTGTTCAGCCGGCGATCACGCGGGAGATCCCGCCTGCTGCCGATCGTCCTCTCGGTGCTGCTGGGCCTGCCCGTGGCCGCGGTCGCGGCGGCGCCGGCCGCGCACGCCTCGCCGCCGACGGCGCTGCGCACCGGCAGCGGCGTGGTGATGGCAGGGCTGCACAGCGGTTTCGTGTGGGACGTGGGCGGTGGTGGCGGCCAGGGCGCAGAAGTCGTGTCCTACCCGTTCGTCGGTTACGCCAACCAGTTCTTCGTGTGGGAGGAGAGCCGGCGGCGGCCCGGCTACTTCTCGGTGCGCGCCGCGCACAGCAACCTGTGCGTGGACGTCGAGTGGGGCAACACCGCGCCCGGCACGCCCGTCTGGAGCTGGCCCTGCTACGACGGCGACCCCCAGCTGTGGCGGATCGACACCACGGGCAACGGCGGGTTCCGGTTGGTCGGGCTGGGCGGGCTGTGCCTGACCGTGCCGTCGGTGAAGGGCCGGCCCTTGTTCATGGACCACTGCGGTGCGCGGGACGAGCAGTGGATGACCTACAGCGCGCCGTTGGTGCAGCCGGCGCCGATCAGCGACCCGCCCACGACCAAGGTCCTGACGATGGTGTACTCGTTCGAGTCGGTCATGACCCGTTACGGCGCGAGCGAGCACGAGGACTTCCTCGTCCGCCCGGTGGTGGACTCCGCGGGCCGGGTCGGTCACCTCCTGTACGCGCCGGGCAAGCGCCTGTGCCTCGGCTCGGCCGGTTACTCCCACAGCCCGGTGGGCGGGTACCCCTGCGACCCGGGCACCACCCGCGACGCCTACCTGCTGTGGTTCCGGGAACAGGTGGGCACCAGTTGGCTCGGCACCCCGGAGTACCTCTACCGCTACGGCGCCGATCCGCGCCTGTGCCTGACCGGGGGCGGTTACCTCGCCCAGTACGAGGACCGGGTCGAGGTCTACCCCTGCTACCCGACCTACGCCAACCAGCGCTGGCGCTAGCCGGCCGAGGGCGGCCCGGACGTCCGGCGGCCCGGAGGAGGGGTTCCGGGCCGCCGGCGCCGTGGCGCGACCGGTCAGGAGGTGGAGCCGGTGACCGACGTGCCGGACTTGGTGACGTAGTAGGTGAGCTTCGCGCCGCTCCAGTAGTGGAACGTCAAGGTCACCCGCGCGCCGTCGTTGACCTCGGCGAAGAACTCGGGCTTCAGCACGGTCGTGTTCGCGGTGTAGTTCGGCGCGAAGGTCACGTCGAACTCCTTGAACGAGGTCCAGTTGTGCGGCCCGGCGTTGGTGCCGTCGGCGTACCTGGCCTCCATGGTGGCGAGCTGGTCGCCGCGGAACTGGGTCGGGACGGCGAACGCGCCGGTCGTGCCGGTCGCGTTCGACAGCACCGGCGTGTCGTAGGTGACCAGGTTGATCCGCCACGGCACGCCCGCCGAGAACCGGGCGTGCAGGGTGGCGTTCGTCCCGTACGCCCGCGACCCGCTCAACCGGGTGATCAGCGACGCCTTGATGGTCAACTGGTCGCCGCTGACCGTGTAGTCCGTGCCGCGCACCAGGTCCGTCGAGCCCTGGCGCAGGCCGGAGAACGTGGTGCCGTTCAGGTTGAGCGTCAGCGTCTTGTCGGTGACCGCCGACGCCTTGGCGCTGAACACCTGGTCCGACGACGCCGTGCCGGACCGGGTCGTCCAGCTCGACTTGATCTGCGCCCACAGCTCCGGGTCGCTCCACTGGAACGAGGTGCGGCCGAAGTGCTGGCCGTTGTCCCACAGCATCGTGGTGATCTTCTTGGTGCGGGCGTAGTAGCCGAGGAACTCGAAGAACTTCAGCTTCTCGCCCTGCTGGATGGTGCCCGTGTGCCGGTCGAAGCCCAGCAGGCCGTACTCGCCGAGGATCACCGGGATGCCGCGGGCCACGAACGCGTTGTGCATGCGGTCGAACGAGTCGGTCAGGTCCTTCTGCACGGTGGCGTCGAACTTCGTCCCGCCCGCCACGTTCACGCTGAACGGCCAGTAGCCGTAGAAGTGGAACGTCGCGATCAGGTTCGGGTCGTTCAGCGCGGTGAAGGTGGCGACCAGCTCGTCCACCCGCGCCTGCTCCGACGACGTGTGCAGGGTGGGCAGCACGAGCAGGCGGGTGGCGTTGTTGCCGCCCGAGGCGCGCACGATCCGGTGGAACGACTTGTTCAGCTCGTCCAGCAGCTGCGCGTTCTGGGCGTCACCCGAGCTGTTGGCGAACTGCGGCTCGTTGACGCTCTCCAGCATCAGCTTCGGCGAGGCGTCCCGGAACGCGGCCGCGATCTGCGTCCACGCCGCGTTGTACCGGGCCAGCACGTTCGTCCGGTCGGTCGGCATGGCGTTGATCCACTGCCACGAGTCGTGGTGGATGTTGACCATGACGTAGAAGCCGTCGGCCAACGCCCAGTTCACGACCTCCTTCACCCGCGCGAGGTAGGCCGCCTCGATGGTGTAGCCCGGCGCGCCGCCCTGGTGCGCGCTCCACGTGACCGGGATGCGGATGCTCTTGAAGCCCTGCGCCCGGACGTTGTCCAGCAACGCCTCGGTGATGCGCGGGTTGCCCCACGAGGTCTCGTCGCTGCCGGTGGCGTCGAGCGAGTTGCCGAGGTTCCAGCCGGGCTGCATCTCCGCGACCCGCGCCATGGCGTCACCGGTCGGCGGGTTGCCGGTCGTGGTGGTCGTGGTCGTGGTCGTGGTGGTGGTCGTCGTGGTGGTCGTGGTCGTCGTGTCGCCGGTGCAGTTGACACCGTTGAGCGCGAACGACGTCGGGGCCGGGTTCGAGCCCGACCACGAGCCGTTGAAGCCGAACGACACCGTGCCGTTGGTGGGGATGTTGGCGTTGTAGCCGACGTTGGTCGCGGTGACCTGGCCGCCCGACGACGTGACGGTGGCGTTCCACGCCTGGGTCACGGTCTGCCCGGCCGGGAACGCCCACGTGAGGCGCCACCCGGCGATCGGGTCACCCAGGTTGGTGATGGTGACGTTGCCGCTGAACCCGCCCTGCCACTGGCTGGGTACCGAGTACGCCACCCGGCAGCCCGCCGCCGCCTGGGCGTCGGTGACCGCGACAACACCCATGCCGGCGAGCAGCGAGGCCATTCCGGTGGCCAGCAGGCCAACCCGCCAACGGATTTTTCTCAGCTTGTCGCGCATATCGGCCATGACGCTCCTCGTAATCGCGTGCGGCAGCGGGAGGGGTGGGAACCGAACGTGCGCGGACGTCGTGGCCGGGCGCGGTGTGCACTCGAATGCGCCGGTCGCCGCCCGGCACACCGGCGCGCCGCGACGGGAGACCGGGCGCGGCGGCGTGTTCCGGCGCTGCCTCGCCATGATGTTGGCGGTAACGGATGGGTGACGCAAGAGTTTCGACTGGAATCGACAGCGCGGCGCGGTCGGCGGATGCGGAATTCGGGTTCCGGGTCGAAATCATTCGACGTGCGACCGGGCTGCCATTCGACAAATCCGTCGAACGTGTTCGACGAAGGCGCGTCGAAAAGCGGCTGACCCGGTCGGGGATCGCCCGATCGTGGAACGGGCCGTCTCGCTAGGTTGCCCGGCGTGCCGCTTCCGAAGATCGGGGTCGTCCTGGCGCGGACCGGGCGCCTGTCGCCGCTCGGCGTGCCGCTGGAGTTCGTCGCCACGGCCCTGCCGTGGCCCGTCGAGGTGCTGCTGCGCGACACCGGCTCGACGCCGGCGGGCGCGCGGGCGGCGGTCCGGTCCGCGGTCGGGGCCGGCGCGCGGGTCGTGGTGACGCTGGGCGGCACGACGACGTTGCCCGCCGTCGTGGACGCCTGCGCCGAGCGCGAGGTGCCGTGCGTGTCCACGACGCTGCCCTGGCAGGTGTTCCACCACACCCGGCGGTGGCCGGGGACGGCGTTCCACTTCTGCTGGGGCGTGGACGACATCGCGTCGGTGTTCGCGGACCTGTGGGAGCGGCTGGGCGCGGCGCGGACCGTCGGGTGCGTGTGGAACGACGGCCCGCAGGGCGGCGCGCTGCGGCGGTGGTTCGCGCCCGTCGCCACCGCGCGCGGGCACCGCCTGGTCGACCTGCCGTACCGGGAGTCGAGCGGCGTCGTGCCCGCCGTCGGCGACGTGGAAGTGGTGACGAGCGCCGCGACCGCCGCCGACCTGGCCGAGGTGGTGCGGGCGCGACGGCCCCGGCTGGTGACGTGCTCGCGGTGGCTGACCGACCCGTTCGGCGTGGCCCGGCACGGGCTGGCGCGGGTCGCCACGATCGTCTCGTGGACGCCGGAGCACGAGCACGTCGGCCGCGGCGGGCGGACGCCGCGCGACCTCGCCCGCGCCTACGAGGACGCCACCGGGTCGGCGTGGCTGCAACCGCTCGGGCTCGCGCACGCCCTGTTCGAGGTCGCGGTGCACGCGCTCGGCGAGGCGGACGCGTCCACCCCGGTCACCGAGGTGCTGTCGCGGACCCGGTTGGCGACGGTGGCAGGCGTGCTCGACTGGACCCGCGGTCCCGTGCCGGGCGTGGCGACGCTGCCGCTGGCGGGCGGGCAGTGGCGCGGCGGTCCGCGACCGTCCCTCGCGGTCGTGGACAACCGCCGCGCGCCGCTCGTGCCGGTGTCGGGCGAGCTGGTCGTCCAATGCCGCACCTCGGAACGTTGACCCCTGATCGGCCCGGCGACGGATCCGCCTGATCGCCCGGACCTGCGCCGCCTTGTCCGACGGCTGCAGCTCGATCAAGATTCCCGGCACCGTCCAATCGACATCCAGAGTCCGTCCAGAGTCCGTCCAGACGTGAACTCTAACGTCCTGTCTGCAATGAGCGACTCGTTCCATTGCCATTGACGGGAAAGGTGAGATGTCCATGCGAATCCGCGCCACGGCTTGGTCGTCCGTCGTCATGGCGGTAGCCGCGACCGCCGCGCTGATGGCCTCGTCCGGTGTGGCCACCGCGTCGTCCGCCACCGCCGAACGATCTCGACTACAGCAGGCGCCGGCAACGCAGGCGGTCCCGGAATCGGCGGTCGTCTTGCGCAGACTGGATTCCCGACAGGGGGAGGCCGCCGGCACGAGCGGCCCGCCGGTGATCACGTGCAACGCGATCAGCGACTACCCGCACAACTCCTCGCACGTCCCCGGCACGATCAACGTGGTGGGCCGTGGGGTGTGCGACTACGCGGTCGGGAGCATCGACGTGGTCACGGGCTTGTTCCGGGGCGGGACGACCGTCGTCGGCACCGGCGCACGAGTCCAGGCCAACGTTGCCAGCCTCTCCGCCCCCGCCTCGGCGCCGTGCGCCGCCGGTAGCTACATCGGTGTGGCCGACGTCATCTTCACCGCGCCACCCGGCTACTACCCGCCGGCCATCCGCCTGGTCGGCCAGTCACCTTCCGTTTCCCTCAGCTGTTGAGCCCGCCCTGGGGCATCGCTGTGCAGCGCAGGGCGGTGGACTCGGCGTCGGTCCGGTTCGGCCGGGAGCTGGAGGTCGGTGGGAACATCGCGCCGGCGTCGAGCGGCCCGGCCTCGGACGTCGCGGGGCGACGGTGGGCGGGGAGTTGTCCATGACGAGGTAGAGGCGTTGGCCCGGCCATCGGGCCCGTGATGGCCGGGACCGCCTGCCCCCTGCCGCGTCACCTCGCCCTCGCCGCGAGGACAAGCCACGGGTTGACCTGCACGACGAACACCTCCACCGGGCACGGGTTTTCGTCGGAAGCTAGTTCGGGAATGGCGTCGGCGGTCGGCCGACTCCACCTTCGGCTGAATTTGAGCAGCGATCGTGTGACTTCCGCTTCACGAGTGTGAACATTTCCGACGAATCCTCGGGTCGAGGAGCGGATCGACCCGGGGAATCCGGGCTGATATGACCGTCGCATGACGAGAACAGCGGTCGTGCCCGGTGGCGGGACGGGGATCGGCAAGGCGGTGACCGCCGAATTGGTGAAGCGCGGCCCGGACGTGGTGATCACCGGCCGGCGCGAGGACGTGCCGGCCGCCGCGGCGGAGGCCGGCGCGCGGGCGGTCGCGTTCGACGCGGCGGACCCGGCGGCCGTGGCGGCGGCGTCGGCCGAGTCGCCCGAACAAGTCGTGCTGGTGAACAACGCGGGCGGCGACCTGGCCCGCCGCCGTCCTGCGGCCGGGGCATCACGGCCGACGTCGTGTCGCCGGGCGTCACGGAGGAGACGGAGTTCTTCGGCGCGCCGCTGCCCGAGGAGCGGCGGCGCGAGCTGGTCGGCAACCCCGCCAACGGGCGCGCCGGCAGGCCCGCCGACGTGGCGGCGGCGGTGGCGTTCCCGACCTCGCCGGAGGCGGGGCACGTCACCGGTCAGGTGATCGGCGTCAACGGCGGCGCGGGGTCGGGGCGCGGATCCGCCGGCTTGACCGCCTCCAGGCGTTCGACGGTGCCGAGCTTGAGGCGTTCGCCGCGGCGCACGGTGAAGCCCGCCGCCTCCACCAGCGGGAGGGGTCGGCGGGTCTGGTGGTCACCGATCAGCGGCAGGGTCAGCTTCTCCAGCAGGCGTTGGAGGAACAGCACCGGCCGGCGGTCGCTGCCGACGTGGTCCAGGAGCAGCAGCCGCCCGCCGGGGCGCAGGACGCGGTGCGCCTCGGCGATGGCGGCGCGGTCGTCCGGGACGCCGCACAGCCCCAGCGAGCACACCACCGCGTCGAAGACGGCGTCGCCGAACGGCAGCGCCTGGGCGTCGCCCTCGCACAGGGTCACGTCCAGGCCGAGGTCGGCCGCGCGGGCGCGGGCCCGGTCGAGCATCGCCGGGCTGAGGTCCAGGCCCGTCAGGCGGACGCCGGGCGGGTAGTGCGGCAGGTTCAACCCGGTGCCGATGGCGACCTCCAGCACGTCGCCTTCCGCCCGTGCGCAGACCCACTCTCGACCGCCCGCCAGCCAGAGCCGTTCGGCCGGCCGGATGTCCCGGTCGTACCGGGGCGCGTACCGGTCCCACTTGGCGCGCAGGTCTTCGTCCACGGCGTCATCCTCCCCGGTGCTTCGCCTACCGTGTCCGCATGCGGGTGTGCGTGTTCTGCGGATCTTCCAGCGGGCGGGTGCGGCACGTCGATGTTGCCCGCCGGGTCGGCGCGGCGCTGGCCGGGCAGGGCGTCGAGGTGGTGTACGGCGGCGGCCGGATCGGCACCATGGGCGCGCTGGCGGACGGCGCGCTGGCGGCGGGCGGGACGGTGATCGGGGTGATCCCGCGCAGCCTGGTGGAGTGGGAGGTCGCGCACACCGGCCTCACCCGGTTGCACGTCGTGGGGTCGATGCACGAGCGCAAGGCGTTGATGGCCGAGCTGGCGGACGTGTTCATCACCCTCCCGGGCGGCGCGGGCACCCTGGAGGAGATGTTCGAGGTGTGGACTTGGGCCCAGCTCGGGCTGCACGCCAAACCGGTTGGAATGCTGAACGTCGACGGGTACTTCACGCACTTGGTCAGGATGGTCGACCACATGGTCGCGGAAGGGTTCCTCAAACCGCCGTACCGGGAAATGCTGCTCGTGGACGATGACTTCGACCGCCTCCTCGCGCGGTGCCGCGACTACCGGATCCCCGACTACACCTGGACCGAGGAGAAACCACTCCCATAGATCAGTGATCTGGGTAACGTGGTCAACCTGAAGGCTTTTTGCGGTCGGATTCACGCCATGCGGGGGGTGCGGGCGATGGACATCGGACATTGGCAGCGGCGGTTGGCGGAGCTGTGCGAGGCGCACCGGGTGCCGGGCGCGTCACTGGCGGTCCTGGTGGACGGGGAGATCCACGAGTGCGCGACGGGGGTGCTGCACCGCGGCACCGGCGTCGAGGCCACCCCGGACTCGCTGTTCCAGATCGGCTCGATCACCAAGCTCTACACCGCCACCATCATCATGCAGCTGGTCGCCGAGGGGCTGCTCGACCTGGACGCCCCGGTGATCTCGGTGCTGCCCGGGTTCGCCGTGGCCGACGCCGTGGCGACCAAGACGGTCACGACCCGCCAACTGCTGTCGCACACCAGCGGCATCGACGGCGACTTCTTCCACGACACCGGGCGCGGCGACGACTGCGTGGCCGCCTACGTCGCGGCGTGCGCCCGGCTGGGCCAGAACCACCCGCCCGGCGTCACGATGTCCTACAGCAACAGCGGTTTCACCGTGCTCGGCCGGATCATCGAGGTGCTGACCGGCGACATCTGGGACGTCGCGCTGCGCAAGCGGCTGCTCGACCCGCTGGGCGCGCACCACACCGTGACGCTGCCCGAGGACGTGCTGATGTTCCGCTCGGCCCTGGGCCACCTCGGCGACCCCGGCGAGGAGCCGGTGCCCGCGCCGGTGTGGGGGCTGTCGCGGTCCGCGGGGCCGGCCGGGACGATCAACGCGACCGCGGCCGACGTCCTCCGCTTCGCCCGCCTGCACCTCGACCGCGGTCGCGCGCCGGACGGCACCGTCATCCTGGACCCCGCGCTGGTGGCCGAGATGGCGCGGCCGTGGGTGGAACTGCCCACGAGCCGCGCCGACTGCACGCGGTGGGGCCTGGGCTGGGTCGTCTACGACTGGCCCGGCGGCCGGGTCATCGGCCACGACGGCGCGACGGTGGGGCAGAAGGCGTACCTGCGGGTCGTGCCCGAGGCGGGCGTGGCGGCCGTGCTGCTCACCAACGGCGGCGTGCCGGCCGAGGTGTACCAGCGGCTGTTCACGGAGTTGCTGACCGAGCACGCGGGCGTCTCGGTGCCGCGGTTCGAGCCGCCGGCCGAGCCGCCCGTGGTCGACATCGCCCCGCACGTCGGCAACTACCGGCGGGAGGGCTACGACGTGCGGGTGGTCGAGCGGGACGGCGTCCTGCACCTGCGCGGCGAGAGCATCGGCGAGCTGGCCGCGATCAACGCGGTGACCACCGCGGAGCTGGTGCCGGTGGACGACGGGCTGTTCGCCGCGCGGCGCAACGAGCACGAGCCGTGGGTGCCCGTGGTGTTCTACGAGCTGCCCGACGGCACGCCGTACCTGCACTTCAGCATGCGCGCGACGCCCAAGGCGCGAGCCTGACCCGGTGGCCGCGCCGGTTTGCGCCCGAGCCCGTGTAACCACTATAACCAGTTACATGGCATTGAGTTGGAAGCTGGTCGTGGACAGCGCGAACGCGCCCGTGCTCGCGGACTTCTGGGCCGCCGCGCTGGAGTACGAGGTGGAGGACCCGAGCGTGCTCGTCGGGCAACTGCTCGCCGCCGGGCACCTCGGCGAGGACGCGGTGGTCGAGCACGGCGGCCGCAGGACGTTCCGCGGGTTCGCCGGGATCCGCCACCCCGACGACCCGTTCGACCCGACCAGCGGCGTGGGGCGCGGCCGGCGGATCCTGTTCCAGGACGTGCCCGAGGGCAAGTCGGTCAAGAACCGGCTGCACATCGACGTGCACAGCGAGCCGGGCGGGCTGGAGGCGCTGGTGGCCAGGCTGGAGGGGTTGGGCGCGACCCGCGTGCGCGAGGTCGACCAGGGGCCCGCCGGGCACTGGTGGGTCATGCGCGACCCCGAGGGCAACGAGTTCTGCGCGTCGTAGGCCGGGTCACGGGAACGGCCACCCGTTCGGGCGGCACACCTTGCCGTCCGACGGGATCGCGACGCCCTGCGGCACGCCCGCGGTGATCGCGGCCACCTCGTCGTTCGCCGTGCCGAACGTCTGCTGCATCATCACCGGGGCGAGCGCGCCGTGCTCCGGGCAGGGCCGGTGGCCCTCGCCCAGCGCGTGGCCCACCTCGTGGTTGACCACGTACCAACGGTAGAACTCCAGGACGCCGTCGAACGCGACCGCGCCGCGCACCCACCGCGCCGCGCTGAGGTGCACCAGCCCGCCGTCGCGGCACGACACGTCCACCGGGATCCGGTAGCCGCACACCGCGCGGGCGGTGTCCTGCGACGTGAGCCTGATGCGCGGGGTCGCCGGCCCGGTCACCCGGCGGAACGCCACGTCGCCGCGCGCCGTCCACCCGCGCGGGTCGGGCAGGGTCTCCTGCACGAACGCGGCGAACCCCGGCTCGTCGTGGACGACCCCGTCCTCCGCCTCCACCGCGTAGGTGGGCACGACGCCCGTCCCGACGCCCGGCGACGACCCCGGCACCTCGTGGAACGTCCCGAGGCCGGTGATCGGGACGGGTCCGCCGTCGGGCAGGTCCGAACTGGACGCGTACGTCCGCCTGGTGGTCGTGGTGGTCGTGACCGTTGTCGTCGGCCGGGCCGTCGTGGTGGGCGGGGGCGGTGAACTCGACGCCGGAGAAGGCCGACTCGCTGAACCGCGCGTTGCCCGCCCGGGGTTCGGCGAACTCCCGGTCGGCGAAGTACCCCGTGGTGGCTGTGGGCGGTCGGGTGACCGCCGGAGCGTACCGGCCGGCCCGCGTGGCGCTGCCCACACACCACTATTGAGAATGATAATCATGTTGCTAGGTTCGCCGGGCCCTGTCCGCCCGACGCTGGGACGACCCGTGCGCCACCGCCTCACCCTGCTCGCCGCCGCCTGCGCCCTCCTGCTGTCCGGGTGCTCCACCGCGGAACCCGCCGCCGACGGCCGGATCAAGCTCGCGATGCTGCAACCGCCGCGGTCCGGCCTGACCCCGTTCAGCGACGACGCGTTCAAGCTCTCCCGCTGGTCCACCGCCGAAGCACTGGTCACCCTCGACGCGGACGGCAACGCCCGGCCCGGCCTGGCCACCGCGTGGCGGCGGGTCTCCGACCGCTCCTGGGAGTTCACCGTCCGGCCCGGCGTGACCTTCCACGACGGCACCGCGCTGACCGCCGCCGCCGTCGCCAACACCCTCACCCGCGCCACCGCCGCCGTGCCCAAGCCCCGCATCCTCGACGGCGTGGAGCTGACCGCCGAAGCGAGGGGCGACACCGTGGTCGTCACCACCGGGGAGCCCGACCCGCTGGTGCCGCACCGCCTGTCCTCGCCGCAACTGGCGATCCTCGCCGAGAGCGCCTACCTCCCCGACGGGCGGGTCGACCCGGTCGGCACGGGCACCGGCCCGTTCGAACTGGTGGCGGTGAACGGGACGACGACCGCCGCGCTCGACCGGTACGACGGCTACTGGGGCCCGAAGGCCAACGCCGCGGGCATCGACGTCTCGTTCGTGCCGGACGGCGCCGCCCGCGCCGCCGGGATCCGGGCCGGCGCGGCGCACATCGCGGAGGCCGTGCCGGTGTCGCAGGCCGCGCTGCTCGACCCCGCGACGATCACCGAGGTGCCGATGCCCCGCACCAACACGCTGTACCTGAACACGAAGACGGGACCGTTCCGGGATCCGGGGTTGCGCGCCGCGGCGCGGGAGGCCGTCGACGCCGGGCAGCTGGTCCGCGGCGTGTACGAAGGCCGCGCCGACGTCGCCGAAGGGCTGCTCGGCCCGGCCCTGCCGTGGGCCGCCGCCGGACGCGCGCCGCTCACCGGCCGCACCGCCGCCACCCACCCGAACGGCGCCGCGATCACCCTGGCCACCTTCTCCGACCGCGCCGAGCTGCCCGAGGTGGCCTCCGTGCTGCAACAGCAGTTGCAGGACGCCGGGTTCACCGTGACGCAGGTCGTGCGCGAGTACGCCCACATCGAGGAGGACGCGCTGGCGGGGGAGTTCGACGCGTTCATCCTGTCCCGGGCGACCGTGCTCGACTCGGGCGACCCCGTGGCGTACCTGCGGTCCGACTTCACCTGCGACGGCTCCTTCAACATCGCGCGGCTGTGCGACGGCGACGTGGACGCGGCCGTGCGGACCGCCGCCGCCACCGAGGCGGGCGACGCGCGGCGGGCCGCGATCCTGGCGGCGGAGGCGGCGGTGCTGCGGACCGACGCGGCGATCCCGATGCTGCACGAACGCGTGATCCAGGGCGACGCGACGTCGGTGGTCGACTCGGCCAAGGACCCGCGCGAGCGGACGCTGGTCACGTCCGCGACCCGCCTGCGGTGACCGCGCTCGTCGCCCGCGTCGTCGGGCTCGCCGCGGTCGTCGCGGTGGTCGGGCTGCTGCCGTGGTTGTCCGGGCGCGACCCGGCCCTGTCGGTGCTGCGGGCGCGTTCCGCCGAGCAGGAGCCCACGGCCGAGGCGTTGGCCGCGGTGCGCCGGGAGCTGGGGCTCGACGCCGGTCCGGTGGCGTTGTTCGGCGACTGGCTGGGCGGCGTGCTGCGCGGCGATCTCGGCCGGTCGTGGGTCGGCGGCGCCGAGGTGCTGCCGTCGGTGCTCGCGGCGGCGGGCGTGTCGTTGTCGCTGATGGGTGCGGCGTTGGCGGTCGCCGTGGTGGTGGCGGGCGCGTTGTCGGCGTCGGCCTTCGTGCGCGGTGCCCGGGGAAAGGGACGCGCGGGCACGGGGGCCGCGTCGGCCGTGCTCGCGGCGCTGCCGGAGTTCCTGGTGGCGGCGGTGCTGCTCGTGGTGGTGTCGGTGTGGCTGGGTTGGCTGCCGCCGTTCGGCTGGCACGAGCCGCGGCACCTGGTGCTGCCCGCGCTGGCGCTGGGCCTGCCGGCGGGCGGGATCCTGGGCCGGCTGGTGGCCGACGCGGCGCCCGCCGTGTTCGAGGAGCGGTGGGTCGTGCTGTGGCGGTCGTGGGGGTGCCCGCCCGGTGTCGTGGCACGGGCCGCGGCACGTCGTGCGCTGCCCGCCGTGCTGCCCCAGCTCGGGCTGGTCGCCGTCGGGCTGACCGGGGGAGCGGTCGCGGTGGAGGTGGTGTTCGCGGTGCCCGGCCTGGGCCGCACCGCGTTGGGCGCGGCCGAGGCGCAGGACCTGCCGCTGTTGCAGGGGTCCGTGCTCGCCCTCGTGCTGCTCGGGTCGGCGGGCGGGGTGCTGGTGGACCTCGTCCGACGGCGGATGCTCGGACCGGCGCTGCGGGCGGCGGCCCTGCCGGCGCCGCCGCCCGTGCCGGTGCGGGCGGGCCGGGCGCATCGCGTGGTGGTCGCGGTGAGCGCTCTCGTGCCGGCGGTCGTCGTCGGCTGGGGCCTGCTGGGCGACCCGTTGCGGGTCGACCCGGCCGCACGCCTCGCCCCGCCGGGCTGGGCGCACCCGTTGGGCACCGACGCGGTGGGCCGTGACGTGCTCGCCCGGCTCGGGCACGGCGCGGCGGCCACGCTCACCGTGACGGTGCTGGTGTGCGCGTGCTCGTTCGCGGTGGCGCTGGTCGTCGGTTTCCTGCCGGGCCTGGCCGAGGGCGCGGCCGAGACCGCCAACGCCGTGCCGCCGGTGATCGCGGGCATCCTCGTCGCGGCGACCGCCGGACCCGGCGCGGCGGGCGCGTCCCTCGCGGTGGCCCTGGTGTCCTGGCCACCGCTCGCCGCCCACGCCGCGGCCCTGGTGCGGGAGAACCGCGCGGCCACGCACGTCACCGCCCTGCGCGCCCTCGGCGCCCCGCCGTGGTGGACGTGGACCAGGCACGTCCTCCCGGCCGTCGCGGGACCGGTCGCCCGGCACGCGGTCGTGCGGCTGCCGGGGATCGCGTTGGCGTTGGCGTCGCTGGGTTTCCTGGGCCTGGGCGCCCCGCCGCCGAGCCCGGAGTGGGGACTGGCGCTGGCCGAGTCCCTGCCCTACCTGGAACGCGCCCCCTGGGCGGCGTTGGCGCCGGCGGTGATGCTGGCGTTGACGGCCACGTTGGCGGTTTCGCTGTCGACGATCGCGTTGCGCCCGCCCGAGCGGCGGGCGGATGATCGCGGCACGGCGGAGCGAAAGGGCGGGAGTCGTGGCGGACCTGCGCGGACGGGCGATGCGCCTGCTCCGTGAGCGTGCCCCGCTCCTGCCTCTCGAGCCGCGCGGACGTCCCGCCGTGCGGTGAACCCACCGCACCCGGGAGCCGCCCATCGGGACAACGGGTCCGGGCGGCTCCGGCGGTTTCCGCCCCTGGTGGGCACCGACCGCTTCGCGGACCACGCCGGCTCCCGGCACCGGGACCGCGTTACCGCCGTCCCGTCGTCGCGACGACGGTGGAGGAGAGGTATGCCTGCTCGGGGCTGGTCGGGACCAGCAGGGTCTCGATGCCGCTCAGGTGCCGGTTCATCTGCGCCATCGGCAACTCGTGCCCGAGGTCGGCCGGGGTGCGCAGGCCGCGCACGATCACGTCGATCCCGGCGCCGCGGCAGTAGTCCACGAGCAGCCGGCCGGGGCTGGAGTCGACCGTGACGTTGTCCAGGTCGCGGGTCAGGTCCTCCAGCAGGGCCAGCCGTTCGGCGAGCGGCAGCCTCCCGGACTTCGCCGGATTGGTCAGGACGCACAGGACGACTTCGTCGAACATGCCGGCGACCCGGCGCGCCACGTCGAGGTGGCCCTGCGTGGCCGGGTCGAAGGAGCCCGGGAATACGGCGCGCACGGTTCGTCATGCTAATGGCGACCCCGTAGTCGGAACGGGTGAACCTGGCCCGGCGCACCCCGTGCACAAGATCACCCCAACGTGTGGCGGCGGGCTGGAATAGGGGATCGGTCGCCGGCGGTTGGTGGGGGCATGACGGACAACCGCTTCGACCCCCACGCCCTGCTCGCGGACAGCCGCCTCGGGGTGCTGGCGACGATCAAGGCCGACGGACGCCCGCAGCTGACCCCGGTCACGCCGGCCTACGACCGGGAGGACGGCGTGATCCGGGTGTCCACCTCCGCCGGCACCGCCAAGGTGGCCAACCTCCGCCGCGACCCGCGCGTCGCGCTGGAGGTGACCAGCGCCAACGGCTGGGAGTGGGCCACGGCCGAGGGCACGGCGACCATCGTCGGCCCCGGCGACGACCCGCACGGCCCCGAGGTCGAGGCGCTGGTCGACTACTACCGCAAGGCCGCGGGCGAGCACCCGGACTGGGACGAGTACCGGGCGGCCATGGTGTCGGACCGCCGCGTGCTGGTGACGATCGCGGTCGAGCGGGTGTACGGGGCCAAGGTCGACTGACCCGTCACCAGTGCCCGAAGCGCACGGCCTCCTCGAACGGCCGGCGCTTCCGGGTCCGCGGCGACGCGCCCTCCGCGATCTCGTCCTCGTCGCCGTGCCCGATCGCGATCGCGCCGATCGGCACGTGGTCGGCGGGCACGCCGAACTCCTCCCGGAGGCGGTCGAAGTCGTCCGCGCCGATGCCGAAGTACACCGCGCCCAGCCCTTCGTCCACGGCGGTCTGCAGGGCCAGCAGCACGGCCATGCCGGTGTCGACGTACCAGAACGGCACCGGCCAGCGCGATTCGCTGCGGTCGGTCCACCCCTTGTCCGGCTCGGCGTACCGGTCGAGGTACGCGTCCTTCACCGCGAACGCGACGACGAGCACCGGCGCGGTCCTGACCGATTCCACGGTCCACAGGCGCACCGAGTCGTAGAACCGCGTCCGCTCCTCGCCGCGCAGCACGAGGAACGCCTGCCCCTGCGAGTACCCGGCCGACGGACCGCGCAGCGCGTTGCGCAGGATCCGCCGCACGCTCTCGTCGGACACCGGCTCGTCGGTGAACCGGCGCACCATCCGCCGGCGCCGCACCACGTCCTGGAACTCCACCGCAACCCCGCTTCCGCTCGGCCTCCGCGGCGTCAGCGCGAGGTCGGCAAGTCGCCGTTGCCCACCCGGTCGACCTCGACCCCGCACAGCCCGCTCCGCCACGAGGCAACCACATCGGCGAGCACGGCGGCAGGGACCGGACGGCGGCCGCCCCGACCGGGCGCGGACGTCCGACGAGCCCGCCGCCTCGAACGCCGCGAGCACCGCCCACCCCGCCGAACGGCGCGGAGCCGGGGCCGCGCGGTCCCGGTCCCGCGGGGAGAAGCCGGAGAACCCCACCCGGTGTACTCGATCGAGTGACGTGCGTAGACGTCCTCCCCGCAGGTCCGCCACCCTCGCGGCCCCGCGACCCGCCCACCTCGGCAACCCGCAGGTCGTCCGCCGTCGCGCGGGCCGACCACGGCAGGTGGGTCGTGCGCGGGTACGGCGTGCGCATGACCCCTCACCGGCCGCGGAGCCGGTGAGGGCGACGGAGACCGCCGACGTCGTGATCGACCGCATTTCGCCGGCCGCCCCCGCCGGTCCGGCGACTGGATACGATGACGGGTCGGCGGAGGTCGGCAACGCTCGGACAAGAAAGGACGAACGTGGAAACGCTCGAGTTCCAGTCGGAGGCGCGTCAGCTCCTGCGGCTGATGATCCACTCGGTCTACTCGAACAAGGACACGTTCCTGCGCGAACTGGTGTCCAACGCCTCGGACGCGCTGGACAAGCTCAGGCTGGAGACGTTCCGCGACAAGGACCTGGTCGCGGACACCTCCGACCTCCACATCGCCATCGAGGTCGACCGCGAGGCACGCACGCTCACGATCCGGGACAACGGCATCGGCATGACCCGCGACGACGTGGTCGGCCTGATCGGCACGATCGCGAAGTCCGGCACCGCCGAGTTCCTGCAGAAGCTCAAGGAGTCCCAGGACGCCGCCGCCTCGCAGGACCTCATCGGCCAGTTCGGCATCGGCTTCTACTCCTCGTTCATGGTCGCCGACAAGGTCACCCTGGTGACCAAGCACCCCCGGTCGGCGGAGGGCGTCCGGTGGGAGTCGGCCGGCGAGGGCACCTACACGATCGAGGACGTCGCCGACGCGCCGCAGGGCACGGCCGTCACCCTGCACCTCAAGCCGGCCGACCCCGAGGACCACCTGGCCGACTACACGTCGACCGCCAAGATCACCGAGATCGTCAAGCGCTACGCCGACTTCATCACCTGGCCCATCAGGATGGCCAAGGAGGACGGCGCGGAGCCGACCACGATCAACTCGCGCAAGGCGCTGTGGGCGCGGCCCGCGAGCGAGGTCACCCAGGACGAGTACGCCGAGTTCTACCGGCACGTCAGCCACGACTGGAACAAGCCGCTCGAGACGATCCGCATGCACGGCGAGGGCGTCTTCGAGTACCAGGCGCTGCTGTTCATCCCCTCGCAGGCGCCGCTGGACCTGTTCATGCGGGAGCGCAAGCGGGGCGTGCAGCTCTACGTCAAGCGCGTCTTCATCATGGACGACTGCGAGGAGCTGATGCCGGAGTACCTCCGGTTCGTCAAGGGCGTCGTGGACGCCCAGGACCTCTCGCTCAACGTGTCCCGCGAGCTGCTCCAGCACGACCGCCAGATCCAGCTCGTGCGCCGCCGGCTGGTGAAGAAGGTGCTGTCCACGGTCAAGGGCCTGATGAGCGAGAAGCCGGAGTCGTACGCGACGTTCTGGCGCGAGTTCGGCGGCGCGGTCAAGGAGGGCCTGCTCAGCGACCCCGACAACCGCGACGCCATCCTGGAGATCGCCTCGTTCGCCTCCACGGCCGACGCCGAGAAGCCGACCACGCTCGCCGAGTACGTCGAGCGGATGAAGGACGACCAGCAGCACATCTACTACATGACCGGCGACTCGCGGGCCACGGTGGAGAACTCGCCGCACCTGGAGGCGCTGCGGGCCAAGGGCTTCGAGGTGCTGATCCTCACCGACCCGATCGACGAGATGTGGGTCGACGCGGTGCCCGGGTTCAAGGACAAGACCTTCCAGTCGATCGCCAAGGGGCAGGTCGACCTGGAGACCGACGAGGAGAAGGCGAAGGCGGAGGAGCGGCAGAAGGACTTCGCCGACTTCCTCGGGTGGATGACCAAGACCCTGGCCGACAAGGTCAAGGAGGTGCGGCTGTCCTCGCGCCTGACCACGTCGGCCGCGTGCGTGGTCGGCGACGCGCACGACCTGACCCCGACCCTGGAGAAGATGTACCGGGCGATGGGCCAGGAGCTGCCGCCGGTCAAGCGGATCCTGGAGCTGAACCCCGACCACGCGCTGGTCTCGGGCCTGCGGGAGGCGTTCGCGCAGCGCGGCGGCGACGACGCGTCGCTCGCCGAGTCGGCCGAGCTGATCCACGGCATGGCGCTGCTCGCCGAGGGCGGCGACCTGCCCGACCCGGCCCGCTTCGTCCGGCTGATGTCGGAGCACCTGGAGCGGGCGCTCTGATCCCGTGACGCGGGTGGCGGCCACTCCCGGGTGGCCGCCACCCGCCCCGGGGCTCGTCAGCGCTGGCGGGCGAAGGCCGGCACCCGGTCGCGGTCCTGATCTCGTGGTCGGCCGGGCGTTCCTGGAACGGTCGTCGGGACATCGCGCGCGGTCGCGTCCACCAGGTCACGCGGCTGCGCCCGGCGTCGGGGGTGCCGGCGCCGGGCGCAGGCGGGGTCAGCAGGAGAGCAGGTCGCGGAAGACCTGGTGCGAGTGCGCGCCCACGCCCGCGACCTCGTGCGAGAAGCAGAAGTAGTACGTCGGCTGCGACCTCGGCACCAGGGGCTGCGCGAGGTAGAGCTGGGTGAACGGCCCGCGGTAGCCGGCATCCCGCAGGATGTCGAGCGCCTGGAACTGGTCCAGGGCGAACTCCTCGACCACCTGGATGCCGAAGCGCCACGCCCACTCCCGTTCCCCGATGAACTCGCCGTCGACGGTGTAGACGTAGCTGAACCCGGTCCGCCTCTCGTCGTCCTCCTCCCGGGCGGGGAAGAAGTTGAGCGCCCAGCGCTCCACCCCGCGCGGCTCCCAGATCGGCGAGTCGAACTCCGCATCCGCCCCGAAGAAGTCCGCGCCGGGATGCTCCCAGGCCGCGCGTTCCTTCGCCTGCGCCACGAGCCCCGGCAGGTCGACGGCCTGCGTGGTGCGCGCCTGCGCCGCGCCGGTCACGAGACCGGTGGCGGCCAGGCACAGGGCCAGCGCGGTGAGCAGCGACTTCGGTCGGATCGACATGGAACCCTCCAAGGATTTCGTGGAACACGTCCTCGGGGATTGTGGGTCGCCCCGACCGGCCCGCGCCCGAAGTTGACCTGGACGAGCGATCGTCGGATTGGGCCCGCGGACCTGCGGGTACGGGTGACGGCAACGCGGGCCCGGGGTCACCGCCGCCGGTGAATCCCGGACCCGCACGGGTGAGCCGCCCGCGTCGGAAGATGCTCGCGCCCCAGGTCGGGAAGACCGGGTAGCTGCCGCCTCCTTGGTGTCCGTGGTGCCGCCAGGGGCCATCCGTCTGTGCCTGTGCACGTCGGCGACCCGCAGACCCCGCCCCGCCCTGACCGGGCGAGGCGGGGTGACCGGTCAGCGCTCGGTCGGGTGGAACTCCGGCCGGGGCACCAGCGCCACCACGGGGCGGCGCGTGGCGTGCAGTTCGAGCACGGTGATCTCGTTCGCCCCCGGCCGCAGCACCGGAGCGGGCACGTACAGCGTGTGCTGGGGCCCGCGCGACCAGTACCGGCCGAGGTGGAAGCCGTTGACCCAGGCGTTGCCCTTGGTCCACCCCGCCAGCGACAGGAACGTGTCGGCCGGGGCGTCGACGTGCACCACGCCCCGGTGGAACGCCGGGCCGACCGCCGGCCCGGCCGCGGGCGCGAAGGGCAGGGCCGCGAGGTCGTCCAGCGGCAGGGCGCGGCTGGTCCAGCCCTCCACCGCCACGCCGTCCAGCAGCACGGGCCCCGTGACGCCCTTGCGGTCGTGGATGCCCTGGCCGTAGTCGACCCGGCCCTGGTTCTCCACCAGCAGCGCCAGCGTCGCGCCCGCGTACGGCACGGTGAGCGCCAGCACGTGCTCGTGCCGCTCGCGCTCCAGCACGCCCGCCGGCCGGCCCGCGACGAACACCTGCACCCGGTCGCCGAACGCCGTGACGTCCAGCAGGGCCGCGCCCGGCCGCTCCACCGCGGTCTCGTACAGCACGAACCCGGACGCCTGGCCGAGTTGCTCCATGGTCAGCGGCCGGACGTCCGGCTTGGCCACGCCGAGCACGCCGACGTGGTCCAGCAGGGGCGCGCTCTCGGTCAGCGCCACGTCCGGCACGGCCAGCTTCGGCCCGGCCTCCGGCGGCGGACCCGACGGCACCGGCGCGTGCCGGGCGATCACGTCCCGGAACGCGAAGAACTTGGGCGTCGGGTCGCCGGCCTCGCTGAGCGGCGCGTCGTAGTCGTAGGAGGTGGTGATCGGTCGGTACACGCCCTTGTCGTTGGCGCCGCTGGTGAAGCCGAAGTTCGTGCCACCGTGGAACATGTAGAGGTTCACCGAGGCGCCCGCGGCGAGCACCTCGTCCAGCGTCGCGGCGGCGTCGGCCGCGGACCGGGTGACGTGGTGCCCGCCCCAGTCGTCGAACCAGCCGTTCCAGAACTCCGAGCACATCAGCGGGCCGGTCGGCTGCTGCTCGCGCAACGCGGCCAGCGACTCCGCCACGCGGCTGCCGAACGTGACCGTGCGCAGCACGCCCGGCAGCGCGCCCCGGGCGAGGTCGGCGGGCTGGTCGCAGGTGAACAGCGGCACGTCCACGCCGTTGCGGCGCAGCATGTCCGCCAACCGGCGCAGGTACTCGGTGTCGTCGCCGAACGCGCCGTACTCGTTCTCCACCTGGACGGCCAGCACCGGGCCGCCCCGCGTGGCCAGCTTGTCCACCAGCATCGGCCACAGCGCCGCGAAGTAGGACTCGACCGCGTCCAGGAACCGCGGGTCGGTGCTGCGGTAGCGGATGTCGGGCTCCGTGAGCAGCCACGGCGGCAGGCCGCCGCCGTCCCACTCGGCGCAGATGTACGGTCCCGGGCGCAGGAGCACGTGCAGGCCGTGCTCCCGCGCCAGGTCCAGGAACCGCGGCAGGTCGAGCCCCGCCTCCGCGCCCACCACACCCCGCTGCGGTTCGTGCAGGTTCCACGGGATGTAGGTGTCGATGGTGTTCAGGCCCATCCACTTCGCCTTGCGCATCCGGTCCGCCCACTGCCGCGGGTGGACGCGGAAGTAGTGCAACGCGCCGGAGATCACCCGGAACGGCGCGCCGTCGAGGGTGAAGCCGTCGTCGGCGATGCCCAGCACGCTCATGCGCTCCCCTTGTGTGCTCGTGGTCCGGCGGTCACGGTCCGACCGTGAAGCCCTGTTCCCGGCCGTACTTGGCCGACGACTCCTGCCACGCCTTCAGCCCGTCGGCCAGCGTCGTGCCGGACACGTACGCCTTGCCGACGGTGTCGTTGAAGATGCTGTTGGCGTAGACCTGGAACGGCAGGTAGGACCAGCCGGGGACGACGTCCTTCGCGGCCTGCGCGAACACCTCGTTGGCCTTCTGCCCGCCGAAGTAGGGGAACTCGGCGCCGAGGAACTCCGGGGAGTTCAGCTCGGCCGTGGTCGCGGGGAACGCGCCGCCGTCGACCCGGGTCTTCACGCCCTCCTCGGCGGTGGCGTACTTGACGAACGCGTAGGCCAGCGCCTTGTTCGAGCCGGCGGTCGGGATGGACAACGCGCTGCCGCCGTTCTCCGCGACCGCCTTGCCGCCCTTCTCCCACTGCGGCATGGGGGCCACGCGCCACTTGCCCGCACCGGCCGCGACGCCGGACTGGAGGTTGGCGGGCATCCACGCGCCGATCACCAGCGTGGCGATGCTGCCGTCGCCGAGGCCCTGGTACCACTGGTCGCTCCAGCCGGTGACCGGCGCGACGAGCTTCTCGGTCACGAGCTGCTGCCACAGGGTGCTGAACCGCCGGGAGCCCTCGTCGGAGAAGTCGATGGTGACGTTGGTGCCGTCGACCTCGTACGGCTTGCCGCCCGCCTGCCAGATCATGCTGGTGGTGAAGCCCGCGTCACCGGTGTCGCTGGTGATGTAGACCTTCGGGTCGGCGGCGTGCAGCGCGCGGGCCGCGGCGACGTACTCGTCCCACGTGGTCGGCACCGCGATGTTGTGCTTGTCGAACACTTCCTTGTTGTAGAACAACGCCATCGGGCCGGAGTCCATCGGCAGGCCGTAGATGCCCTCGCCCGCGTGCACCGAGGTCCACGGGCCGGGGGTGAACCTGCCGTCGAACGAGCCCGCGTCGAACGACCTGAGGTCCGCGACCGACTCGGCCAGCGCGAACTGCGGCAGCGCGTAGTACTCGACCTGGGCGACGTCGGGCACGCCGGAGCCGGCCGCGATCGCGTTCTGCAGCGCGGTGTACTGCTTGTCGCCGGTGCCCGCGTTGACCAGCTCGACGTTGACCTTGGGGTACTTCTGCCGGAACCCGGCGACGACCTCCTTGAGCGTGGGCTCCCACGCCCACACCTTGATCGTGCCGCCGGCGTCCAGCGCGGCCTGCACGTCCTGGGCGGAGACCTGCTCCCGGGCGTCGGTGTCGGAGCCGCCGGAACCACAGGCGGCCAGGGCGAGCGCGAGGGCGCCCGCCAGTGCGGTGAACGCGGAGCGACGGCGTTGTCTGATCACGGTGCGACGACCTTTTCCGATGCGGGACGGGGGAGCGGTGCGGTGGGCGGGTCAGCCCTTGACCCCGCCCGCGGCCAGCCCGGACTGCCAGTACCTCTGGAGCAGCAGGAAGGCCGCGATGAGCGGGACGATGGTCAGCAGCGAGCCGGTGATCACGAGGTCGAACACGGCCTGCCCGCCCGCGGTGGTGGCCTGCGCGTTCCACGCGTTCAGGCCCACCGTGAGCGGGTACCAGTCCGGGTCCTTGAGCATGATCAGCGGCAGGAAGTAGTTGTTCCACGTCGTGACCGACGTGAACAGCAGCACGGTGACCAGGCCGGGCGCGAGCAGCGGCAGGCACACGCGGAAGAAGATGCGGAACTCGCCCGCGCCGTCGAGGCGTGCCGCCTCCAGCAGCTCGTCCGGGATCGCGTCGGCCGCGAACGTCCACATCAGGTAGAGCCCGAACGGCGAGATCAGGCTGGGGACGATGATGGACCACGGCGTGTTGGTCAGCCCCATTTGGCTGAACATCAGGAACGTCGGCACGGCGAGCGCGGTGCCGGGCACGGCCACCGCGCCGATGACCACCGCGAACACCGCGCGCTTGCCGGGGAAGTCGAACTTCGCCAGCCCGTACCCGCCCACGGCCGCGAGCAGCGTCGCGCCGCCCGCGCCCGCCACCACGTAGAGCAGGGTGTTGGACAGCCAGCGCAGGAAGATGCCGTCGTCGTAGGTCAGCGTGCGCCCGACGTTGTCCCACAACGCGAAGTCGTCGCCGAACCACAGGCCGAACGACGAGAACAGGCCCGCCTGGGTCTTGGTGGCGTTGATCAGCAGCCACGCCAGCGGCACCAGCGAGTACAGGGCGACGAGCGCGGTCAGCGCGGTGAGCAGCGCGCTGCGCCGGGGTCGGCGGCCGGCGCGCGGTCGGGAGGCCGGGCGCAACGGGGCGACCCGGGTCCCGCTCGCCCGGGTCCGGGTGGGTGCGGTCATCGTGCGCCGTCCTTCCGCATGCCGCGCAACTGCACGAGGTAGGCCACGACCATCGTGAGCACGCCCATGACGATCGCCACCGTGGCCGAGTTGTTGAACTGCCGACCGGAGAACGACAGGGAGTAGGCGTACAGGTTCGGCGTGAAGGAGGTGGTGATCGCGTTCGGCGCGAGCTTCTGCAGGATGCTCGGCTCGTTGAACAGCTGGAAGCTGCCGATGATCGAGAAGATGGTGGCGATCAGCAGCGCGCCGCGCAGCGCGGGCAGCTTGATCGACAGCACCACCCGCAGCTGGCTCGCGCCGTCGATCTCGGCCGACTCGTACAGCGACCGGGGCACGACCTGGAGCGCGGCGTAGAAGATCAGCATGTTGTAGCCGATGAACTCCCACGTCACGATGTTGCCGATGGAGGCGAGGACCAGGTCGGGCGACAACGGGTCGGGCAGGGTGACGCCGAACGCCTCGTTGATGTTGCCGACGAGCCCGAACCGCGTGCCGTACATGAAGCCCCACATGAGGGACGCCACCACCGCGGGCACGGCGTAGGGCAGGAACACCGCCAGGCGGAAGAAGTTGCGGCCGTAGAGCCGTCCGCTGTCGATCGCCAGCGCCACCAGGAGCGCCAGGAACAGCATCACCGGCACCTGCACGACGAGGAACAGCGACACCCGGCCGACCGCGGCCCAGAACAGCGGGTCCGCCAGCACCTGGCGGTAGTTGTCGAGCCCGACGAACGAGTTGCCGCCCACCAGCCGGTCGCGGAAGAGGCTCAGGTGGATCGAGTAGGCGATCGGCGCGAGGAAGACCAGGGCGAACACCGCGAGGAACGGGCCGACGAACCGCCAGCCGACCCACGACCGCCGCCGGCGCGCCCGGCTCCGCGACACCACGCCGGGCACGGCCGTGGCGGGTGGAGGTGGTGCCACCGTGCTCCTCGCTTCCCGCCGCGTCGTCGCGACCCGTCGTGCGTGATGTTTGCGCAAACATCATCGGCCCTGCGGGATCCCGACGCGAAAGGGTCTGATCGGCGGAGGGGATGTTTACGCAAACATTTCGGCGCTATAGTGGCAGCGCGGTGCCGTGGCGTCAAGGCTCGGCGCGGGAGGGAGTTGTCCAGCGTGAGCCTGACCAGGTCGGCCGCCGGGGTGCCACCGGACCCGCCCGCGGGGCGTGCCCGCCGGGTGTCCATGGCGGACGTCGCCCGCCGCGCCGGCGTGTCGGCGCAGACGGTGTCGCGGGTGTCCAACGGTCACCCGGGGGTCGTCGGCTCCACCCGCGAGCAGGTGCTCGCGGCCATGAAGGAGCTGGGGTACCGGCCCAACAGCGCGGCGCGGGCGTTGAAGTACGGCCAGTTCCGCACCATCGGCGTCATCCTGTTCACGCTGTCCACGGTCGGCAACAGCCGGACGCTGGAGGCGATCGTCGACCACGCCGCCGAAGAGGGCTACGCGATCACCCTGATCCCGGTCGCCGTGCCGACCCGGGACGGTGTGCTCGGCGCCTTCACCCGCCTCGGCGAGCTGGCCGTGGACGCGGTGATCGTGATCATGGAGATCCACCTGCTCGACGCCGCCACGGTCAGCCTCCCGTCGGGCGTGCCGGTCGTCGTCGTGGACTCCGACGCCGACGACCGCTACAGCGTGGTGGACACCGACCAGGTCGACGGCGCGCGCCAGGCCGTCCGGCACCTGCTCGACCTCGGCCACCGCACGGTGTGGCACGTGGCCGGGCCGGAGGAGTCGTTCGCGGCCGAGCGGCGGGCGTCGGCGTGGCGGACCGAGCTGGAACGGGCCGGTCGGCCGGTCCCGCCGCTCGCGCGCGGCGACTGGTCGGCCGAGTCGGGCTACCGCGCCGGGCTGGCGCTGGCCGACGAGCCGGGCTGCACGGCGGTGTTCGCGGCCAACGACCAGATGGCGCTGGGGCTGCTGCGGGCGTTCCACGAGCGGGGCAGGGTCGTGCCGGACGACGTCAGCGTGGTGGGCTTCGACGACATCCCGGACTCCGGGTCGTTCGTGCCGCCCCTGACCACCGTGCACCAGGACTTCACCGAGGTCGGCCGCCGCTGCGTCGAGCGCGTCCTGCGCCAGGTCCGCGACGAGCCCGTGGAGCCGGGCACCAGCCTGGTGGCGACGCGGCTGGTCCTGCGCGACAGCACGGCCCCGCCCCGCGCCTGACCCGCCCCCGCGCCCGACCTGCCTCGCGCGCACCCCACCTCGCGTCTGCCCCGCGCCGGTCCCGCCCCGTGTCTGCCCCGCCTGCGGCCGACCTGCCCGCGCCCGCTCTGCCTCCCGCCGGTCCCGACCGCCGCCCCGGCTCTCGGCCCGCCAGGCCCCGACCCGGCCCGGCTCGTCCCGCCCGATCGCGGCTCGCCCGTGCCTGACGCGGCGCATCCCGGCTTGCCCTGCGCCCGAC